>JASLLV010000031.1 GCA_030746935.1 Rhodospirillales bacterium | reverse complement strand
TATGCCGCTTGTACGCCATCTCTGATCCTCCGTTTTACTCATATTAACGGTGGACCAACTCAATGGGGGAAGACCACCCGGATCCAACGCACTCATGATCGGTTTCATGACGCCCGTCCAACCGAATACGGGCGCCGGAATCCGTCGAACCGGCGTGACCCGAGCGCTTTGGCCCCATGGCCGTTGTCGGCGCGTGTCACGCCGGGGCGAAGACCTGGCCGTAACCGAACAGGCCGACCGAGCCGCCGGTGTGGATGAACACGACGTTGTCACCCTTGGAGAAGACCTCGCGCCTGCGGATGAGGTCGATAAGGCCCGCCATCGCCTTGCCGGAATAGACCGGGTCCAGAAGCAGCCCTTCGTGGCGCGCCGTCAACGTGACCGCCTCAACCATCGCTTCGGTCGGCACCCCATAGCCCTGGCCCACGTAATCGCAGTTCGCGACCACCCGGTCGCGCTCGATCCCACCGCTGACGCCGATATATTCGGCGGTCGCCTCGGCAAGTTCGTGAACCGCGCCTTCCTGTTGCTCCTTGGAACGGTTGACGCCGATCCCGTACACCGGGATCCGGGCGTTCATGCCCTCGAGCCCCGCGAGAAGGCCCGCCTGGGTTCCGGTGCTGCCGGTCGCGTGCACGACGTGGTCGATCCGGATGCCGGCCTCGTTCGCCTGATGCACCAGCTCGATCGCGCATCCGACGTATCCCAGCGCCCCTACCCGATTCGAGCCGCCACCGGGGATCACGTACGGTTTGCCGCCCTTGGCCCGGATCTCGCCGGCAACCTCTTCGAGAGCGCCATTCATGTCGGTTCCCGCCGGCACCCGACGGATAGCGGTCCCGAACAGCTGATCGAGAAGCACGTTGCCCGACGTCTCGTACTCCTCGGTTGATTCGGCCACCCGGCGTTCGAGGATGATCTCGCACTTGAGCCCCAGTTTGGTGGCCGCGGCCGCCGTCTGGCGGCAATGGTTCGACTGCACGGCGCCCTGGGTGATGACGGTATCGGCGCCGACCTCAAGGGCCTCGCCCACCAGGAATTCGAGCTTGCGCGTCTTGTTGCCGCCGGTCGCAAGGCCTGTGCAGTCGTCTCGCTTGACGAACAGTTGCGGCCCGCCAAGCGCGCGCGTCAGGTTGGAGAGCGGTTCCAAGGGCGTCGGCGTGTGGGCAAGGCGAATCCTCGGGAATCGGGAAAGGTGCATGGCGCTGGTCTCCTAGGGCGGATCGCGGTTGAAGGGAACCGCGACGCGGTTTCAATCAAGCACCTGATTCCGCTCGAATTCAATCTCGAACTCAATAGAGCAGACCAAAGAGCAGACCCGATTTACGTGGTCGGCGGATCGCCATGGGCGAAACCGATTGCGTGAATCTGATCTACACTATCGAGGTCGAGCGGATTCACGCGTTTGAGGCCCGGCTGCGCGCAGTCACTCCGCGAGTCTCAGGGTTCGCGAATCAAGAAATACTTCGGTCGCGGGCCGTTTTGCGGCATGGTTCGCGACCGCACGCCGCAAGGAGGGAGCAGATGAGCGAGGTATACCCCGTGGAATTCGATGCGCCGGACATCGCGCCCTACAAGCAGGGCAATTCGGGCGTCGACTACGTCACCACATTCGACAGCGGCCAACCCGGACCGCACGCGATGATCCAGGCCGTCACCCACGGCAACGAGACTTGCGGGGCGTATGCCGTCGATCATCTGTTCCGAAACGAGGTGCGGCCCAAGCGCGGCAAACTCACCCTCGCCTTTGCCAACGTGTACGCCTATCAGAATTTCGATCCCGCGAGCCCCGAGGATTCGCGTTTCGTGGACGAGGACTACAACAGGGTGTGGGAGACCGAGATTCTCGACGGTCCCGACCGATCGATCGAGGTCCGCCGCGCCAAGGAAATGCGCCCCATTATCGAGTCGGCCGACCTGCTACTCGACATCCATTCGATGGGAACCTTCTCGACGCCCCTGATTCTGTGTCACGGACTGGAGAAGGAGCGGCGCTTCGCCCGCGCAGTCGACTACCCCGAGGTCGTCGTCTGCGGCTCCGGTCACGTCAAGGGCCGGCGAATGATCGAATACGCACCGTTCAACGATCCTGGAACCGAAATGACGGCGCTGCTCGTCGAATGCGGCCAGCACTGGGCCAAGACGGCCGCTACCGTCGCGCTCGACACTTCGCTTCACTTCCTGAGGGCGGCCGACGTGATCGAGGAGGGCTTTTTCGACACGCACGTCACCGTGAAACAACCGCCGCCGCAGCGGATGCTCGAGGTGACGGACGGCCGCAATGCCGAGACCGACGATTTCCAGTGGGTGCGGGATTTCGACGGCCTCGAGGAATTCGAAAACGCCGGAACCGTGGTCGCCCGCGACGGCGGCAAGGACGTGACGACACCCCACGACAATTGCATCCTGATCATGCCGCGGCGTGTGCCGGTTAAGGGCGAGCGGGTCATTCGGTTCGCCCGCGAGGTGACGTGAGCGGGGATCACGCGCGAAAGACGTTCGCCATCTCGACATCCCACGGAAGGTCCTGGCGCAAGCGCCGCCCCATGGCGAAGGCGTAGGGCGCGGCCTCGCAGAGCACCGCGAACTGCTGCTCGTCGAGCGCGAGCCCGGCGCGGCGCGCCAGCGCCTCGACCATCGTTTGCGTGGCGGCGTCGACCCCGGCGCCAGCCGCATTGTCGGCGGGCGGCGAAACTACGGGTACGGATTGCGGGTCTGCGCCGGGTCGCATTTCGTGCCAGCCCGACTCGCGCTCGAAGGCGTGGCCGACGCGGAGCACCGTTTCCTCGTCGAACGGGCGGCCGATCACCTGCAGGGCCAGCGGAAGACCGTCGCCGGAGAAACCGCAACACAAACTTAACGCCGGTCCGCCGGTGACATTGAAGGGCGTGGTGATCGAGGGTTTCTGCCAGAACCCGATCGAGCGGTGCCCGTCCAGCCTCGGCGCCGGGCCGTAGTAGCCCGCCGTGACGAGGACGTCGAAGCTCTCGTAGAGCCGTTCCATCTCGGCCAGCATGATCCGGCGCAGCCGCTGCGCCTGGACGTACTCGTAGGCGTTGAACAGGCATGCAGGCAGGGCGCGGGCAAGGAAATCGGCGCCATAGTCGGCGGGACGCGACCCCAGGGTCTTCTGGTGGATGGCGAACAGCTCGGATTCGGCAATCGTAATCTTGACGTCGTAATAGTCCTGAAGGGGACGCATGCGCGCGTCCGCGAGCGTGGCGCCGAGCCCGGCCAGCACCCCGAGCGCCTCTTTCACCGCGCGGCCTGCTTCATCGCCCGCAGGCAAGTCGTTTTCCCAGAAGTGTCGGATCACGCCGATCCTGAGGCCTTTGACGCCCCGTCCGAGCGCCGCCGCGTAGTCCGGCACCGCCCGCGCGACACTCGTAGGATCGCCCGCGTCATGTCCGGCGACGGCTTGCAACAGGATCGCGCAGTCTTCCGTGGTCCGCGCCATCGGCCCGCAGTGATCGAGGGTGAACGCGTTGGGGATCACACCGCGCCGGCTGATCAGCCCGTAGGTAGGTTTGAGGCCCGCGATCCCGCAAAGCGCGGCGGGATTGCGGACCGAACCGCCGGTATCGGTGCCGAATGCCCCAAGCGTGAGCCCGCCCGCGACGGCCGCGGCCGAGCCGCTCGACGAGCCGCCCGTGAAGCGGGCCGGGTCCCAGGGGTTTCGCGCCGGCGGCCAGGGCAGATCGAAGGACGGCCCGCCGTGGGCAAACTCGTGGCAGGCGTGCTTGCCGAGAAGCACCGCGCCGGCGCGCGCCAGCGCCGCCGCCACCGCCGAATCGCGCTTCGGGACGTGGTCGATGAGGATTCGCGAATGCGCCGTCGTCGCCAGGCCCGCGGTCTCGAATACGTCCTTGAGTCCGACCGGTACGCCGTGAAGCGGCCCGCGATGACGCCCGGCGACGATCTCGGCCTCGGCGGCGCGCGCGCCCTCGAGAGCGCGCTCGGCCGCCACCGTAACGTAGGCCGCGAGCACCGGGTTCAGCCGCTCGATGCGCCCAAGGATGGCTTGCGTCAGCTCGAGTGGCGACATGCGTCGAGAACCGATCAGGCGCGCGGCCTCGGCAATGGTGAGCGCGCACGCATCATCGCTCATCGGCGCTGGCGTCCTTCCGCGAACTCGAAGGCGTTGGCCGGCTCGTCCTCGTAGGCGTGGTTCCGAAAGACCCGTTCGATCATGCCGTCGATATAGGGAAGGGCCTCGGCAAGCTGGTCGCGCTGGCGGGCGTCAAGCGGCATTTCCGCCCACGCGGCCAAGAGCTCGGCGGGCGGGCCGCTGGCGCCGGGCGCCGGTGTCTCCGGTCCGGGCCCGGGCGGGAGCCGGACCGTCGCATCGATGCTCGGGCGGCGTTCGCGCCACGAGCACGCCGTTTCGTAAGCGTGGCCGATCTTGAGGACGCCCGCGTCGTCGAATGCCCGCCCGGCGACGGTGAGCGAGAGCGGAAGGCCCTGGTCGGTGAACCCGCAGCACACCGCCAGCGCCGGAACGGCGGCCGCCGAAAAGGCGTGGTTGATGCCCCGCGAGGCGAAGGCCGAAACCAAGCTCACGTCTTCGAACAATGGCGCCGGCGTCGGAACGGTCGCCGTTACCAGGGCATCGAAACGGTCGAAGGCGCGCCCCACCTCGGCGATGAGTGCTTGGCGATGGCGCTGGGCCTGAACGTAATCGACGGCGCTGATGGCGGCGCCGGGAACGGTGCGGTAGCGGAAGTTCTCGCCAAAGTCGCCCGGCCGGGCGCGCAATCCGGCACCGTGCACGGCGCCCATCTCGGCGCAGGTGATGACCCACAGGCAAGCGGCGAAGTCGTCGAGCGCCGAAAGCGTCACGTCCTCGATCTCGGCGCCGAGCCCCGCGAGCACCGCGAGCGCGTCGTCGAGCGCCCGGGTGATGGCCGGATCGGCCTTGCGGTCGCGTTGGTGGAAGTGACGGACGACGCCGATCCGCGCACCCCGAATGTCGCGGTCGAGGACGGCGCGAAAATCGGGAACGGCCGCATCCGCCGACTGGGGATCATTCGCATCGAATCCGGCGAGCGCGCCAAGTACGATGGCGCAGTCCTCGACGGTCCAAGCGAGCGGTCCGCAGACATCGGTCGACTGCGAGAATGGAAGCACGCCTGCCCGGCTCACCAGGCCGGGTGTCGGCTTCATGCCGGCGACGCCACAAAAGGCCGCCGGCTGGCGGATCGAGCCGGCGGTGTCGCTGCCGAGCGCCACCGGAACGAGCCCGGCCGCGACCGCGGCACCTGAGCCGCTGGACGAGCCGCCCGAAAAACGCCGCACGTCCCACGGGTTTCGGGCCGGCGGCCAAGGCAGATCGAACGACGGTCCGCCATAGGCGAACTCGTGGGTGGTTAGCTTGCCCAGCAGAACCGCGCCCGCCTCGCCAAGGCGGCTGACGGTGGTCGCGTCCCGCTCGGGCACCCGGAACTGGCAAACCCGCGATCCGCCGGTCGTCGCGATCCCGCCGGTGTCGTAGATATCCTTGGCGGCATAAGGCACACCGTGCAAGGGACCCCGATACGCGCCGCGCGCAATCTCGTTTTCGGCGGCGCGCGCCTGGGCCAGCGCCCGCTCGCCGGTGACCCGAACGAAGGCGTCGAGGACGGGATCGAGCGCCGCGATCCGCGCGAGCAGATGCTCGATCCACGCCACCGGAGAGAGAGCGCCGGAGCGGATCAGCGACGAGCCTCGCGCGATGGTGAGGTGGTGAAGTTCCTCGCTCATGTCCCGGAGACGTCTCGGTCTAGCCTCAAGCCGGCGGTTCGCGCCCGGCGCGCGAACTCTCCAGCGCGTCGAGCGTCCGCGGCCAGTCCTTCTTCAAAAGCCGTGACAGCGCGCGGTCGGCAAGCACCTTGCCCTCGGTCTGGCAGCGGGGGCAATAGTTGGTCTCGTTCTTGGCGTAAACAATCCTTTGGATCGGTGCTCCGCAGTCAGGACACGGCTTACCGTATCGGCCGTGCGCGGCCATGCCGTCGCGGAACGCCGTCACACGCTCGGGAAAACCGTCACCGGCGTCGGCGCGCAGGCGCTCGGTCCACTCGGCGAGCGTCCCTCGCGTCGCTTCGAATAAGCGCGCGACCTCGTCATCGGCGAGTCTATGCGTCCAGGCGAGCGGCGAAAGCCGCGCGCGGTGCAAGATCTCGTCCGAGTATGCGTTCCCGATTCCACTAAACAGCCGGGGATCGGTGAGCGCCCGCTTCAGCGTGTGGTTCTCGCGCACGAGCGCCGCATGGAAGGCCGCCACGTCAGCCTCGAAGACCTCGGTCCCGCCGGGATCAAGGGCAGCGAGCGCGTCTCGGCCCGCGACCACGTGCAAAGACGCCCGCTTGTGCGAACCGGCTTCGGTGACGATCAGGCAACCATCGCCGAAATCGAACGCCGCCAGCCCCCGCTTCTTGGGCACCGTCGCGCCGGGCGCCTGCCAATGCAGGCGTCCCGCGATCATCAGGTGGAGGACCAGGTGGATGCCGCCTTGAAGGCCGAAGACGATGCGCTTTCCCATACGCGTGAGCGACTCCACCCGGCGTCCGGCGCCGGCCGACAGCGGCGGCTCGACGGTCCTGAGGAAGAACGGGCTCGCGAGGCGAACCCCTTTCAGGGCCGTACCGCGGACGCGCCTTTCCAGGCAGGCGATGTAGACCTCGATGTCGGGAAGCTCGGGCATGGCGCAAGCGATTCGGGCGGCGCCGTTTCGGTTACTTCTGCAGCCGAGGGTTCAGCACGTCGCGAAGCTGATCGCCGATCAGATTGATGCTGAGAATCGTGATCAGCAGCGCAATCCCGGGAAAGATGCTGATCCAATACCTGCCGCTCAGCATGTAATCGAAACCGTTGGCGATCAAGAGGCCGAGCGACGGCTCCGTGGTCGGCAACCCGAGGCCCAGGAAAGAAAGCGTCGCCTCCAGCGCGATCGCGCTCGCGATCTGGACGGTCCCGACGACGATCAACGGCGGCAGGCAGTTGGGCAAGAGATGACGGAAGACGACACTGAAGTGGCCAAGCGCGAGGCATTGTGCGGCCTCCATGTATTCGCGGTTGCGCTCGACCAACGCGCTCGCCCGGACCGTGCGCGTGTAGTAGGCCCATTGGACCACCACCAGCGAGATGATGATCTTGTCGACTCCCTTGCCGAGAACGGCGAGCAGGATCATGGCGATGAGGATGGAAGGGAACCCCAGCTTGAAGTCCACCAACCGCATGATCAACGTGTCGATGAACCCGCCGAAATAAGCGGCGACGAGACCCAGCACCCCACCGATGGTGAGCGCGATCCCGCCGGCCGTGACGCCGACGAAGAGGCTGGTTCGGAGCCCGTATAAGATGGCGCTCAACATGTCGCGGCCGGCGCCGTCGGTGCCGAGCCAGTACGTGAGTCCGTCGATACCTTCGGACCCCGGCGGAAGCCGGTTGTCGATGATATCCACCTTCGAGAGGTCGTAGGGATCGGTCGGCGAGATCCAGGGCGCGAACATCGCGCACAACAGGACCGCGACGAATACGAAGAACGCGACGACCGCGATCTTGCTTTCCGTGAAGTCGGCGAGGAAGCGGCGAAACGGCGTCTGCGCCTCGGCGCGTTGCTCGCCGGCGTCGAACACGTTCGCGGCCACCGCGATGTCGGGCGGCGGCGTCATTTTCCCATCCCCTCGATGCGAACCCGGGGGTCGAGCACCGAGTACAGGATGTCGACCAACAAATTGATGGTGATGAACAGCAATACGATGAACATGACGTAGGCGACCACCACCGGCCGGTCGAGGATGTTGATGGAATCGATGAGAAGCTTGCCCATCCCGGGCCAAGCGAAGATGGTCTCGGTCACGACGCCGTAGGCGAGAAGGCCGCCGAATTCGAGCCCGAGCACGGTGACCACGGGGATCAGGATGTTCTTCAAGACATGCACGAAGACAACCCGTCGGGCGGCCAGACCCTTGGCGTGAGCAAACTTGATGAAGTCGACCAGCACCACCTCGCGCACCCCCGCCCGGGTCAGCCGCATTATCAGGGCGGTGTGATAAAGCGAGAGCGTGATCGCTGGTAGCACGAGGTGCGAAAGCCCGTTGAGGGTGAGCAAACTTATACGGATCCCGAGGACCTCCACCGTCTCGCCACGGCCCGTGCTCGGCAGAAGATCCAGTTCCACCGAAAAAATGATGATCAACATCAGGCCGACCCAGAACCCCGGCAGGCTGAATCCGACGATGGAGCCGCCCATGATCAGCTTGCCGCTCGGGCTTTCAGGCCTCAAGCCCGACCACATGCCTGCGGGGATGCCGATGACCAGCGTGATCAGCATGGCGAAGATCGCCAATTCGAGCGACGCAGGCAGTCGCTCGACGATCAGCTCGGTCGCCGGGATTTTGTTCAAGAACGAATCGCCGAAGTCGCCCTGAACGGCGTTCTCGAGGAACACGAAGTATTGCTCGTGAATCGGCCGGTCCAGGCCGAAGTTCTCCATCGCCTTGCGATAGCACTCCTGGTCGCATTCAGGGTCGATCAGGATATCGACCGGATTTCCGATGATGTTGATGGAAAAGAATACCACCAACGTGAGCGCGAAGACGACGACCGCGCTTTGCATGAGCCGACGGATGATGAAGACCGTCACCTCGCCCCCCACGTCGATCCATCGGCGAGCGCGCACGTCCGGGAGGGCCCCTTTGGGTCCGCTCGATCGCGGCAGCCATCCGTCGCGGTCGAATTCAAGGGCTTGACTCCCACGCGTCCGAGGCCCGAAGGGCGGGACTCTATGGAATGGCGTATTCGACCGCAACCGCATCCCACCTGCGACGCCCTCGCAACGCTTGCCGGTGATCGGTCCGATGGCATAACGTACGAATCCGGCGCCGGGCATAACAAGCAGGTTCGGTCCGCGCCTCATGCGAACGAACCGGGGGACCGTCGAGATGGCGAAAAACGATGCCCAGCCGCGAATCGCGCTCCTTGGATTCAATCTCGAAAGCAACCGGTTCTCGCCGGTGGTGGCGCGCAAGGACTTCGAAGAGGATTTCCACCTTGTCGGAGAGGCCATCCTCGCCGACGCGGCGAAGGACGCGCCGCGCGTCCTTGGAACGCTGACCGGTTTCATCCAGACCATGAACGGGTCGGGTTCCTGGACCCCGGTGCCCATCCTAATGACGTCGGCCGGCGCCGCCGGTTGCGTCGATCACGCCTTCTACCTCGAGGTTAAGGATGAGGTCCGGCGGCTTCTCGAGGCGGAACTTCCTGTCGACGGGGTCTATTTCTCCGAGCATGGCGCCGCCGTCTCGACCGAAATCACCGATCCCGACGGTGATCTGTTCGCCATGGTGCGCGGGCTCGTCGGACCGGACGTTCCGATCGTCTCGACGCTGGATCTGCACGCCAACATCTCGGACACCATGGTGGATTCGACCGATCTGCTGATCTCGTATCTGACGAACCCGCACGTAGACCAGCACGAACGCGGCGTCGAGGCGGGCCACGCCATGCGCGAGCTTCTCGCCGGCGTCAAGACCGAAAAGGCGTTCATCCGCCTGCCGCTGGTGGCGCCGAACGTAACCCAGCTCACGGCGAGCGGGCCCTACGGCGATGCCATCGATCTCGGCCAGACCAAGATTGACGACACGATCATGAACGTCTCGATCCTCGGCGGATTCATGCAAGGCGATACGCCCGAGAATGGCATGGCATTCATCGTGACCGCGCGCGGTGACAGGGACGCGGCGCGCAGGGTTTGCCGCGAGCTCGCTGAGAGGACCTGGAACGACCGTCACCGCTTTGTCCCCCAGCTCACCTCGCTCGATGATTGCGTGGCGATGGCGCTCGACATCGGAAACGACGCGTCGAAGGATTCGATCCTCATCGCCGACGTTGCCGACAATCCGGGAAGCGGCGCGCGCGGCAACACCACCTGGCTTTTGAAGGCGATGCATGACGCGGGCGCAAGGGACGTGATCCTTGGTCCCTTCTTCGACCCCCCGCTTTCGGCCGAGGCCCGCGAACGCGGTGCCGGCGCCACGTTCCGCGCCCAATTCAATCGCGAAGAACAGAGCGAATTCTCTGAAGCGTGGGAAGCCGACGCCGAAGTCGTCTCGCTTTGGGACGGCATCTTCGTCGGCCGCGGCGGCGCGACCGCGGCGGGCCGGAGGGTCGATCTCGGGCCAACCGCCGTCCTGCGGGTGGGCACCATTACCGTGGTCGTCACCAGTCACCGCAAACAAGCGCTCGATTCGGCACACTTCGAGAGCTTTGGCGTAAGCGTTGTCGACGCGCGCACCGTGATCGTAAAATCGCGCGGCCATTTCCGGGCCGGCTTCGCGCACATCTTCCCGCCGGCGCGCATTTTTGAGGCGGACCTTCCCGGTCTTTCGACGCCGAACATGAAAAACTATCCGTTCGAGCGCCTGCCACGGCCCATATTTCCGCTCGATCCCGACGCCACGTGGGAACCGCCGACCCAGTAGGGCGACGGCGCCCGGTTTTGACGCCGCCCGGCGGGGCGAATAGGCTGGGCACGACGGCTGTATTTTGAGGGAGATCGCCAAAGATGGACCCGGTTCTCTTTGAGATTCTCAGCAACAAGGTGACCGCGATCGCGGACGAGATGCGGATCACCATGCAGCGCACCTCGCGCTCGGTCTTCGTCAACGAGGCGTCGGACTTCGCGGTCGGGCTGATCGATCTCGAAGGCGAGGTCTTCGCCTGGCCGCCGGGCTCGAAGACCACCTCGATCAACGTGCCCGCCGCCTACACCATCGGCGCGGTCGAGGTCGAGCCGGGCGACGTGATCGTCTCGAACGATCCCTATCTCTCGCAAGGCATGTCGACACACTTGCCCGATCTCCATCTGATCCGGCCCTACTACCACGAGGGCCGCGTGGTCGCTTACGGCTGGGGCTTCATCCACTACATGGATATCGGCGGCCGCGTTCCCGGCAGCATGACCATCGAGAACACCGAGATCTTCCAGGAAGGCATCCGCATCCCGCCCATGAAGATCGTCAAAGGGGGCAAGCTGAACGCGGACTTCGTCAAGATCTTCCAGGCCAACTGCCGGCTGCCGGACATCAACATGGCCGACATCCACTCGACGCTCGGTTGCCTGGAAGTCGGCGCCAAGCGGGTCGCCGAGACCATCGCGCTCTACGGTGCCGACACGTTCGTCGAAAGCCAATCGGTCAGTAAGGACTATTCGGCGGCCAAGGCCCGGGCCGTACTGCGGCGCCTTCCCGATGGCGTCTACGATTTTTTGGACTACATCGACGACGACTTGGTGAGCGACATCCCGATCCGCATGCGCCTTCGGATGACGGTCGTGGACGGCAAGCTCCACTTCGACTTGACCGGCACCGACCCGCAGGTTCCGGCCGCCTATAACGTTCCGACGGCCGGCATTCTCCACAACTGGCTCACCCGGCGGATCACGACGTTCATCCGCACTCACGACGACACGATCCCGTTGAACGCGGGTCTCTACCGCGACATCACTGCGACCAACCCGCCGGGAACCGTGCTGAACGCCGAGTTCCCGGATCCCGTGGCCGAACGCCACGCCACGGCGACAAGCTTCAACAACGCCGTCACCGGTGCCCTTCTCAAGGCCGCGCCCGATCTGATGGCCGGCCCCACCTGCGGCACGGGCGGGATCATCATTTATACGGAACCGGGAGCCGAGGGCGAGACCACGAGCGTCATCATCGTCCAGTCCTTGCGCGGCGGCATGAGCGCGTATGCGGGCGGCGACGGGGTGGACGGGCGCGACGTGACCATGAACACCATGCACAACCACCCGATCGAGACCATCGAAGGCAAGTGCGCGCTACGCGTGGTCGAATACGACGTCGCTATCGATTCGGGTGGGCCGGGGCGTTGGCGCGGCGGCGTCGGCCAGACCATGAAGTTGGAGGTGCTTCGCGAAGGTTCCACCCTCCAGGTGCGCGGTCTCGACCGGTTGCGCTTCCCTTCGTGGGGCGTGATGGGCGGCAAACACGGCGCGCTCCCCCAGTTCGTCCTCAACCAGGGCAAGCCCGGCGAGCGGCAGCTGGGCAAGGCGGAAGAGCTGGGCGCGGCCGTCGGCGACACCATTACGGTTGTGATGGAGGGCGCGGCGGGATACGGCGATCCGTACTTGCGCGATCCGGATGCGGTGCGGCGCGACGTCGTGCAACTCTTCGTCAGCCGTGAAGGTGCGGCGCGCGACTACGGCGTCGTCATCGCCGACGACGGAAGCGTAGACGAGGACGCCACCGCGGCGGCCCGCGCGGCGCGGGTCAAGCAGAACGTCGGCGCCGATTTCGACTTCGGTCCCGAGCGCGAGGCTTGGGAGCGGGTTTTCGACGACGCGACGATGAACGATCTGAATCAGCGCCTCTACGCGCTGCCGAAATCGGTCCGCCACGCCACGCGCCGCCGCGTCATCGAACGCGCGGCGCCGAACCTCCCCAAGGCGGGGTTGGGCTCGCTCGCGGACGCGCTTGCGGATGCGGACGCGGCGCGCGCGCGTCTCCGCGAAGCCATTCTCGCCGAGCTCGGCGAAGCGGAAGGTGCGGCGTTGCCCGGTCGGGCAGCGCAGTAGCCCCTGAATTTCATCGCCCATAGAATAAGGCGGCCATCGATGGAACCGGTTCTACTGGAAATTCTGGCGAACAAAGTGACCGCGATCGCGGACGAGATGCGGATCACCATGCAGCGCACCTCGCGCTCGGTCTTCGTCAACGAGGCCTCGGACTTCGCGGTCGGACTGATCGATCTCGAAGGCGAGGTCTTCGCTTGGCCGCCGGGTTCGAAAACCACCTCGATCAACGTTCCCGCCGCCTACACCATCGGCGCGGTCGAGGTAGAGCCGGGCGACGTCATCGTCACGAACGACCCCTACCTTTCGCAAGGCATGTCGACGCATTTGCCCGATCTCCACCTGGTCCGGCCCTACTACCACAAGGGCCGCGTGGTCGCTTACGGCTGGGGGTTCATCCACTACATGGACATCGGTGGCCGCGTTCCCGGCAGCATGACCGTCGAAAACAACGAGATCTTCCAAGAAGGCATCCGCATCCCGCCCATGAAGATCGTCAAGAGGGGAAAGCTGAACGCGGACTTCGTCAAGATCTTCCAGGCCAACTGCCGGCTTCCGGACATCAACATGGCCGATCTGCTCTCGACGCTCGGTTGCTTGGAAGTCGGTGCCAAGCGGGTCGCCGAGACCATTGAGCTGTACGGCCTCGACACCTTTATCGAAAGTCAGGAGGCCTTGAAGGCGTATTCGGCGGCCAAGGCCCGGGCCGTGCTGCGGCGCCTTCCCGACGGCGTCTACGATTTCTGGGACTACATCGACGACGACATGGTGAGCGACATCCCGATCCGCATGCGCCTTCGGATGACGGTCGCGGACGGCACGCTCAACTTCGACTTGACCGGCACCGACCCGCAGGTTCCGGCCGCCTACAACGTGCCCACCTTGGGCACGCTGCACAACTGGCTGACCCGTCGGATTACGACGTTCATCCGCACCCACGACGATACGATTCCCCTGAACGCCGGCATGTACCGCCCAATCACCGCGACCAACCCGCCGGGAACCGTGCTCAACGCCGAGTTCCCCGACCCGGTCGCCGCCCGGCACGCGACCGCCACCGGCTTCAACAACGCGGTCACCGGCGCGCTCTTGAAGGCGGCGCCCGATCTGATGGCCGGGCCGACCTGCGGTTTGGGCGGAAGCGTCGTCCTGACCGAGCCGGCGCCGGAAGGCGAGAACGCGAGTGTCATCATCGTCCAGTCCTTGCGCGGCGGCATGAGCGCGTACAAGGGCGGCGACGGGGTGGATGCGCGCGACGTGACCATGAACACCATGCACAACCACCCGATCGAGACGATCGAGGGGAAATGCGCGCTGCGCGTGGTCGAGTACGACATCTCAACCGATTCCGGCGGGCCGGGGCGCTGGCGCGGCGGCGTCGGCCAGGCCATGACGCTGGAGGTGCTTAGCGACGGCTGCACCATCCAGGTGCGCGGCTTCGACCGGCTGCGGTTTCCTTGCTGGGGGGTGATGGGCGGCCAGCACGGGGCGTCGCCTATGTTCCTCATCAACCGGGGCAAGGCGGACGAGCGGCAGCTGGGCAAGGCCGAGCAGCTTTTGGTTTCGACCGGCGACACCATCACCGCGACCATGGAGGGTGCGGCCGGATACGGAGATCCGCACTTGCGCGATCCGGACGCGGTGCGGCGCGACGTCGTGTACGGCTTCGTCAGCCGCGAGGGCGCCGTTCGCGATTACGGCGTCGTCATCGCCGACGACGAAAGCGTAGACGAGGACGCCACCGCCCAAGCCCGCGGCGCCCGGGTTAAGAAGAACGTCGGCGCCGACTTCGACTTCGGGCCCGAGCGCGAGGCCTGGGAACGGGTCTTCGACGACGAGGCCATGAGCGATTTGAACCGGCGCCTCTACGCGCTTCCCAAATCCGTCCGCCACGCCACGCGCCGTCGCGTCATCGAGCGCGCAGTGCCAAACCTCCCCAAGGCGGGGTGGGGCTCGCTCGTGGACGCGCTACGGGATGCGGACTCGGCACGCGCGCGTCTCCGCGAAGCCATTCTCGCCGAGCTCGGCGAAGCGGAAGCCGTGGCGTTGCCCGGCCAGGCGGCGCAATAGAAACAAAAGGGGTGTCCCGAGAACGGGGCCGCCCCGGCGTCGGGCATCGCGGCTCGGAAATTCCTCATCGAAATTCCTCCACTCCGGGATTACAGCGTTCCGGTTTTCTCGCCACCGCGGAACGAAAGCATGACGTATTTGGATGCGGGACGATTCGGTGCGCGAGCGCCGTCACGGAATAATGCCATTTTTTGTGCTACCCGGGATTACAGCGATCGCTCGAATTCCTGTCGAGGCGGGCGGAACCCGGTTGCGCTTGGGGTCGGCTTTCCATAGACTGCCGCGCCGCCGCTGCCCGTCGGGGGGCGGAACGCCGGCCGCGTCGCCCACCAAAGGATTTTTGGGTCGTCGCCCCTTCGGCCGGCTGCACTCGCCGAGGGAAAAAGAAGCAATGGCATCGACACCTGGGGCCAACCGCTGCCGCATCGGCATCGACGTTGGCGGTACATTCACGGACTTCGTTCTCGCCAACATGACGACCGGCGAGATGACGCGCTACAAGGAGCCGAGCGTTCCGGCTGACCCATCGATGTCGGTCCGACGCGGGCTTCCGCCGTTGATCGAGCAGGCCGGGGTCACGGCGGACGATATCGAGCTGATCGTCCACGGGACGACGCTTCTGGTGAACGCGATCATCCAGCGCCGCGGTGCCAAGGTGGCGCTGGTCGTGACCAAGGGCCACCGCGGAATTCTCGAAATCGGCCGGATGAGTCTGGAAAACTCGTACGACTTCACGCTCCGCAAGGAAGAGCCGCTGATCACGCGCAACCTGATCTTCGAAACGACGGCGCGCAACCTGGTGGACGGCACCGTAATCGCGACACCCGACGACGCCGAGTACGACGCGCTTGCGAAGTCGCTCAAGGACCAAAGCGTGGATGCGGTGACGGTGCTTCTTTTGAATTCGTACGCGCACCCGGAATTGGAGGCGTCGGTCGCGGCGGCGCTGCGCGAACGGCTTCCCGGAATCCCGGTGTCGGAATCGGCCCGCATCTGGCCCGAGCGCCGCGAATTCGAGCGCGCCCTGGTCGCCATCATCAACGCCTACGTCCAGCCGATTATGGAGGAATACCTGGGCCTGCTCGTGGACCGGATCGGCGAGCTCGGCATCACCGCCCCGATCTACATCACCGCCTCGAACGGCGGCACGCTAAGCATCGAGACCGCGCGCGGGCGCCCCATCGATACCGTCCTTTCCGGCCCCGCCTCGGGGGTCGTCGCCGCGACCGAGGCGGCGAAGGCCGCCAAGCGCAGCCACCTGATCACCGTCGACATGGGCGGCACAAGCTGCGACCTCGCGCTAACCCGCGACGGCGAGCCGGAGTACGCGACGGTCACGCAGGTGGGCGACTACCCACTCGTGGTGCCGGTCGTCAATGTGATTTCCATCGGCGCCGGCGGCGGCTCCATCATCTGGGTGGACGCGCAAGGGATTCTCAAGGTAGGGCCGCATAGCGCCGGCGCCGATCCAGGCCCGGTCTGTTACGGGCGTGGCGGCACCGAGCCCACCATCACCGACTGTTATCTGTTGGTGGGCTACATCCACCCCGATCACTTTCTCGGCGGGCGCATGAAGCTCGACGAGGACGCCGCGCGCGTGGCCCTCGAGGCGATCGCCGACAAGGTGGGGATCGAGGGCGACGACAAGGCGGTCAAGGCGGCCGACGCGGCGCTCCGGGTCGCCACCGCCATGATGTCGACCGAGCTTTACAAGGGTCTCGCCAGACGCGGCGAGGACCCGCGCGAGTACGCTTTGATGGCATTTGGCGGCGCCGGCCCGACACACGGCAACCTCCTCGCCCAGGAGGCGCGCCTCGACGGAATCATCGTTCCGCCGGCGCCGGCCACCTTCTGCGCCATGGGCGCGATCCTCGCCGACGTAAAGCGCGACTACGTGCGCTCGAGACATCTCAGGTTTACGGACGGCAAGGCCGCGCTCGCGGATCTCGCGCGCACCTTCCGCGAGATCGAGCAAGAAGCCTCGGACTGGATCGCGAAGGAAGGAGATCTTCTCGGCGAGCCGGAGTTCGCGGCAACGCTCGACATGCGATACGCGGGCCAGGCCTACGACCTGGGGGTGGCGATCCCGGACGAGCTGCGAATAAATCCGGAGGCCGAGGGGATTTTGGAGCTGTTCCACCGCGAACACGAGCGGATTTACAGCTTCCGCGACCTGGAAAGCGGCGTCGAGGTGACCACCCAGCGCATCCGAGTGATCGGCAGGATCCCCCCTGTGACGCTTCCGAATGTCGAGGCCGGCGCCCGCGCCAAGGCGGGCGAGAAGCGGCGCATCTTCAACCAGGGAAAGTACGCGGACGTTCCGGTCTATCTGCGCCGGGAAATGGGCCGCGGCCAGAAGCTCAAGGGCCCCGCCATCCTCGAACAACGCGACAGCACGATCTGGGTCCTTCCTGACTGGACGGCCGAAATCGACCGCATCGGGAACATCCTGATCACGGCGCCCAACGGCAAGAAATAGGGTCGCAGCGGGTCCCGCTTGGTCGCTGGGCGCGCGAGAATCGAGCTACTGTGCGGCCTGCTCGGCCGTTTGCGCCGCGCCCGCGCCGAGGATCTCGCCCATCGCCGCCGCGAGCCGCGCCCGGACGGCGTCGGTATCCGAAAGAATGTCCGTCAACGTGCCGCTGCCCGCCTTGGAGATCTCCGGCACCGCGGCGTGGAACACGGCCCGGCGTTTCGCCTGGCGGACCGACTTGGGGAACGTGTACAAGAGCCGGTTCAGCTCGCCCATGGTCTCGTCGTCGAACACGGACTCCCACACCTCGCGTTCCGGGCCGAAGTCGAAGTCGGAACCGACGTTTTCGCGCACGCGCCCGCGCCGCGTCTTGTCGGTCGCCGCGGCGTCGAGGGCGCCGGCCTCGTCGATGACGACACCGTATTCGCGCTCCGCCGCTTCGCGGCCGACGAAGCCCTGCTCGACGTCCCAGCGCACGGCTTCCGGATCGCGCTGGAACGCGTCCCCGAACCCGGCCGCACCCGGCATCATGATCGTGATCGTGTCGCCCTTGTTGACGGAAATCTCCTCGGTCTTTCCGACCACGTACTCGCCGGCTCTGCCGCGGTTGAAGACGCAATGGATGGGCTTGCCAGGCTTGCCGCCGGCGACGCCCCAAGGCGGGAAGCGGAACCGGTCCATGCTGCGAAGCTGGACGGTGCCGCCGTCGCGTAGGAACTCCGCCGTCATCACCTGACCGGCGCCACCCCGCCACCGGCCCGCGCCGCACGAATCGGTACGCACGTCGTATTCCACGATACGCACGCCGCATTTGTTCTCGATGGTTTCGATCGGGTGGTTGTACATGGTGTTCATGGTGACGTCGCGCACGTCCACCCCGTCCATCCCCTTGTAGGCGCTCATCCCGCCGCGCAAGGACTGGATGATGGTCACGGTCGGCGCGGTCTCGCTGGGCAGGAACTCAGACAGCACGATCGAGCCGCCGGTGCCGCAGGTGGGCCCGGCCATCATCGTGTTGTCGGCCTTTAGAAGCGCGCCGGTCACGGCGTCGTTGAACGAGGTGGCGGTGGTGAACCGGACCCCGACGGCGTCGGGGAACTCCGCGTTCAGCACGGTCCCCGGCGGGCTGGTGATGCTCATGGGCCGGTACATCCCTGCGTTCACGGGGATCGACTTGTCGTGCGTGCGGATGAAAGTGGTGATCCGCCGCGTCAGCATGTTGTGGAGCGTCCCCATGGTGGGAATGTTGTACGCCGCCTCGACCTGCGGATCGGTGCCGGTCAAGTCGAAGTGCAAGGTGCCGTCCTTGACCGTGAGCCGAAGCCGCACCCGGAGCGGGATGTTGGTGACCATGTCGTCGTCGAGGAAATCCCAGAAGTCGTAAACACCCTCGCGGAGCCGGCGGATGACGTCACGGGTCTTGGTGTCGGAGTACTCCTGCATCGCCTCCTGGCAATCGATGAAGGCCTCGGCGCCGTACTGGGCAATAGTCTCGAGACACCGTTTCTCGCCCACCGCCAGCGCCCCGAGCGAGGAGTGGATGTCGGCCATGTTGGTTTCCGGGAGCCGGCAGTTGGCGCGGAAGATCTTGACGAAATCCTGGTTCAGCTCGCCCTTCTTCAAGAGCTTCATGGGCGGGATGCGCAGCCCTTCTTGGAAAATGTCCGAGCACGATTCGGAAACGCTCCCCGGCACCTTGCCGCCCACGTCCATGTAATGGATGAACAGCCAGCCGTAGCCGAGGATGCGGTCCTCGTGGAAGTAGGGCCGGATCACATGCAGATCCGGCAGGTGCGACGCCATACCCTCCGAGACGTAGGGATCGTTGGTCACGATCACGTCGCCGGGCTCGAGGTTCGGCATCAGCTCGAGGGTGCGCTTCGCAGGCACGTTGATGGATGTCGTCTTGTTGGACGGCGCCCAGGCGAAGATCTCGCCGTTCACGTCGATCAGGCCGACCGCGAAGTCGGCGCCTTCGTTGACGAAGACCGAGCGCGAGGTGCGCATCAGGGTCAGGCAGATCTCGTCGGCGATCGCGATCGCCTTGTTGCGCATGATTTCGAAAAGAACCGGATCCATGGGAGTGGCTTCCACTTCGGTGTCAGAGAACCTCGCCAAAAGGGGCGAAACAATAGTCTCGGCCCCAATTGCTAGTCAATCGCAAGTCAAAGGAATCGGCGATTCGCGATGCGGGCCGCCGCTTTCACTGCGCCGCCCGGCTCCGCCCGGTCTCGAATTCCTCGGTCATGGCGCGGAAAAGACGCGTCCGCGCGGCGTCGGGATCGCCGATCGCATCCACAAGCGAGCCGAGACCCGCGGGCGGTAGATCGGGAATGGCCCGTTCGATGATCCGGTGCCGCTTCTGCTGGCGCACCGCCTTGGGCAACGCGTAGAGCTGGCGGTTGAGCTCGGTCATGACGGCGTCGTCGAACACCCGTTCCCAGGCTTCGCGGTCTGGTCCGAAGTCGAAGTCCGCGCCGAGATTACTCTTGACCCGGGTGCGCCGCGCCCTCGCCGTCGCGTCTGCGTCCAGGCGATAGTCCTTGCCGCCGACAACGACCCCGTATTCCGTCTTCGCCGCCTCGCGGCCGACGAAGCCGAGTTCGACGTCGCGCCGCACCGCGTCCGGATCGCGCTCGTAAGGATCGCCATATCCCGCCGCGCCCGGCATCAGGACCGTGATGGTGTCGCCCTTGGCGACCGCAATGTGTTCCACCTTGCCGAGTTCCTTTTCGCCCGGCAGGCCTCGGTTGAGGATGCACCGGCGCGTGGCGCCGGGCTTGCCGCCCAGGACCCCCCACGCGGGAAAGCGGAAACGCTCCATCCCGCGCACGTGAATGGTGCTTCCCTCTCGCAGGACCTCGACGGTGATCATCTGGCCGCAGCCGCCGCGCCACTTGCCGGGTCCGCCGGAATCCGCGTGCACGTCGTATTCGATCACCCGCACGCCACACTTGGATTCGATGAACTCGATGGGATGGTTGTACATGGTGTTCATGGTGACGTCGCGAACGTCGACGCCGTCGAGTTCCTTGGACGCGCTCATGCCGCCGCGCAAGGACTGAATGATGATCACCTGCGCGCGATCGCCGCTTTCGTCGAATTCGCTCAACACGATCGAGCCGCCGCTGCCCGCCGTCGGCCCAGCCATCAGATCGGGTGCCGCCTTGAGAAGCGCCCCGTTGACGCAGTCGTTGAAGCAGGTGGCGGAGACGCTACGCACCCCGACCGCGTCCGGAAACTCGGCGTTCAACACCGTTCCCGGCGGATTGGTCGCGGTGATCGGGCGAAAGAGGCCGGCGTTCAGGGGCACCGTCTTGTCGTGGGTGCGGATGAACGTCGTGATGCGGCGCGTGAGCCAGTTGTGAATCGTACCCGCGGTCGGCACGTTCTGCGATCCCTCGACCTGGGGATCGGTGCCGGTAAGATCGAAGTGGAGCGTGCCGTCGTTTACGGTCATGCACAGCCGCACGCGGACCGGGACCCGGCTGATCTGGTCGTCGTCCAGAAAGTCCCAGAACTCGTAAGCGCCGTCCGGCAGCTTGCGGAAGACGTCGCGCGCGCGGGTCGCCGCATACTCCTTCAGCGCCTCCTGGCAGTCGACGAAGGCGTCGACGCCGTACATCTCGATGGTCTCGGCGACCCGTTTCGCGCCCACCTCGAGGCACCCGAGCGTCGAGTGGATGTCGGACATGTTGATGTCGGGAAGCCGACAGTTGGCGCGGAAGATGCTGACGAAGTCCTCGTTCAGCGCGCCGCGCTTCACGACCTTCATGGGCGGGATGCGCAGCCCCTCCTGGAAGATGTCGTTGTTTGCGGCCGAGATGCTTCCCGGAAAGCGCCCGCCGACGTCCATGTAATGGATGAAGCCCCAGCCGTAGCCGACGATTTTTCCCTCGTGGTAGTAGGGCCGGATCAGGTGCAGATCGGGCAAGTGCGTCGCCATCGCCTCCGTCAGGTAAGGATCGTTGGCGACGATCACGTCGCCGGGCTCGAGTTCCACCTGGTTGATGGTGTAGGCGGCCGGCACATTGATGGACGTGGTCTTCGATCCCGGCGGCCAGGCGAACACCTCGCCCGAAACGTCGATCATTCCGACGGCGAAGTCCGAGCCCTCATTGACAAAGACCGAACGCGCGGTGCGCTGCATGGTCATCCGCATCTCGTCGGCAATCGCGGTCACCTTGTTGCTCATGATCTCGAGGAGTACGGGATCCATCGCCATGGCGGCGCCTCACGGTTTCATGGACGGACGAACGATTACGCTAGCAGACTTCGGGCCAAACGGACAATCGTCGAGGCATGGGCGGGCGGGCGGGCGTCGTGCCGCGGAGTTCAATCGAAATTCGCGCGCCGCTGTTTCTCGTCGAGAGCCAATACCATCAGCGCGAGCGAGGCGAGGTCCGCGTTCGGCCATCCCGCTGTTACGGTGCCGTCCTTCCACATGACCGAGACCGCGACCGAATCGATCTCGTCGAGGTTTTCGATCCCGCTCTGGAAGATCTCGGCCGGCGTGGTTCCGTGAAGACTTTCGACCTTACTCACCGCTCCCCTCCTTCGTCGATCACGGGTCCACGAGCCCCGCCTCGACCAGATGCGACGCGAACTCTGCGTCGCCCTTAATCACGTCGTCGAGAAGACACCCAACGAGCACCAGGAAACTTTCTCGGACGAAGTCGAATTGCTTGACCGTCTCGCATTGATGGGCGACGTCGTCGGCCGTCGCGAGCAGCATTTCGTGGTAGCGCACGTGATGATCGATATCGGGATACTGGGACTCTCGTAGAATCCGCTCCTCGTGCTCGAAATGGTATCGAGAGGCCTCGATAAAACGCGTGATCAGCGTGAACGCCTGATGCATGTCGCCCGCGTTCAGCGCCCCGGCCGTTTGGTTGACCAGCTTGACCATGTTCTTGTGGTCGTCATCGAGCGGCGCGAACCCGAGCTCGTAGTCCTCGAGCCACGCAACGTCGGGGATGAACTCGCTTGGTCTTCCCCCATTGAGTTGGTCCACCGTTAATATGAGTAAAACGGAGGATCAGAGATGGCGAACAAGCGGCATAA
>JASLLV010000030.1 GCA_030746935.1 Rhodospirillales bacterium | reverse complement strand
TGAACAGAAAATTAATGGGTCCTGACCCTAGCGCTTCATTCCTTTATCGGCCGTGCCAGTCCACGTGAGCGGATAATGATCTAGGCGCCGGCGTGGCCGATCACGGCGCCCTTGCGGTCGACGACGACGACGTCGACGGCGGTGCCGCCCGCAAGGGTCGCCAGCGCGACTTCGCGCGCCCGCGCGGCGATCAGCTCGGCCAGCGGTAGCTCCGCCGCCTGCGCCGTTTCGAGGACCTGGGTCGCGGTGTTCGCCTGTCGCGCTTCTTCGACCATCGCACGCGCGGCGCCGAGCGACGCCAAGGCCTCGGCGAGCCCGGCCATGTCGACTTGAGATGCCGACGAATGGAGATCGAGCGCGCCCTGCGAAAGCTTGCAAATCTTGGCGAAACCGCCCGCGATCGTCAGGCGCGCCACCGGATTGCGGCGCAGGTACTTGAGCAACCCGCCGGCGAAATCGCCCATGTCGATGACCGCTTCCTCGGCCATACCGTGCAGCGCGCGGACCGCCGCTTCGGACGTCCGTCCCGTAGCGGCGGCGACGTGTTGGATACCTGAGGCGCGGGCCACGTCTACGCCGCTTCGGATGCTGTGGATCCACGACGAGCACGAGTACGGGATGACGACGCCCGTAGTCCCCAGCACCGAGACGCCGCCGACGATCCCAAACCGGGGGTTCGATGTCTTCGCGGCAAGCGCCTCGCCGCCGGGAATGGAAATCGTGATGGTCACGTCCGTCGTTCCGCCAAGCGCGTGGGCGCGCTCGTGGATCGTCTCGTTGATCATGGCCCTGGGCGCGGGGTTGATGGCGGGCTCGCCCACCGGCACCGGCAAGCCGGGCCGCGTGACGGTACCGACGCCGGCGCCGGCGCGAAACGTGATCCCAGTTCCCTTCGCGGCGCGCGCAACTGCGGCGATGACTTCGGCGCCGTGGGTCACGTCGGGATCGTCGCCCGCGTCCTTGAGGACGCCGGCCAGCGCCTCTCCGTTGCGAAACGCGACGCGCGAAAGGGGGAAGCTCGGTTGCTCGCCCTTCGGGAGCGCAATCGTTACGGGGTCCGGAAACCGTCCGGTGTGCAACGCATCGTACGCCGCGCGGACGGCGGCGGTGGCGCAAGCACCCGTCGTCCAACCCCGGCGCAAGCGGCCATTTGGGCGTCCGCGGCTCATGGCCTGCATCATATCCATGCGCGCCCGCCCATGCCAACGCGCGTGCTTGCCGCGATCGTCTGTCGGCGACGGTTGACGGGTGGGCGCGAAACCCAACAACTATGCGATCCGCGAATCCGTCACGAGGAGAGAAATCCCATGGCGACCGATCCGACACCGCCAAGCCCGGCGACGCTCGATCCGTCCATTTTCGACGCCTACGCCCCGGCCGAGATCGCCCGCAGCGTCCAGCTTACGGCCATGACCAAGGCCAAGCTGGCGATGACGCCGTTGCTCGGGCTCTCGGCCCTCGCCGGCGCCTTCATCTCGTTTGGCGCCATGTTCTACACCCTGGTCCTCACCGGCGCGGGCCCCGAGTTCGGCCCGCCGCGATTGCTCGCAGGGATCGCCTTCAGCCTCGGTCTGGTGCTCGTCCTGGTGGGCGGGGCCGAGCTGTTCACGGGCAATTCCCTGATGGTGATGGGTTGGGCCGACCGCAAGGTGACGACCCGGGATTTGCTGCGCAATTGGATCGCGAGCTATGTCGGCAACTTCGCCGGTGCCATCGGCATCGTCGCCATGGCCACCGTCGCCGGCGTGATCCACCTTGGCGACGACGGGGTCGGGTTCAGCGCCGTCAAGATCGCGGCCGGTAAGGTCGAGCTTCCGTTCCACGTGGCCTTCGTCCGGGGTGTCTTGTGCAACGTTCTCGTCTGCCTTGCCGTCTGGTTGTGCCTGGCGGCCCATAGCGTGACCGCGAAGATCCTCGCCATCGTGTTTCCCATCTCGGCCTTCGTGGCGCTCGGCTTCGAGCACTCGATCGCCAACATGTACCTGATTCCGATGGGAATCCTGGCCGCGGCGGACGCGAACATCGCGGCAGCGGCGGCGGCCGAGGGAATCGAACTGGCGGGGCTCGGGGTCCGGGGATTCATGGCCAACCTGATCCCGGTGACGCTCGGGAACATCGTCGGCGGCGGCGGGCTCGTCGCGCTGACCTATTACGTAATCTATCTCCGCGGCGACCACGGCGGCGCCGGGAGTTCTTGATGGCTGCGCCAGCGTGCTATATGGCCACTGATGGGACGGAAACGTCGTAGGCAGCCATGACATTCCCGCCGAGCCGGATCATCATCATCGTCGCCGCCGCGTTGCTGGCGGTTGCAGTCGGGGTGCTCGTGCGCGGGTTCATCGGACCGTTCGAAGGGGTGCTTCCGGCATCCCGGACCGCGACTCCCGGTATGGTGATCGGCGGGCCGTTCACCCTCGTTGATCACGAAGGCCGTGCCGTGACCGACGCCGATTTCCGCGACCGGCACATTCTGATTTTCTTCGGCTACACCTATTGTCCGGACGTGTGTCCGACGACGCTGACCACGATCGCCGACGCTCTCGATCTGTTGGGCGACGACGCAGACCGCATCGCGCCCCTGTTCGTCACCATCGATCCCACGCGCGATCGGCCCGAGGACATGCGCGCCTACGTCGCCCACTTCCACCCGGCGATCATCGGCCTGACGGGCAGTGCTGAGCAGGTTACCGACGTCGCCCGCGCCTACCGGGTGTTCTTCGCCGAGGTCCGCGAAGACGGCGCCGACGCAGACGACTATCTGATGGACCACAGCACGATCGTCTATCTGATGGACGAGGACGGGCAATTCGACATCCATTTCTCGGGCTCGACGAGCGCCGAGGACATGGCCGCGACGATCCGCAAGCGTTTGTGAGCCGGGCGGATCGCGGGAATCGAACGTGACGACCGCCGGCCCGCCCGGGCTCATCGTTGCCGCGCCCGCATCTGCAAGCGGCAAGACCGTGGTGACCCTCGGCCTGATTCGCCATTTCGTTCGCACCGGCGCGCGCGTCGCCGCCGCCAAGGCCGGACCCGACTACATCGACCCGAGGTTCCACGCCGCGGCCAGCGGCCGGCCGTGCTACAACCTGGATTCCTGGGCGATGCGCGCAGCCACGCTCATGCACGTCCGCGATCGCCTCGGCGCCGACGTCGATTTGGTGATCTGCGAGGGCGTCATGGGGCTTTTCGATGGCGTCGGCCCGGGCGCCGGCTCCACCGCCGATTTGGCCGCATCGACTGGCTGGCCCGTAATTCTCGTCGTCGACGTCCGCGGCCAAGGCGCCTCGGCGGCGGCGCTGGTACGGGGCTTCGCGAGCCATCGGAGTGACGTCACGCTGGCCGGGGTCGTCTTCAACCGTACCGGAAGCGACCGCCACGCGGCGATCCTTGAGGCCGCCACGGTCGACGCGGTTCCATCCGTCGCCCGCCTCGGGTGTATCCCGCGTATGGCAGATTTGGCTTTGCCATCGCGCCATCTCGGCCTCGTGCAGGCAGGCGAACGGGCCGATCTCGATGCGACCCTGGACCGAGCCGCAGTCGCGGTGGCGCGCTACCTCGACATCGGTGCGATCCGCCGCATCGCTGGGCCCGGCGCCGCGGTCGCCGACGAGGGTCGCTGGAGCCCTTCGGTGCCGCCCTTGGGACAGCGCATCGCATTCGCCGATGACGCCGCCTTCGCGTTTAGCTACCCGCTGGTGCTCGAGGCTTGGCGGGATGCGGGCGCCGAAGTCGTGCCGTTCTCTCCGCTGGCCGGCGAAGGTCCCGACGCCGGAGCCGATGCCGTATACTTGCCGGGAGGATACCCCGAGCTTTACGCGGGGCGAATCGCGGGCGCCCGGGACTTTCTCGATGGCCTCGCAGATGCCGCCGGGCGGGGCGCGGTCGTCTATGGCGAATGTGGGGGATACATGGTCCTGGGCCGGTGCCTGATCGACGAGCACGGTGTTGCCCACGCGATGGCCGGCCTGCTGGCGCTGGAGACGTCGTTCGCCGAGCCCAGGCTTCACCTCGGTTACCGGCGCGCCCGCGTCTCGGCGGACGGACCCTTGGGCGAAGCCGGCGTCACCTACCGCGCGCACGAATTTCACTACGCCCGTACTCTCGAAGAGGGCCCCGGCGCGCCACTATTTGAGTGCGCGGACGCTGGCGGCGCCGAGCGCGGGCCCGCGGGGCTGGTCGACGGCCGCGTCATGGGCTCGTTCATCCACCTCATCGACCGCGAGGATGCGTGACTAAGGACGCGTTTTGGCAGCGCAAGACGCTCGCCGAGATGTCGGCGGACGAATGGGAATCGCTTTGCGACGGGTGCGCCAAGTGCTGCCTGCACAAGCTCGAGGACGCCGCCACCGGCGAGGTGAGCTATACCGACATCGCGTGTAGGCTTCTCGACCTCGGCACGTGTCGGTGCACGAGCTACGCGGACCGCAGGCGCTTCGTCCACGACTGCATCGCCCTGGACGCCGACGCCGTTCCGCGGCTCGGCTGGCTTCCCTCGACGTGCGCTTACCGGCTGGTGGCCGAAGGCAAGGAGCTTGCGTGGTGGCATCCCCTGGTCTCGGGTAATCCCGAGACCGTGCACCGCGCGGGCGTCTCGGTTCGCGGCCGCGTGGTCGCCGAACAAAAAGCGGGGGATCCCCTGAAGCACACGGTCAAGTGGCCGGAATAGGAACGCGCAGGCGAAGCCGCCGGGGGCGCGCGGTCGTCGTTTTGGACCGGCGCACCGTCGATTACGACGGCCGGACGTACCCACTGACGCTCAGGCGCAACCCGCGCGCCCGACGGATGATCCTTCGTCTCGACAAGGGCGAAGACGGCGCGGTGGTGACCGTGCCCCGCGGCGTCGCCATCGCCGACGCCCTCGCGTTCGCCGCCGCCAAGCGCGCTTGGATAGCCCGTCGCCTCGACGCCGTTCCGGCCCGCGTCCCATTCGTCGACGGCGCCAAGGTGCCACTTCAAGGCCGCAACCGCACGATCCGCCACGAGGGTTCGGGGAAGGGCGCGGTCCGCGGTGCCGGCGATGAGATTTGGGTCCGCGGCGCGCCGGCGCGCGTTCCCGCACTGGTCACGATGTGGCTCAAGTGCGAGGCCCGGCGCGCGATCCTCGCCCGCGTCGAGCCCGCCTGCCGGCGTCTCGGGAAACCGGCGGGGCGGGTTGTCTTGCGCGATCCGCGCACGCGTTGGGGGTCGTGCGCGGCGAGCGGGAACCTCTCGTTTTCGTGGCGTTTGATCATGGCGCCGGCCTTCGTCCTCGATTACGTGGTTGCGCACGAAGTGACCCACCTCGCACAAGCGAACCACGGGGCCGGCTTCTGGCGGCTCGTCGAGACGCTGTGCGACGACGTCGGCAAGGCCCGCGACTGGCTACGGGTCCAGGGCCGCAGCCTTCATCGATTCGGCTGATTGGGATTCGGCTGACCGGTCGCGGCGGCGGGAGGAATCGAATTTGCGCGCAAGCTTCGGATAGATTCCTTATGCGCCGCGTATACCATCGCCGCCATGAATCAGGATGCAAACCGGCTCCACTCGGACGACGCGCGCTGGCATCGCGTGCTCACGCGCGACGCAACCGCTGACGGCGCCTTCGTCTATGCGGTCAGCACCACCGGCGTCTACTGCCGTCCTTCGTGCCCGAGCCGCCGCCCGCGACGCGCCAACGTCGCCTATTTCCCGATCCCCGAGGCCGCCGAAGGAGCGGGCTTCCGGGCGTGCCGCCGCTGCCGGCCGCAGGTGGCGCGTGCCGTCGATCCAAAGCTCGCCGCGGTGCGCCGGGCCTGTGCGTTCATCGAGGGCGAGACCGAGCGCAAGCCGACGTTGGCCGACGTGGCGGCGAGCGTCGGCCTAAGCCCCCATCATCTGCAGCGTGTGTTCACCGCCGTCATGGGAATCTCGCCGCGCGCTTATGCCGAGGCGCTTCGTTTTGGGCGTTTCCGGGGAGCGTTGAAGGCGGGTGAGGCGGTCACGCCGGCGCTTTACGGCGCCGGCTTCGGATCGTCGTTGCGCCTGTACGAATATGCGGCGCGGCGCCTTGGGATGACGCCGGCCACCTACGCCAAGGGAGGCAAAGGCGCGGACATCTCTTATGCGCTCGCGCCAAGCCCGCTTGGGCGATTGCTCGTCGCCGCGACCCAGGTCGGGGTGTGCATGGTGAGCTTGGGGTCCAGGGATTCCGACATCGTCGCGGCGCTGAAAACCGAGTTCCCGGACGCAAAGATCGCCCGCGACGAAGGCGATTTGGCCGACGAGATTGGCGCCGTCGTCGCCCACCTCGAGGGACGCGAGCCCCACATCGATCTGCCGCTCGATGTTCGCGCGACGGCGTTCCAGTGGCGGGTGTGGGGTTCCTTGCGGACGATTCCGCCCGGTGAGACGCGAAGTTACGCCGAACTCGCGCGCGCGATCGGCCGGCTGCAGGCGGCGCGCGCGGTTGGACGCGCCTGCGCGACGAACCCGGTATCCCTGATCGTTCCGTGCCACCGTGCCGTCGGCGCGGACGGGAAGCTGACGGGATACCGCTGGGGCGTCGAGCGCAAGAAGGCGCTTCTCGAAGTCGAGCGCGCACGCGCCAACCCGCCGGCCCGGCGGGCGGGTACGCGGGCCCCGTAATCCTGATCGCGGAACCTAGAGGAACGGAACATGTCATTCGTCGGAAGCGCTCCATTCGCCGATACGTGGTTCGCTCTTCGTGGTAGCGCGCCCGCCCGCCACGTCGCCGCACCGGCGCGGGCGGCGGACACCATCTTCGAATGGTACGATAGGGCACGCCAGAGGCACCGGCTCGCAGCACTCGATGCGCGGATGCTGGCCGACATCGGCGTCACCCGAGCCGCGGCGATTAGCGAGGCAGAAAAGCCTTTCTGGCGGCCGTGACGCGGCGGCCCCGATTGCCACGCGCGATCCGGGCCGCCTATAAGGGGCCATGTTCAAGGCCCGCGCGTTCGCGCGTCCCCACCCCGAATCCCTTATCATCAGCGGGCTTCTGACGATTCTCGTCGCGCTCGGCCAGATCGCGACGGGCACGTATCTTCCTTCGCTCCCCTCGTTGGTCGTCGATCTGCAAGCGACACCGGCGCAGGTGAATCTTACGCTGACGGTGTTCCTCGCGGCGTTCGCGGTCTCGCAACTCATCTACGGGCCGTTGTCGGACCGTTTCGGACGCCGCCGGGTGCTGCTTGGGGGTCTTTGCGTCTACCTCGCAGCCAGCGTCGCCTGCGCGTTCGCTCCGGACATCGAATCCCTGATCGCCGCGCGATTCGCCCAAGCCGTCGGCGCCTGCTCCGGACCGATTATCGGCCGCGCCATCGTCCGCGACGTCTACGGCCGCGAGCGCGCCGCCAAGGTGCTGTCCTACTTAGGGGTCGCCTTCGCGGTCTCGCCGGCCATCATGCCGATCATCGGCGGCTACCTTCAGGTGTGGTTCGGGTGGCGGGCCGTATTCCTGTTCCTCTCGGTGGTCGCCGGATCGGTGCTGTTTGCGGTCGCGTTCATCCTCGACGAGACCAACCGGAACCCCGATCGCCGGGCGCTGGATATCGCCGGCATCGGCCGGAACTATCGGATGCTGCTGGGAAGCGCCGAGTATCTGGGCTACGCCTTCGCCGTCGCCTTCGTCTTCGCGGGCCTTATGGCCTACATCGCCACCTCGCCGTTTCTGTTCATCGACACCTTCGGGCTGCGCCCGGACCAGTACGGCTTGCTGGCCGCGTTCAACGTCACGGGCTTCCTCGCGGGAAATCTCACGTCTGGGCGGTTCACTATGCGCGTCGGCGTCGAGCGCATGGTGCTTTTGGGGGTCAGCCTGTCGCTTGCCGGCGGCTTAACCATGGTGGCGACGGCGCTTCTCGGCGGGGTGGGCGTGCTCGCCGTCATCTTTCCGATGATCCTCTTTCTCACCGGCATGGGCCTGGTCTTTCCCAACGCCATGGCCGGCGCCTTGGGCCCGTTCCCGAGGGCGGCCGGCGCCGCGTCGGCGCTTCTGGGATTCTTTCAGATGACCGCGGCCGCGGCGTCTAGCGTCGTCGCCGGCCTGTTGGCCCACACCACGCAGCTGCCGATGGCGCTTTCCATCACCGCCGTTTCCGCGGCGGCCTTCCTGGCGTTCATCACGCTATCGTGGCCGCACCGCAACGTCAAAGCCGAGGATCGAGAGCCGCGCCGAGACGCTCGGCCGCGCTGAGCGCGAATTTCAGCGTCTGGGCCTTGCGTCTCGTGGTGTTGAGCGGCCTTTCGGGTGCCGGCCTAAGCACGGCGGCGGTGTACGAATCGGCGACGATCACGCCGTATTCGGCGGGCAGTTCGATCACCGGGAAGTCACGGTCGACGGCGAAATAGAACGTATCGCAGTAATCAACATATTCCGGCCACTTGCGGTCTGTGCGGAAGTCCCCGAGCGAGGATTTGACTTCGACGATGACGAAGCGTCCCGCCCGGCCCAGGCCGATGACGTCGACCCGGCGCCGCGTACGCAGCTTGAATTCGCGCAACCCCGCGTAACCCATGTCGCCGAGCAATCGGTAAACGCCGCGCGCAATCCCGCTCGCAACATCGTTTGCCACCGGGGGTGGCGCGTTCGCATCTCCGCGCGAACCGACCGGCCCCGTGCAAAGGAAGGAAGCCATGACCGCCGCCACCGTTACCAAGCTCGCGTTCCCCTCGCTCCGCGATCGCGTAAGCGCAGACGAATGGGAGACCCGCGTCGAACTCGCCGCCTGTTACCGCCTGGTGGCGCACCACGGCTGGACTCACATGATCTTCAACCACATCTCGGCCCGGGTGCCGGGGACGGACGATCAGTTCCTCATCAATCCCAGGGGCCTGCACTTCGAGGAGATCACGGCGTCGAGCCTTGTCAGGATCGACATCGACGGAAACGTCTTGAGCGAGACCGAATACGAGGTGATCGAGGCGGGCTTCGTGATCCACAGCGCGGTCCACGGCGCCCGCCACGACGTCGTTTGCGTCCTTCACACCCACACCGAGGCGGGCATGGCCGTCTCCGCGCAAGCGTGCGGGCTTTTGCCGCTCAGCATGAGCGCGTGCCGGTTTCACAACCGCATCGGTTACCACGACTACGAGGGCGTCACCCTCGATCTCGACGAGCGCGAGCGCCTGGTGGCCGACCTCGGCCCGCACATGGCCGTGATCCTGCGCAACCACGGACTTTTGACCTGCGGTCGCACCATCGGCGAGGCGTTCTGCCTGATGTACGAGCTCGAGAAGGCCTGTGCGTCGCAGATCCTGGCCCAGGCCGGCGGCGAGCTTCACATCCCGCCGCCAGAGGTGTGCGAGCATTCGGCCCAACAGACCTCGGGCCGGAACACCGGCGATGCGTCGTGGCCGGCGTACGTGCGGATGATGGATCGCCTCGATCCGTCGTACCGCGACTAAGCGTCATCCGTTTATTCGGCGCGCGCGAGCCGGGTAGATTGGGCGAGACCGCCCAGCTCACCGGCGACGTCGGCATCATCGAAATGGCGTAGCGCGGCCTGGCGCGGCGGTAAATCAACCGGCCCCATCACTCCGGCCTCGGCAGCCGGCCCATGGCGACGGGCGCACCGGTAAGCTTGGCCCGCAGCGCGTTCAACACCCTCGCGGTCGTCGCCAGCTCCGGCGCGTCGAAATCCCGGGCGAGATCGCCAGCGAACTTCTTCAGCTTCTCCGTCATCTCAGCGTCCACGCGCTCGCCCTTCGGCGTCAGCCTGAGGAGCTTCGAGCGCTTGTGGGCGGGGTTGTCGATGAATTCGAGCAGTCCGGCCGCCGAGGGGCGGGAACCGCCGGGGTCGCCGTCGGCGGCTGGTGGGTCGAGCCGGCCCGTTTGCGAGTACGCGCCTTAGACTGGCGCGGCCGCGCCTGTGACGGCGACATCGGCGTCGGCGTCGGCTAGCAGCATCGCCGCGACCGCATCCGCGATGGGAAGCGCCGCGGTCAGACCCGGGCTCTCGAAGCCGCACATATTCACGAGGCCGGCAACACCGTGCTCGCGCGGCCCGGCCAAGAGCCAATCGGCCATCGCCTCGCCGGGACCGTTGCGCCGCGGCCGGACAGCCACATAGTCCGGCTGTAGCGCGCCCGAGTCGAGGCCCGGGTAATACCGCCGGACGGCGGCGGTGAACGCTGGCGCGCGTCCCGCATCGAGCCCATAGTCGACCTCGGCGATCCATTCCTCGTCGGGGCCGAACCGGCCCCGGCCGGCGAGATCGAGCGTGAAGATACCGCCCGCCCGTTGGACCGCCACGTCAGGCACGATCAGATGGCGAAACGGGGACGGTCCGCTAAGTGCGAAGAATGTTCCCTTGGCGAGGTGGATCTTGGGAATCGACTCCGGGCGAAGGCCGTCGATGGACTGGGCGATCGGCGCGGCGCCGATACCGGCGGCGTTGATTAGGAACCGGCATTCCAGCCGTGTCGCTTCGCCGCCCGAATCGATGCCGAGTGCAAAACCCTTTGGCGTCACCGAAACCGAACGCAACGCGCTTCCCAGCGCGAGCACGGCACCGGCCGCCTCGGCGTCGCCCAGGAGCGCGAGCATGAGGCCGTGCGAATCGACGATGCCCGTCGCCGGCGAATGGAGCGCGGCGCGGCAGCGAATTTCGGGCTCGAGTGCGCGCACGCCGTCTTCGTCCAGCCATTCGAGCTCACCCGCGCCGTTGGCCCGCGCGTTTGCGCGCACGCCTGTGAGCCATGAAAGCGCGGCCTCGTCGGTCGCGACGACGAGCTTGCCGATCGGCTCGCAGGCGACCCCGTGATGCTCGCAATAGGCGAAGAGGGCATCGCGGCCGGAAACGCACAGCCGGGCCTGCGGGCTTCCGGGGCGGTAATAGAGACCGGCGTGGACGACCTCGTTGCTGCGCGCACTCATTCCGGTGCCGATAGCGTCCGCGGCCTCGACGATCACCACTTCGCTTCCGCCCATCGCCATGCGCCGCGCGCATGCCAAGCCGATGACGCCTGCGCCGACGACGACGCACTTGGTCCGGTCCATTCAATCCACCTTCGCGCGCGCGATCCGTTCGCGATAGTAGATGTAGAGCCCGCTGCCGACGATGATGGCGGCGCCGGAAAGCGTCCAGGGATCGGGACGGTCGCCGAATACCACGAACCCAAAGACCGTCGCCCAGACGATGGTCGTGTAGTTGTACGGCGCGACCGTGGTCGCCGGCGCCGCAACGAAGGCCTTGATTATGGCGAAATGGGCGACGACGCCGACGAGACCGATGCAGACCATGAGCGCGAGCGCGGGCGCCGTCGGCGGCGTCCAGAAGAATGGCGCCACCGTGCTCGTGAGCGCCGCGCCGACGAGGACGCTGGCCCACCGGCGCACTCCGACGCGCTCGCCCAGGAATGGCACGGCCAGGGCGGTCACCATGAGGGGGCCGACGAAGGAAATAGCGCTCGATTCCGCGAGCGGCATGAAGCGAAGGCCGGTGTAAAACAGGAAATTGGTGGCCACCAGCAGGCCGCCGCGCAAGAGCTGGAGTTTCATGTTGCGGCTTTTGAACTTGGCTGCGAGGCGGCGGTTCAAGATCAGCGCAAGTACCGTGCCCGCCACCAGGTAGCGCACCCATACAATCTGGATCACGGGATAGGACTGGCCGAGGTGCTTCGCCATGGTGTCCATGCTGATGAACAGCGCCATCGCCAGCACCATCCAGAGAATTCCGATGCGCCATGTGCCGTGTTCGCTCGCGCCTGTACTATCCAAGCGAGCCCAGCGCCTGGGCTTGAACACTGGAAGAGGAGGTCGATCCATGGGCAAGGTTACGCTGGTGGTGGAATACGACGTGGTGGCCGAGCGCCGACCCGAACTGGTGGAACTTCTTCAGGCGCATGCGGCCGGTACAATGACCGACGAAGAAGGCTGCGTCGGCTTCGACATCCTGGTGCCGAAGGAGGATCCGACGCGGATGTTCCTCGCCGAATCCTACCGCGACGAAGCGGCTTACGCACTGCACACGGAATCGCCGCGGCTGGCGCCGCTTCGCGAATCGTACAAGGACATGGTCAAGAACCGCCGCATCGTGTTGTGCGACGTGGTGTAGAGCGCATCGCGTTTGATTGGAACCGCATTACGGTTCCGATCAAGCGCGCCGACCCGCTCGACCACGATAGTGTAGACCAGGTTCTCGCGCCCGCGGCGGAAGCTTTCCTCAGGCGACCGACGCCCCTTCCTTGCGCCACTTGATCGAGCAACCGACACTCGCGATCTGGTCGGCGGGTCCTTTACCGGTCTCGGCGACGCGCTTCATCGCCCAGACGAGCTCGCGCTTGGCGTCCACGGGTCCCGGCGTGTTGCGCGACGCGTCCAGGCGGCCGCGGTACTGGAGCTCTAACTCCGCGTCGAATCCGAAAAAGTCGGGCGTGCACCGGGCGTCGTAGGCGCGCCCCACCGCTTGGGTTTCGTCGATCACGTATGGGAAGGGGTAGCCCACTTCAGCGGCCACCTTCTTCATGTTCTCGAACGAATCCTCAGGATATTCCGTCGGGTCGTTGGACATGATCGCGATCGCGGCGATGCCCAAGTCTGCGAGCTCGGCGAAATCGCGTACCAGCCGGTTCTGGATGGCCTTCACGTAGGGGCAGTGGTTGCAGATGAACATCACCACCGTCCCCTTGGGGCCGCGCACGTCGTCCAAGCTGTAGGTCTTGCCGTCGGTCCCCCGAAGCGAGAAATCGGGAGCCTTCCAGCCGAAATCGCAGATGGCTTGTTCCATGGCAGGCATCGCGTCACTCCTTCTCGTCGCGGTGGGTCCGGGGTGCCGGCGGCCCCCATCGGGCTCCGCGTTTAAGCGTTCACGTCTCCGGTCACGGGCGGCACGTAGGCTTCGCCGAACGTGGGCTCGCCATGGGGCGTCGGCGGCAGCTGCCAGCTGCCGGTCGCCGGCGGGCGGATTTCGGCGTCCACGTGCACGTCGATCAGCGCCGGCCTGTCCGATTTGATCGCACCCGCGACGGCGTCGGCGAACTGATCGCTGTGGGTTACGGTGATTCCGTCCACCCCGCAGGCGCGCGCCAGCGCCGCGAAGTCGGGATTGTACGGCGCGCCGGACTCGGGGCGACGGAAGGCGGTGGCGATCTCGCGTCCCTGGAACATTCCGACTTGGATGTCGCGGATCGAGGCGTAGGAAAAGTTGTTCCACACGATCCAGACCGCGGGGATGTCGTTCTCGACGGCGGTCGCGAGGATGTGCGGCGCCATCATGAACCCGCCGTCGCCGCAAACCGTGACGCAGGGCGTCTCGGGTTCGGCGAGCTTGGCGCCGAGCACCCCGCAAACCCCGAAGCCCATGCCTGCGAATCCCCACGAGTTGAGCATGCGCTGGGGCCGGCGCGGCTTCCAGTACTGCATGAACCAGTTGTGATGGACGCCCACGTCGAGGGCCAGGATCGCGTTCTCGTCCAGGATCGCGGCCAAGCCTTCCACCACCGCCTCGGGCCGCAACGGTGAGCCGGAGACGCCGAAGTTGGGGGCGACGTACGCCTGCCATTCGTCCGCCCACTCCTCGATCGCCGCCCGCCAATTCGCGCTCCGGCTTTCTGCGAAGCCCCGCGCCTCGAGCGCGTCCGCAAGCTGGGCGAGGAAGGTCTTGGCGTCGGCGGCGATGCCGAGCGCGACCGGATAGTTGCGCCCGATCTCGTCCGTGTCGATGTCGACGTGGATCAGTTTGGTCGGCGGGATATTCCACGAATAACCGGGAAGCCAGGTGGACGCCGAGCGGTCGTCGAAACGCGCGCCCACCGTCAGCAGCACGTCGGCGCGCCGTCCCGCCTGGTTGGCGGGATACGCTCCGTTGCGCCCGATAAAGCCGAGCGCTAAGGGATGCGTCATGTCCAGCGTCCCGAACCCGTTGGGCGAGTTGACCACTGGGATCCGAAACTTCTCGACCAGCCGCGTGAGTTCGGGCGCGGCCTCCGATAGCGTCATGCCTTGGCCGGCGAAGATCAACGGGCGCTCGGCCGCCGCCAGCATCTCGGCCGCGCGTTCCACGTCGGCGGACGAGGCCGCCGTGCGCGAGCTGATCGTGGCGCGGTCGGAGACGGGAACATCCACGTCCGCGGCCTCCTGGAAGACGTCGTAGGGAACGTCGATGTGCACCGGGCCGGGGCGTCCCGCCGTCACGAGCCCCAGCCCCTGGCGCAACGCCAGCGGCAGCATGTCGACGCGGGTGCACTGATAGCTGCGCTTGACGTAGGGGCGCATCGCCGCCGGGAAATCGGCCTGGGCGTAGCGGTAGGTTTCCTGGAACGGCGCGCGGTTGAACTGCGAGGTGGCGACGTTGCCGGTGATGGCGAGGAATCCGGATGAATCGGCCTGCGCCGTGGCGGTGGCCATGATCAGATTGGCCGAGCCCGGGCCGCAGCTGGTCAGGGTCGCCACCGGCTGGTGGCGGACGCGGAAATAGGCGTCCGCCATGTGGCCGGCGGCCTGCTCGTGGCGGACTGAGACCATGCGGATCTTGTCGCGGCGCTCGTACAGGGGGTCCAGCATGCCGACGTTGCCGTGGCCGCAGAGCCCGATGACATAGGGCACGTCTTCTGCAACCAGGAAATCCGCGATCAACTCGCCGCCCTTCATGTGTGGCATGGTCGGCTGGTCCCTAAATGGATGCGAAACGGCGCGCTTGAGGGGCGCGGCGTCAACCTATCGTTCGCTGCGAAGCCGAGTCAATTCGCTGGGCGGCGGGGTCGAACTTGACGGTGGCCGAGGCGAGCTTCTGTCCCTTGGGCGGACCCTCATAGTTTGGCCGCGCTCCATCCGCTGTCGAAGGAATCGGCCGACGTGATGGGCGACCGGCGCTGACGATCGGGGATGGCCCCGGGTGCAACTGCGCTACACTTCGTCTCCAGCCGGATCAGGCCTTCTCGCCGCCGGTGTCCGGCCAGCCCCGGAGGTGGTATCGTTCGCGGCGGCGGGTGATGCGCTCAAGATAGCGGACTGCGCCGCGCCTCGCGTTTGAATGCGACCACCTAAGGGAGATCGCGATGGCCGACGAGCTTCATTTCAAGACGATCGCCGAGATCGCACCTCTGATTCGCGACCGCAGGCTGTCGGCCGCAGACTTGGTGGAGTCCCAGCTTGAGCGCATCGAGCGCCTCGACGGTGGACTGAAAGCGTATGCGACCGTCATGCCCCGGCACGCGAGAGAACAGGCGCGGACTGCCGACGCCGAGATCGAGGCGGGCCGCTATCGCGGGGCGCTCCACGGGATACCGGTCGCGGTAAAGGATCTGTGCTACACGACCGGCGTCCGGATCATGGGCGGTTGCGCGGTGCTCGCCGAACATGTGCCTGCGTTCGACTCGACGGTGGTTGCCAGGCTGTCCGAAGCGGGCGCGGTGCTGCTCGGCAAGCTGAACCTGACCGAAGGCGCCATGGGCGGGTACAACCCGCAGCTCGACATTCCCGAGAACCCGTGGAAGGAAGGCCACTACTCCGGTGCCTCGTCGAGCGGGTCGGGCTGTGCGACGGCCGCAGGGCTCGCGTTCGCGACGCTGGGAAGCGACACCGGCGGCTCCATCCGCAATCCGGCCTGCGCCTGCGGCACGGTCGGCCTCAAGCCGAGTTGGGGACGCGATCGCGCTACGGCGTGTTGGCCCTCGCCGAATCCTTGGACCACGTCGGTCCGCTGACCCGCTCGTCCGCGGACGCCGGCATCGTTCTCCAGGCGATCTCGGGGTCCGACCCGAACGACCCGACGGCGTTGCTGGAAAGCGTGCCCGACATGCAGGCGAACTTGGACGCCGGCGTCCGGGGACTGAAGGTGGGCTACGACGAGAAATACGCCTCCGAGGACATGGAAGCGGATTCCGCGGCGGCCATCGCCGCGGGTGTGCGAACCCTTGAGCGGTTGGGCGCCGAGATCGTGCCCGTCAGCATGCCGTCGAACCTTCTCGAGTACATGGGCGCGTGGCCGGTGCTGTGTGCGTCGGAAGCAACCGCCGCGCACGCTCAGACCTTCCCTTCGCGTGCGGGTGAGTACGGACCCTGGCTGCGGCAATGGCTGGAGAGCGGAGCGGGTTACAGCGCCACCGAGTACGCCAAGGCCAACGTGCTCAGGGCCGCCTGTGTCGGCGAGCTGCGACGGACGATGCGCGACATCGACGTGATGGCCTGTCCTTCGACCGCGCGGCCCGCCTACCCGGTGACGCCGGAAGAGCTCTACGGTCCGATGCCCGACGAGTGGGATCCCTGGCGCTTGCGCTTCACCGCGCCGACCAACTTTTCGGGCCTACCCACGATTTCGCTGCCCTGCGGCCTCAATGGCGACGGCCTGCCGCTGAGCATCCAGTTCGTGGGCCACTTCCTGGCCGAGCCGCTGCTCGTCGGCCTTGGCCACGCGTTCGAGCAGGCGACCGGGTTCCACGAGCTGCACCCACCGGTCTAGACGGAAATTCGGCCGCGCCTAGAGCTGAGTCAATTCGTGGTTCGGTGCAGCGAAAACACCTGGCGGTAGATGCCGAGGTGGGGCCGGGCGGCGGCGCCGTGGCGCTTCCAGGCCGCGGCCGGAAGGATGTCGCGGCAAACGGCTTGTAGCTCACCCGGCGTGTTCGCGCTCAGCATCGCCACCCACTGGACGTCTGCGTCGCCGCCGGGACGAAGCGCGCGCTCGGCGGACGCGAGTCCGGTGACGTCGGCGTCCGCGCGCCACAGCTCGGCCGAGACGATGCCGTTTGCGGCGAGCGCATCGGGGAACGCGGTCCCGGTGAGCCACGCTTGAAGCGCGTCCTCGCGGCCTTCGGCGTGCGCGAACCGGACCGTCGCGACTGCGCCGCCCCGTCCCAAACCCGTCCGCGCGATTACCCTGAGACAGGCGCGGACGTTGTTGCGGAAATTGGGCATGACGTGCCGGGTCCAAGGTGTCGGGTTGTCAAGCCGGGCGCGGTAGGCCGCCGACGCCAGCGTGCGCACGCTCTTGGTCTCGTAGAAGATGAAATGCCGCGGCCGGCCACGGACGGAGACGTAGCGCTGGGCGCTCAGGAATCCGGAAACGGCGACGCGCTCGGCGTGGTGCTCACGGTTGTACCAATCGGCCACCAGGGCGTCGGTGCCTGAGGCCCAGTCCTGCCAGGCGGTGAGGATTCCGGGCTGGGCGCGGGCCATGCTTGCGGCGCCTTTCTCGCGAGCGGTCGCGCTTGCCCTCAGGCCACCGGCTCGAGGGACTTGGGGCTTGGCGCATCCACATTCGTGGGCGCGATCCGGTTCTTGAAGAACCGGCCGTCCTTCATGATGGCGGCCAAGTGTTCGCCGTTATTCTGGAGCAGCGTTAGGTCTTGTAGCGGGTCGCCGTCGACCACCAGAAAATCGGCGAGCGCGCCGGCGGCCACGACGCCGAGGCGGCCTTCCATGCGCACAACCTCGGCGCCGACAAGCGTGGCGCTTTGGATGACTTCGGCCGCGCCCAGGACCTCGGCGCGGATCAGGAACTCTTCGGCTTGATAGTCGACGAGCTCCATATCGGCGAGGTCGGTGCCGTAGGCCATCTTGACGCCGGCGGCGCGCGCGATCTCGAGCATCCGCGTCCCGTAGGTCATGACGTCGTCGAGCTTGGCCATGAAGCCGGGCGAGCGTCCCATCTCTTGGGCGTGGCGCTTCATGGCCTGGTAGACCACCAGCGTCGGCACCAGATAGGCGCCGGCGCGCGCCATCAGCTTCGCGGTCGCCTCGTCGATCATGTTGCCGTGCTCGATGGTGCGAACGCCGAGCTCGACCGCGCGACCGACGCACTCGCTCGTGTAGGCGTGGGCGGAGACGTATGTGTGCGAACGTCTGGCCTCGTCGACGATTGCCGCGATCTCGTCGCTCCCGTACTGGACGTGATCGATGGGATCGGCGTCCGAAACGACGCCACCGCCCGCCATGATCTTGATCTGATCGGCGCCGAGGCGGATCTCGTCGCGTACCGCTTTCTGCACCTCTTCGACGCCGTCGGCGATCCGGCTGGAGCGGATGCCAAGATGCGCGAACGCACAGGGCTCGGACAGATCGGCACGGTTGCGGAAATCGCCGTGGCCGCCGGTCTGGCTGAGCGCCTTGCCGGAGACGAACATCCGGGGACCCGTGAACAGGCCGTGCTCGACCGCTTGCTTGTGGCCCAAATCGGCGCCGGCGCAGTCGCGGACCGTGGTAAAGCCGCGCATCAACGTTCTGCGCAGCACATCGCCGGCGCCCGCGTGAACCAGCGACGGCAGTTTGGTCGGATAGCCGGACTTGCCGGCGCCGATGACCGGCGCGATCGCATGCACGTGGCAATCGATCAGCCCGGGCATAAGGGTGCGTCCGCCGAGGTCCACCACTTCCGCCTCCGGCGCCGCGATCGCGCCCTCTTCGACGGCCGCGATCTCGCGCCCGCGCACCAGCACCTCGAGGCCTGCGCGAAGGGCGCCCGCGTGAACGTCGAGAAGTGCGAAGTTCTTGAACAAGGTCTCGGTCATTTCTCCTCCCTCGCCCGACCCGGAACCCGCGCGCCCCCGGCAAACGTTAGATCAATCGCGGAAGCTGTCAATCGGCGCCCGCAACGCCAAGCTCGATCGCTTCGAGCACGCCCCGGACGAAGCCGAGCGCCCAGCCCGCCTGGCTCTTGGGATCGGGGAAGTGCTCGAAAGGCTCGATGGTGACGTAGCGATCGTAGCCGCCCCTGACCAGGCTCGCCATGACGTCGGCGAACGTGTCCGCGCCCTGGCCCGGCGCCAGCTTGTTGCGGTCGTTCAGGTGGATGTGGTGCACCAGTCCCGTCGGCAGCCACTGATCCAGCAGCTCGGGAACGGTCTGGCGCTCTTCGTTGCGCGCAGCCAGCGTGTCCACCATGGTGAAAAGCCTGGGACTGGCGATGGCGCGGACAATGTCGGCCGCCTCGGCGACCGAGTTGATGAAGAAGTTGTCGGCAAAAAGCGGCGGAAGATTTACCGCCAAAGGCTCGATCAAATAATCGATTCCCGCGGCCTCGGCCGCGGGCGTGATGGCGCGGAACGACTCGATCCCGCGGGCGCGCCCGGCGTCGTCGTCCGGGCTCGCGATCTTCCGCTGCGGGGCCGAGCCGTGGACGATGTAGCGTCCGCCGAGATCGGCCAACAGATCGATCATGCGCTTGGCGAAGTCGACGGTGCGGGCGCGAACGGCGTCGTCGGGGTCCGTGATCGAAAGCCCGGGCGGGTGATAGAGAAGGAAGTTGAACCCGAAGATGGCGATCCCGGCGTCCTCGGCGGCGTGGCGCAGCTCGGCGCGCGCGCGCTTCGCGATCCGGTCGGGCTGGTCCGAGAGCGTGGCCGGCGCCACCTCGATCCCGTCGTAGCCGACCGAGGCGAGGTAGGCGCACTGGTCGGCGAACGGCATTTCCTTGACGACGATATTGGCGAGCGCGAATTGCACAGGCCCGGCCCCTCAGCCCCGGCGGCCCGCGTCGATCGCCAGATACTCGCCGGTGATGGCGGACGAAGCGTCGCTAGCGAGGAACAGCGCGGCGTCGGCGATGTGGTCTGCCACGAGCCTGAGGCCCAGCGACGTCTTGGACGTGAAATCCTCGTCGAACGCGGCGAACGGCTCGCGGCCGTCGGTCTTCTCGCTTTCGCGCACCCTGACACGTGCCATCAGCCCGTCGGTCGCCACCGCGCCGGGGCAAATCGCGTTGACCCGGATCCCCCGTCCCCCCACCTGCCCCGCAATCGCGCGGCTGAGGCCGACAACGGCGAACTTGCTCGACGAGTAGATGGGCTGGTTGGGATCGGGGCGCAGATACTGCCCCGACGACATGTTGATGATGGTGCCACCGGAACGCTCCAACAGCGAAAGGCTATGTTTGATGCAGGCCATGACGCCGCGCACGTTGACGGCAAAGACCTCGTCCCAGACGCCCAAGTCGGTGTCCTCGGCTCGGCTCCAGCGCGGAACGATGCCGGCGTTGTTGACCAGGATGTCAAGGCGTCCGAAGGCTTCGTCGCAACTCGCGACCATGGCCTGTACCTGGTCCTCGACGGCAACGTCGACGACCGAGGCCAAGCCGCCCACTTCGGCCGCCACTTCCTCACAACCCTTCTTATTGGTGTCCGCGACGACGACCTTGCAGCCCTCAGCCGCGTAAAGTCGGGCGATCGCGGCGCCGATGCCCGAAGCCGCGCCGGTGACGATCGCGACCTTTCCTTGAAGCGTCTCGCCCATGATCGAATTCCTGCATTGGGGTGTCGAGGGGAGGCCCCGGAACGGGCCTCAAACGTGTCCAGAATGGCGCAGGCGCGCCACACCCGTCAATCGACCCGGTCTGGTGGTTGGGAGGGGACGTGAAGGATGCTAGGAAGGAGCGCCTCGCCAAACGCAACCCACAGGATAAGGAGCGCGCCATGGCCCGCATACGCGACGTGACGCCTGACGAGGTGCCGGATGACTTGCGGGCACTCTATGCGCGATTCAGTGGCGAGCTTGGACCGTTCAGGAACCAAGTCGCGGTCATCGCCCATCGCCCGCCCGCGCTCCGCCACGTGATGGGGCTGTTGGCCGAACTTTCCGACGAAGCCCGGATCCCGAAACGCATCCTCGAGATTGCGCTGGTGGCGGTCTCGACGCTGAATGAATGCCGCTACTGCGTCGCCCATCATGCGCCGAGGCTGGCCGAGACCGGGCTTCCGCCCGAGACCATTACGGCGATCCTCGAAGACGATTGTCCCGGCCTGGACGCGACCGAGCGCCTGGTCCGCGACTACGCCGTCCAGGTGACGACGCGCGCGGGCCGCCCCGACGGTAAGCTGTTCGCCGCATTGAGAGATCGCTTCGACGAGGCCGAGATGGTGGAACTCACGCTCCGGATTGCGCTTTGCTCGTTTTTCAACCGCTTCAACGACGCGCTTCGGATCGAGATCGAAGACGACGCCATGGTGGCCCTGCTGGCATCGGGGATGGACGCCGACGCCCTGCCCGCGGCCGGAACTGCAGAATAGGCGGCGCGGCCCGCCACCGCCAACCGTCTCGGGAATTGCCGCACCCGGCGCCGGGCGTGTAGAACCGGGCGCGAAGCATCGCAAGCGAGCGGGGGAGCGGGCAATGGATTTCAAGGACCGGGTTGTGTTGGTAACCGGCGCCACTGCGGGCATAGGCGCCGCCACCGCGCGAGCGTTTGCGGAAGCCGGAGCGCGCCTCGCGATCACCGGGCGGAACGCCGAGCGGGGCGCCGAAGTCGCGGCCGAGGCGGAACGCTTGAGTGGCGCCGAAGCCTGGTTTCTCGCCGGCGACCTCGCGGACTCGGACTTCTGCGTCCGCCTGATCGACGAGACGGTGGCGCGGTTCGGGCGCCTCGACGTCTTGGTTAACAACGCCGGCGCCAAGGACCGCAAGAGTCTCTTCGAGACCACCGATGCGCACTGGGCCCACGTGATGGCGGTCAATTTGAACGCGGTCTTTTACTTGAGCCGCGCCGCCGCGCACCAGATGAAGGCGCAAGGGAGCGGCGCGATCGTCAATAACGCCTCCGAGCTTGGCATCCACGCCGAGCCCGGCAAGTTCACCTACTGCGTGGCCAAGGCCGGGGTGATCCATATGACCCGGGCCATGGCGCTGGATTTGGGCGCGGGCGGGGTCCGGGTGAACGCGGTGGCGCCGGGCGACATCCGCACCGAGATGATGGAATCCAAGGTTCGGGACGGCGGCATGGCGGTCGAGGAAGGCGTCGCCCTGATCGGCCGCCGCGCGCCGATCGGCCGGGTCGCCAGACCCGAAGAGGTCGCCAGCGCGATCCTGTTCCTGGCCTCCGACGCGGCCTCCTACATCACCGGGGCGACGCTGGCGGTGGACGGCGGCACGACGGCGACCGGCTTGCCCGATATCGACTGGAAATCGCAACGGACCGGGGCCTGAGGTTTCCAGCCCCGCGTCCGGATCACGGCGGGCGGGCGGACGCGCGAGCGCCGCCTAGTGAGCGCAAACGCGAACCGGAGGAATCCGGAGCGGACCCGGTTGTCCGCGTAAAGCCGTTCGCTTAATCTGGCGTCGAACCAAATCGACAAACGAAATTGGCCCGGCACGTCCACCCGATCGTGCGATGCGAATCGGGGCGGTCCGAGGTCGATTGGACCAGGAGAGGACATAAGATGACCATTCGTTCCACTGCCGTCGCGGCTGTCGCCGCAATGGCCTTGGCCGTGCCGGCATCGCCGGAGCGGCGAATTGCGCGAATGCGCCTGACCTTCTCGAGGAGATTCAAAAGCGAGGCAGCATCCGTATCGGCTGG
>JASLLV010000002.1 GCA_030746935.1 Rhodospirillales bacterium | reverse complement strand
CTCCTCAACACTTTGATTCTTATATACGAATCAGCGTCAAAGGTCAGCGAAATTGAAATCTATCTGGGAAATCCGGGATTAACGGTGGACCAACTCAATGGGGGAAGACCAGGCGGGATTTCGCCCTCGTCGTTCCAGTGGGTAAACGCCTCGCGCGAGTGCCATGCATGGGGCGAGGCGACCCATTCGTCGATGTACGGGATTTGGAGCGGAGCGAGCTGTGCGAAAGCGGGGGCGTTTGCAGCAAAGAAGATGAATGCCGCTACCGAAAGCAGCAACCACTGAATCGTCTTGGCTGAAATCTTCATGTCGTCCTCCATCAGGCGGCCACCGCCGGAGGACGGCGAACCAGTGGATGGTCGCGGGATTGGCCGCGTATGCGGGGATTGCGATCAGAAGCGAGATGCCGATTTTCCACCCTCCCGTGTTTCGTTACTCCTTTCGGGCGATTTTGCTGCGTGATGAAACGATGTGCAATTGGACACCTGCTCCCAGCTGCTTGTTGCACCGCATCACGGTCGTAGCAATTCCTATTTGCGTACTGCAAGCTTCCTCATTTGACATTGATATGGATCATAGATTCCCGTTTTTACCGAATTGAACGGGGGGTTTTTACCGGAATATGAGGGGCTTTTTTGCGTTGCGGTAAGTTTCGGTCCAGGTGCCTGTGTTTCGCGCCGGCCTGTTTCGCCGGCAACAGGGTGCCGGTGTTTTGGTATCGCTTTCGCAAATGGCGGAGTGACGCGGGGGCCAACGCGCAAGTTGACGGGCATCGCGATCGGCTGTAGAACAGAACAAGAACTTTTGTAAAAAGCATCCGGCCCGAGGGAGGTTCCCGAGATGCCTTCAAATCCCGGCGCGCACGTGCATCCGATGCGGCGCCCCGATCCGGCCCTGCTCGAAGGCTTGCGCGCCCGCATCCGCAAGCTCGACGGCGTGGCGCTGGCCGCCGACGGCGGGCCGGGCGCGCTCCCCCTGGGCACGGCTGCGATCGACGACGCCCTTCCCTGGGGCGGGCTGCCGCGCGCCTCGCTGCACGAGGTGGTCGGCGATGGCGCGTCCGCAGACGGCGGAAACGCTGCCGCCGCCGGTTTCTCAGCCGCGCTTCTGGGACGCTTCGCTGCCGCGACGGGTGCGCCGGTGCTGTGGTGCCGGCGCGGTCCCGGTCTCTACGGGCCGGGCCTCACCCGCTTCGGCCTCGGCCCCGAGCGCCTGGTGGTGGCGCGGACGGGCAGCGACGCCGCCGTGTTGTGGGCCATGGAGGAAGGCCTTGCGAGCGGTGCCCTCGCCGCGGTGCTGGGCGAGACCGAGACCGTCTCGACGACCGCCCGGCGGCGGCTGCAACTGGCCGCCGAGAAGGGCGGGACCGCCGCGTTCGTGCTGCGCTCCGCGCACGGCGCGCCCACCTCGGGTGTGGCGGTGACGCGCTGGCGGATCGGCGCCGCCCCCGGATTCTCCCCCTTGGTCCCGGACGGGCGCGATTCCGGCGGCGTCGACACACCGCGCTGGCGGGTGGAGCTTTCGCGCTGCCGCGGCGCGCACCCGTCGGGTGTTGCGCGCAACACGCAAGACGGCGCGCGCCCGTTAGGTGCGGCACGCCATACGCAAAACAGCGCCCGGGGGCTTTCGGAAGCGCTCGCGGCTTGGCTGGTCGACTGGCGAGATGAACCGACGGGTGGTTTCACTGTGGTTGCCGAGCTTCGTGGCGGACCGATTGGCGATTCGCTTGAACCGGCGCCGACGCATCCCCGCCTCCGGCACGCGGTCTAGGCCTCTCCTCCTGGCCACCGTGGCGGGCGCGGAAGCGGGGATGCGCCTTGTCGCCGTCAGCCCGGCGGCCGAGGCGGCCGGCGCCCATCCCGGGCTGCCGTTGGCCGCGGCGCGGGCGCTGGTGCCGGGTTTGACGATCTTCGCGGCCGACCCGGCGGGCGAACGGCAAACCCTCGAGAACCTCGCTGATTGGTGCGGGCGCTATTCGCCGTGGACCGCCGTAGACGGCACCGCGGCCTCCGCCGCGGGCCTGTGGCTCGACATCACCGGGTGCGCGCATCTGTTCGGGGGTGAAACCGCCTTGCTCGAGGACCTCGTCCGGCACCTCAAGGAGTTCGGCTTCGCGGCCCGGGTCGCCCTCGCCGATACCCCCGGCACGGCCTGGGCAGCGGCCCGTTTCGCGGACGCTCCCACCGGCGCCTGCATCGCGATCCCGCCGGGCGAGACCGCGCGCTCGCTCGCGCCCTTGCCGGTGGCGGCGCTGCGGCTGGACGGAGCCACGGTGGACGAGCTTTCGCGCCTGGGCCTGCGCGCGATCGGCGATCTTATGGGCCTCGCGCGCGCGCCGCTCGCCGCCCGCTTCGGCGAAGTCCTTGTTAAACGTCTGGACCAGGCGCTGGGGGACAAGGGCGAGCCCATCTCGCCCCGGCGGCCGCCGCCGGCCTTTCGCGTCCGCCTCGCCTTCGCCGAGCCCATGCGCATCAGCGCGGACGTCGCCCGGGCGTTCGAGAAGCTGCTCACCGAACTGTGTGCGCGGCTGGAGCTGGCGCACCAGGGCGCGCGACGGATGGAGTTCACGATCTACCGGCTCGACGGGACGTGTGCGCGGGCCGGCGTCGGCACCAGTCGGCCCGTGCGCGAGCCCGCCCATCTGGCACGGCTGTTCGCCGAAAAGCTGGCGCGTCTCGACGCCGGCTTCGGTGTCGAGACGATGACGCTCGCCGCCACCGCCGTCGACGCCCTTGCCGCCGGCCAACTCGATCTAGCGCGCGACCGGGATGCCGCACTTGAGAATCGTGCGCTCGGCGCAGAGGCGGCCGCCGCCCGGCTGATCGACCGTCTGGGCAACCACTTGGGCCCCGGCAACGTCGTACGCCTTCTACCGCAGGCCAGCCATATTCCGGAACGGGCCTTTCGCGAAGTCTCCGCCCTCGCCCAGCCCGAAGACGCCAGCGCGCACGCGCACGTCCCACCGCCGGCGCCGCGCCCGCTTCAGCTTTTGCCCTGGCCCGAACCCATCGAGGTCATGGCGCCGGTCCCCGATGAAGCGCCGGTGATGTTTCGCTGGCGCCGCCGCCAGCATCGGGTGGCCCGTGCCGAGGGACCCGAGCGCATCGGGCCCGAGTGGTGGCGGGAGGACGTGAACGAGCTTTCGTCTTCACACCGGGTTCGCGACTACTACCGGGTGGAGAACGCGGACGGCCGGCGTTTCTGGGTCTATCGCGAAGGCCCCTACCGTCCCGGCGTCAGGCCACGCTGGTATCTGCACGGGTTGTTCGCGTGAGAGCCGAATTCGCCGGCACCGGCCGCCATTTCGGGGATCCGGATCTCCTTGGATCGAGGAGCGCTGCCCCATGACCGCCTATGCCGAGCTGCAGGCAAGCAGCAACTTCAGCTTCCTAAGGGGCGCCTCGCACCCCGATAAGCTGGTGGCGCGCGCCGCCGAGCTCGGCCACGGGGCCATCGCCATCGCCGATCGCAACACGCTCGCAGGCGTGGTCCGGGCGCACGTCGCCGCCAAGGCGGCCGGCATCAAACTCGTGGTCGCAAGCCGCCTCGATTTCGCGGACGGCACCCCAAGCCTGCTTCTCTTCCCCACCGACCGCGCGGCTTACGGCCGGCTTTCGCGCCTGCTCACGCTCGGCAAGCGGCGCGCGGCCAAGGGCGCATGCACGCTGACCATCGACGACATTCTCGAGGGTGAAGTCTTCGCCCGGGGCGCCGGCCAGATGGCGATCGCGGTGCCGCCGCGGGTTCCCGACGCCGCCTTTGCCGCGACGCTCGGGCGATTGCGCGACGCCTTCGGACGCAGGCTCTCTCTCGCCGCCCATAATCTCTGTCGCGGCGACGACGCCCGGCGGTTGGCGGCGCTCGCCGATCTCGGCGAGAGAAGCCGGGTCCCGCTGGTGGCGACCAACGACGTGCACGCGCACATCCCCGAACGTCGGCCGCTCCACGATGCGCTCACGTGCATCCGCGAGCACTGCACCATCTCCGAGGCGGGCTTTCGCCTGGCCGCCAACGCCGAGCGACACTTGAAGCCGGCGGCCGAGATGGCGCGGCTCTTCCACGTCCACCCGGCGGCTCTCGCGCGGACGATGGAGATCGCCGGGGCATGCGCCTTCGACCTGGACGAGCTCCGCTACGAATATCCCGTCGATCCGGTGCCGGGCGGACGCACGCCGCAAGAAGAGCTGGCCCGCCTCGCCCGCGCCGGCGCCGACGCGCGCTATCCCAAAGGCGTTCCCGCCAAGATCGCCGCCCAGATCGCCCACGAGCTCGCGCTCATAGACCGGCTCGGCTATGCACCCTACTTCCTGACTGTCCACGACATCATCCGGTTCGCGCAAAGCCGCGGAATCCTGTGCCAGGGCCGGGGCTCGGCGGCCAACTCGGCGATCTGCTATTGCCTTGGCATCACGGCGGTCGATCCCAATCGCATCGATCTCTTGTTCGAGCGTTTCGTCAGCGCCGAGAGGGACGAGCCGCCAGACATCGACGTGGATTTCGAACACGAGCGGCGCGAAGAGGTCATCCAGTACGTCTACGGGAAATACGGCCGCGAGCGCGCCGGCATGACCGCCACCACCATCACCTATCGGACCAAGAGCGCCATCCGCGAGGTCGGCAAGGCGATGGGGCTAAGCGAGGACGCGATCCTCGCGCTCCAGAGCGCGTCGTGGCGGCGCGCGCGCGAAGAGGTCACGGACGCCCGCGTCCGCGAGGCAGGTGTTGATCCGGACGCGCGCGCCGTGCGCCTGACCCGCGCCCTGGTCGCAGAGCTGGTCGGCTTCCCGCGGCATCTCTCGCAGCATACCGGCGGCATGGTGGTGACCCGGGGTCCCTTGTGCGAGGTGGTGCCCATCGAGAACGCGGCCATGGAGGACCGGACGGTCATCGAGTGGAACAAGGACGATCTCGACCAGCTCGGAATCCTCAAGATCGATCTCCTCGGCCTCGGCATGCTGACGTGCGTGCGCAAGGCCTTCGCGTTGCTCGCGCGCCACCATGACCGCCCGCTTACGCTCGCCACCGTGCCGGCCGAGGACGCGGCCGTCTACGAGATGCTGTGTCGGGCCGATTCGATGGGTGTCTTCCAAGTCGAGAGCCGGGCGCAGATGAGCATGCTGCCGCGCCTCAAGCCCCGCAACTTCTACGACCTGGTGATCGAGGTGGCGATCGTCCGGCCCGGGCCCATCCAGGGCAACATGGTGCACCCGTATTTGCGCCGCCGCGCCGGCGTCGAAGTGGTGAACTATCCGTCCGAGGATCTGCGCCGGGTGCTGGACAAGACCTTGGGCGTGCCGCTCTTCCAGGAGCAGGCCATGAAGATCGCCATCGTCGCCGCCGGCTTCACCCCGGCCGAGGCCGACGGCTTGCGCCGGGCCATGGCCAGCTTCCGCCGCTTCGGCCAGATCCACGGCTTCGAGTCCCGTTTCATCGACGGTATGCTGGCGCGCGGCTACGCCCGCGACTTCGCCGAGCGTTGCTTCAAGCAGATCGAGGGCTTCTCCGATTACGGCTTTCCGGAATCGCACGCCGCCAGCTTCGCGCTTCTGGTCTACGTCTCTGCCTGGCTGAAGCACCACTATCCGGCCGCCTTCGCCTGCGCGCTTTTGAACAGCCAGCCCATGGGCTTCTATGCGCCGGCTCAGATCGTCCGCGATTTGCGCGAGCACGGCGCCGAGGTGCGGCCCGTGGACGTGAACGCGAGTGATTGGGACTGCACGCTCGAGCTGGGCGAAGGTGGAATCGCGCTGCGACTCGGCCTCCGCCAGATCAAGGGGCTGGGGCGCGACGCCGCCGAGACCATCGTCCAGGCCCGGGACGCGGGCTACCCAGCGCTCACGCAACTGTGGCGGCGAACCGGACTCGGCAAGGCGGCGCTCGCCACACTGGCCCGGGCTGACGCCCTCGCATCGCTGGGTTTGAGCCGGCGCCAGGCCCTGTGGGGGGTCCGCGGCCTGAACGACGACGCGCTGCCGCTGTTCGATCGCAGCGGCGACGGGCAGATCGCCAGCGAACCCGCCGTCGTCCTGCCGCCCATGGCCTTGGGCGAAGAAGTGGCCGAGGACTACCGCGCGGTCCGACTCTCGCTCAGGTGTCACCCCATGGCGTTCCTGCGCGACGATCTCGAATCACGCGGATTCGTGCGCGCGGCCGACCTCGCGCACATCCCCCACGGCCGGTCCGTCAAGGTTGCCGGCCTGGTGATCGCGCGCCAGCGCCCGGCAAGCGCCAACGGCGTCATCTTCGCCACCATCGAGGACGAGACCGGCGTCGCCAACCTGATCGTCTGGTCCGCCGTCTTCGAAAAGTTCCGCAAGGCCGTGCTGGGTGCCTCGGTCCTCGGCGTCGAGGGACGCGTGCAGCGCGAAGGCATCGTCATCCACGTGCTCGCGGAGAAGGTGTTCGACTTGACGGATCTGCTCGGGCGCCTCGAAGACGCCGCCCGCCTCCCGGACCAAGCAAAGGCGCGAACCTCGATCCGGCTGTCGTCGCGCGACTTCCATTGAGCGGGCGGCAAAACCCTCAAGCCATCAAGAGGGCTCCGCCTCTCTTTCCCGCGTCACGATCTGCACCTCGGAATGGAGCGTGCGGTGCACCGGGCATTTGTCGGCGATCTCGATGAGTCGGGCGCGCTGGTCGGCGCTCAGCGTGCCGGTGAGTTCGATCTCGCGCTCGATCAGGTCGATCCGGCCCTCGCGGGTCTTGCACTCGGCGCAGTCGGCGGCGTGGATCTTGTCGTGACGGAGCCGCACGCTCGCACGTTCCAGCGCCATTTTTTTGCGCCGCACATACATCCTGAGCGTCATGGTGGTGCACGCGCCGAGCGCCGCCGAAACTCGCCGGCTCGTCCGCCGCGAAGTCATGGCGGCCGCCGAACGAGATCGATTGCGCCAACCCATCCGCCCCCGATTCCGCGACCACCACTTCACCGGACTCGGCAAGCGGCGGCGCGAATGATTCGCTTGCGGGTGCCGGCCCGAGGTAACGCTCGGCCCAGGCCGCGGTCACTTGGGCGACATAGATCGCGTCCTCGTGCTTGGACAAAAGGTGGTCGGCGCCGTCGAGCGAAACGAAGCTCTTGGGGTGTTTCGCCGCCTGGAAGATGCGGGCCGCATTGTCGATTCCGACGATCGTATCGCGGGGCGCGTGGAACACGAGCAGCGCCTTTCGCAACCCGCCGATGTCACCTTCGAGCTTCCGGGCTTCGATGTCTTCCAGGAACTGCTTCTTGATGCGAAAGGGTCTGCCCACCAACAGGACCTCGGCCTCGCCGCGGGCTTCGATCTCGGCGCGGGCGTCCGCCATGTGATGGGCGACGTGGGCGGGTTCCGCCGGCGCCCCGATGGTGACGACGGCCTCGGACTCGGGCACGCGCGAGGCCGCGGCGAGCACCGCCGCGCCGCCGAGACTGTGACCGATCAGAAGCTTCGGCGCGGCGTGGCCGGCGCGCAAGAAATCCGCGGCCGCGACCAGATCGTCGACGTTGGACGAGAAGTTGGTGTTCGCGAATTCACCCTCGCTGCTGCCGAGGCCCGTGAAATCGAAGCGGAGCACTGCGATCCCGTGCCCGGTCAGCGCGGCGGCGATCCGAGACGCCGCGAAGATGTCCTTGGTGCAGGTGAAACAGTGGGCGAACAAGGCATAGGCGATGGGGGCTCCCGGCGGCGTATCCAGCCGTGCTGCCAGGGCCTCGCCGCCGGATCCCGCGAACGTGATTCGTTCAGTCCTCTCCGCCATCTCACCCTCCCTTCCCTTTCGTGCGCGCCCACATCTTAGCGCCCCCATCCACGCCGATCAGTCCGCCGCCCCAGCTCCCTTCCAAGATGCACGTCGGCCGACTCGACAAAAGACGCGCCTTCGCGCACAAAGAGGGTACTGCCCGCGCCGAGCCGATTCGCCATTCGGAACCTCCATGACCGAAGACGACGTCGAGATCATCGAAAAGACAACGCCCTTCAAGGGGTATTTCCAGATCGACCGCTATTGCCTGCGTCACCGCCTGTTCGCCGGGGGCTGGAGCGATTCGATGACGCGCGAGGTGTTCGAACGCTCTCACGCCACCGCCGTCCTGCCCTATGACCCCGATCTCGATCTTCTCGTGCTCATCGAGCAATTCCGAACCGGTGCCCACGCGGCTTTGCAATCACCGCTGTGCGCCGGAAACCACGGACCTTGGCTGGTGGAATGCGTCGCCGGGATCATCGAAGAGGGCGAGACGCCGGAAGACGTGGCTTACCGCGAGATCGTTGAAGAGACGGGTTGCCATCTCACCGACCTCGTTTCCGTGTGCCGCTATCTGGTGAGCCCCGGAGGCTCGTCGGAGACCGTGTTCGTATATTGCGGTCGCGTCGACGCCTCGAACGCAGGCGGTATCCACGGCCTCGACCACGAGAACGAGGATCTGCGCGTGTTCGCCCTGCCCCCCGCCGACGCCTTCGCGCTCCTCGATTCAGGCGCGATCGTCAACGCCATGACCATCATCGCGCTTCAGTGGTTCCGGGCAAATCACGTCCGGTTGCGCGAGAGCTGGCGCGCCGGCGAAGATGGCTGAGGCGGTGCGCGCCATGGACGTTCGCGACGGATTTCTCGGGACCATCGGCAACACGCCGATGATCCGCCTGAATGCGGCGTCCGAGGCCACGGGTTGCGAGATTCTCGGCAAGGCCGAATTCCTCAACCCCGGAAGCTCGGTTAAGGATCGCGCCGCTCTTTACATCGTTCGTGACGCCGAGGAACGGGGCCTCTTGAAGCCCGGCGGCGTGATCGTCGAGGGCACCGCCGGCAACACCGGGATTGGGCTGGCCATGGTCGGCAACGCGCTAGGCTATCGCACCGTCATCGTCATCCCCGACACCCAGAGCCAGGAAAAGAAGGACACGCTTCGCCTTTGCGGCGCCGACGTGCGTGAGGTGCCCGCCGTCCCTTACAAGGATCCGAACAACTACCTCCACTTCTCGGGGCGTCTCGCAGAAGAGTTGGCCACGTCCGAGCCCAACGGCGCGATCTGGGCCCAACAGTTTGACAATGTCGCCAACCGGCGCGCCCACTACGAGACAACGGGGCCCGAGATTTGGGAGCAAACGGGTGGCGCGGTCGACGGCTTCGTCTCAGCGGTCGGCACCGGGGGCACGCTCGCCGGCGTCGGCGTAGCGCTTAAGGAACGCAACCCCGCCGTTACCATCGCCCTTGCCGATCCCATGGGCGCCGCCCTCTACAACTATTACAAGCACGGCGAGCTGAAGGCGGAAGGAGACTCGATCACCGAAGGGATCGGCCAGGGGCGGATCACCAAGAACCTCGAAGGCGCACCTGTGGACGAAGCCTTCCAGATTCCGGACGCCGAAGCACTGCCGATCGTCTTCGATCTTTTGCAGCACGAGGGGCTTTGTATGGGAGGCTCGACCGGCATCAACGTCGCCGGCGCCCTCCGGCTCGCGCATGCGCTCGGCCCCGGCCATGTCATCGTGACCATCCTCGCCGACTTTGGCACCCGCTATCAGAGCAAGCTGTTCAACCCGAAATTTTTACGCGAACGCGGCCTGCCGGTGCCGGGTTGGCTGGAATGACATGACCCCTTCGGGGAATCAGCCCACTCGCGGCGACACCGCGCACCCCGATTCCGGCGCCCTCGTCGGCACCGACTGGCTGGCCGCCAACCTCGGCGCGGCGGATCTTCGCGTAATCGACGCGACATTTTTCCTTCCCGCCATGAAGCGGCACGCGCGCGCCGAGTTCGCACAATCCCACATCCCCGGCGCGGTGTTTTTCGACGTGGACGAGATTTGCGCACCCGGGACCGAGCTTCCCCACATGCTGCCCAGCGCCGCGCGGTTTTCGTCATGCGTCGAGGCGCTCGGGATCGGCTCGGGCGACCGGATCGTCGTTTACGACGCCAACGGCGGTTTCATGGCCGCGGCGCGCGTCTGGTGGACCTTTCGCGCCTTCGGCGTCGACGACGTAGCGGTGCTCGACGGCGGTTTGCCTGGTTGGCTCGCCGAAGGACGCGAGACCGAAAGCGGAACCCCCGCGCCGCCGCGCCGGCCTTTTGCGGCGACGTTCCACCCCGAGTTGGTCAGATCGTGCGACCAAGTTCTCGCCAATCTGGACGGCGGCCCCGCCCAAGTGGTGGATGCGCGGGCTCGCCCCCGCTTCAAGGGCGCGGAAGACGAACCTCGGCCGACGGCTAGGCGTGGACATGTTCCCGGCAGCCGCAATCTGCCGTTCAACGCCTTCTACGACCCCGAAAACCACTTCCGTCTCCGCCCACCCGGCCAAATCGCGACGGCCTTCGCCGACGCCGGCGTCGATCCCGCGCGGCCGGTGGTCGCCACCTGCGGCTCGGGCGTGACCGCCGCGGTGATCGTCTTCGCACTCCACCTCATCGGCTACGACGGCGCCGCGATCTACGACGGCTCATGGGCCGAGTGGGGCAACCGCCGGGACACCCCGGTCGAGACCTGATCGCGCACCTCGCATCCCGCCTACCGCTCGAAGTTGCGCACGCTTTCGGCGCCCGCCATACTCGCCCGCTTCGCGTCCGCCCATTCGCAAGCGAGACCGCATGTGTGAGACACCCGATTCCAAAACCGCCGGCTGGGCCGGCTGGATCGACGTACCCGCGGAACCCGCGCCGGCGCCGGGCGGGGCGTGGACCGACCTTTCCCACGTGCTCAATCCGGCCATGCCCAATTGGGACGAGGATCTCGAGCCCCATTTTCCCCGAACCCGATCGCTGCCTGCCGATCCCTTGAACCTGACCGAAATCCATATGTCGTGCCACTCGGGAACGCACGTGGACGCACCCATCCACTTCCTCGCCGGCGGACCCGCATTCCACGAGATCCCCCTCGACAGGCTCTATGGCAGCGGGGTCGTTTGGCAGATCGAGCGCGGCGCTTGCGAGGCGATCGAGGCGGCCGACTTCGAATCACAAGAACCGGCGCTCGAGCCCGGCGATATGGTGCTCCTCGATACCGGCTGGGCGGACCGGCCGAACGAAGAGAACTACCCCAGCCACCCCTATCTCAGCGCCGATGCGGCCCATTGGCTGGTGGACCACCGCGTCAAGCTTCTGGGCGTCGACTTCGGAAGCCCGGACGCGCCGCGCAACGCGGCCGTGCGCGAGGGGATGGCGGTCTTCGACTTCCCGGTCCACCATATCCTCCTCGGCCGCGGCGTCCTGATTGCCGAGAACCTGCGCAACGTCCGGGCGCTGGCCGGACAGCGCGTGGACCTCATGTTCCTGGCCCTCAACATCGAAGGCTCGGACGGCGCGCCCGCGCGGGTCGTCGCGCGGCCCGCCTCGTGATCCGCAACCGGAGACTCGATCCATGGAGTACGCGAATCCCGATGCGCTTGTCGGCACCGAATGGCTGGCGGCGCACTTAGGCGACGCGAGCGTACGCGTCGTCGACGCCACATGGTACGGACCCGGGGCCGGCGACGCGCGCAATGAATTCGAAAACGCACACATCCCCGGCGCGGTGCATTTCGACATCGACGAGATATGCGACCACGAAACCCCGATCGTCCATCAGATCCCGGGGGCCAAGCAGTTCGCCCGCCAGGTTTCGGCCCTCGGTCTCGGCGACGGCCACCGGATCGTGGTCTACGACCGCTCGGGGTACTACGTTGCGGCCGCGCGTGTTTGGTGGATGTTTCGCGTCTTCGGCCACGACAACGTGGCGCTCCTTGACGGCGGTATGCCGAAATGGCTGGCGGAGGAACGCCCCATCGAGGCGGGCAGCCCGACACCGGCGCCCGCGAACTTCACCACGCGCATGAACCCCAATCTCGTGCGTGGCTTGGCAGACATGGTGGCAAATCTCGAGAGCCGGGCCGAGCAGGTCGTGGACGCCCGCAACGCCGACGCCTTCGCGGGGCGCGAATCAGAGCCCTGGGGCGTAAAAAAAGATGGCCACATTCCCGGCAGCGTCCATCTCCATGGCGTCCGCCTGGTGGATCGCGAACGCGGCGGCACGCTTCGCCCGGCGGACGAAATCGCGGCTGCATTCGCTGGCGCCGGAGTCGATCTCGCCAAGCCCGTCGCCATCAGTTGCGGCTCGGGCGTCATCGCCGGGCTCGGCGCCTTCGGGCTTTATCTGCTCGGTCACGAGAACGTGCCCGTATTCGACGGCTCGTGGGCCGAATGGGGCGCTCAGGACGAGACCCCGGCCGAGACCGGGGGCGCGTAAACCCGCGTGCGGGTTCAGCCCTTGGCTCCGATTCGACAAAACTGATAACGTGCCATTCTGTGTGACTTCCGTCCGGTCCCCGCGACGGCGGCGGGCCTGCGGACCATAGCGATCGGCCGCTCGCAGCAGCGGATGCCCATGTCCAAACCGCTGGCAATTTCCGCCCTCGTCCTCGCCCTGCTCGCCCCTGTCGCCGCGGGTGCCGCGGGCGCGGACGAACGCCCCGTGGTCCTGCTCACGCTCGCCGACGCGGTCGGCCCGGCAACCAGCGATTACATCGCCCGCGGCGTGACCGGGGCCGCCGAACAAGGCGCCGAGCTCGTCGTTCTTCGCATGGACACGCCGGGCGGACTCGATACGTCGATGCGCGAGATCATTCGCGCCATCCTGGCCTCGCCGGTGCCTGTGGCCGTCTACGTGTCGCCGAGCGGGGCGCGGGCGGCGAGCGCCGGCACCTACATTCTCTATGCCAGCCACGTCGCCGCAATGGCGCCGGGGACGAATCTCGGCGCCGCCACCCCGGTCCAGCTCGGCGGCCTGCCGGGATCGGCGCCCAAGAAGCCCGAGGACGATGCGGGCGGCGCCGAAAAATCCGACGAAGAAGCCAAAGGCGCAGAGAAGCCCGAGGCTGAAAATGGGGGCGAGCCGTCGAAGGCGGGGCCGAAGCCGACGATGGCCGACAAGGCGGTCAACGACGCGGCCGCGTACATCCGAAGCCTCGCCCAGATGCGCGGGCGCAACGCAGACTGGGCCGTAAAGGCGGTGCGCGAAGCGGCGAGCCTCGCGGCCAAGGACGCCTTGCAAGCAGGCGTCATCGACGTGATGGCGGACGACCTGGACGAACTGCTCGCCAAGATTCACGGCCGGACGGTCACCCTCGCCGACGGTGCGCGAACCCTCGCCACCCGCGAGGCCCGAGTCGTCGTGCTCGACCCCGATTGGCGGACCGAGCTTCTCGCCGTCATCACCAACCCGAACATCGCCTATATCCTGATGCTGATCGGCATTTACGGACTGATTTTCGAATTCTCCCATCCCGGCGCGGTGGTCCCGGGAGTCGTCGGCGCCATCAGCTTGCTCCTCGCCTTCTTTGCGCTTCACGTATTGCCCATCAACTTCGCCGGCCTTGCGCTCATCCTTCTCGGGATCGCGCTCATGGTAGGCGAGGTCTTCGCGCCTAGCTTCGGCGCGCTCGGATTGGGCGGTGTCGCGGCCTTCGCCATCGGTTCCGTCATCCTGTTCGAGACCGACCAGGCCGATTTCAGCATCGCGTGGCCGGTAATTGCGACCGTGACTGCGACCAGTGCGGGATTCTTCCTGATCGTCGTCGCCATGGCCTTGAAGGCGCGGCGACGGCCCGTGGTAAGTGGCCACGAAGAGATGATCGGCGAGGCGGGCCGGGTGATCGAATGGTCGGGGGATGAGGGCCGGGTCCGGGCCCACGGGGAAGTCTGGGGCGCGTCCGCCCAGGTGCCGCTCGAGCCGGGCCAACGGGTTCGCGTCGCCGCGATTCACGGACTGACGCTCGTCGTCGAACCCCAACCAGACGGGGGTAATCAATGACCATGGTTAGCGCCTTCGCGCCCTACGTGCTCGCGCTTCTGATTCTTGTGCTGATTCTCTATTCGCTGCGAATCCTGCGCGAATACGAACGCGGCGTGATCTTCCTCTTGGGACGATTCTGGAAAGTGAAGGGACCGGGGATGATCATCGTCGTCCCGATCGTCCAGCAGATGGTGCGGGTGGATCTACGCATCCGCGTCCTCGACGTCCCCACCCAGGACGTGATCTCGCGCGACAACGTCTCGGTCAAGGTGAACGCGGTCGTCTACTACCGGGTGCTCGATGCCCAGTTGGCGATCATTCAGGTCGAGAACTTCGAGGCCGCCACCAGTCAGCTCGCCCAGACGACGCTGCGCTCGGTGCTCGGCCAGCAGCAGCTCGACGAAATGCTGGCCGAGCGCGACCGGCTGAACGCCGACATCCAGCGGATTCTCGACGAGCAGACCGACGCCTGGGGCATCAAGGTTTCCAACGTCGAGCTCAAGCACGTGGATCTCGACCAGAGCATGGTCCGGGCGATCGCCAAGCAGGCCGAGGCCGAACGTATGCGACGGGCCAAGATCCTGAACGCCGAGGGCGAGCTGCAAGCGGCCGAGAAGCTTCTCAACGCGGCCGAGATTCTGTCGGGCAATCCCAAGGCGCTGCATCTTCGCTACATCGGCGCGCTCCACGACATCGCCGGCGAGCGTACCTCGACCATTGTCTTCCCGCTCCCGATCGAATTTCTGCAGGCCCTGCGCCCGGCCGGCACCACCGAGGACAGCGAAAGCTGATGCCTGCGCGCCGCACCGGGCGGTCCCGGGCCGCTTCGAAGCCCCGCAAGGCGACCCGCGCCCGCAAGATCGAATGCGTCATCACCTATATGGAGATGAACGAGCCGCCGAGCGCGCCCCTGCCGCCGGTCCCGCTGGTCTCGCGGCTCGCCCTGATGCGCGCCGAACGCCCAGGCATTCCCTTCTACCGATTCCTGTACAACACCGTTGGCGACGCGTGGCTATGGTACGAACGCCGGCTGATGGATGACGAGGCGCTCGGCGCCGTCATCCACGACGACGGAGTCGAAATCTACGTTCTTTACGTCGGCGGCGTTCCCGCGGGCTACGGCGAGATCGATCGGCGGCGGGAACCCGAAATCGAGATCGCCTATCTGGGCCTGATGCCAGATTTCATCGGCCGGGGCCTGGGGCGGTATCTCATGCGTTGGACCGTGGACCAGGCTTGGACCTATGGGCCCGAGCGGGTCTGGGCCCACACCTGCACCCTCGACCATCCGCGCGCGCTCAGCATGTACCAGCGCACCGGATTCGTTCCCGTGCGCCAAGAACGGCTGCGCATCGACGATCCCAGGCTTTCGGGCACCTTCGGCTAGGTGCGCGCGACAACGCCCTGGTCCGCCCGGGACTCGGCTGCCAAAATGACCACCTTACACGTGCCATGATCTCGTCACACGTGCCACCCAACACCGAAAGAGCGCACCGCCCATGAAGAAGGAAACCCGCATCGTCAATGCCGGACGCGACCCTCGATCCAACTTCGGCATCGTCAACCCGCCGGTCTACCACGCCTCGACGGTCATCTTCCCGACGGTCGCGGACCTCGAATCGAGCGAGAATTCGCCCTACGAGGGCGTCCGCTACGGGCGTTACGGGACGCCGACAACCCAGGCCTTCGAGGCCGCGGTCGCCGCCCTCGAGGGCGGCGAGCGATGCGTCTCGTTTCCTTCGGGCCTCGCGGCCATCGCTTGCTCGCTGATCGCCTTCCTGAAGGCGGGCGACCACGTGCTGGTTACCGACAACGTTTACGGGCCGACGCGCGGCCGCCTGTGCGACGGGTTGCTCAAGGATTTCGGCGTCGAGACCACCTACTACGACCCGATGATCGGGTCCGGCATCGCCGATCTGTTGCGCGCGGAAACGAAAGTGGTCTTTGTCGAGGCGCCCGGTTCGATCACCTTCGAAGTCCAGGACATTCCCGCGATTGCCGCCGCCGCCCACGCCGCCGGCGCCACCGTGATCATGGACAATACCTGGAGCGGCGGGCTCTACTTCCAGCCGTTCGAACACGGGGTCGACGTCTGCGTCCACGCCGCGACCAAGTACATCGTCGGCCACTCTGACGCCATGCTGGGCGCGGTAACCACGACCGCAGCCCTATTCGAACAGGTCAAATCGACGGCGGTGCAGCTCGGTTACGCGGCCGGTCCCGACGACTGCTACTTGGGTCTTCGGGGGCTGCGAAGCATCGCCGCCCGGCTACCGCACCACCAGGAAAACGGCCTCACGATCGCGCGCTGGATCGCCGAGCGGCCGGAAGTCGAGCTGCTGTTGCATCCGGCCTTTCCGAGCTGCCCTGGACACGAGATTTGGAAACGAGATTTCACAGGTAGTTCAGGACTTTTTGCGCTTAGTCTAAGAAATTGCTCGAAGAATGCGGTGAGCGCCATGCTGGACGGCATGGAGCTTTTCGGCATGGGGTTCAGCTGGGGCGGGTTCGAAAGCCTGATCGTTCCCACCTACCCGAGCCGGTCGCGCACCGCGACCCCATGGCCGCATGCGGAACCGGGACTTCGTATCCACGTCGGTCTCGAGCACCCGGACGACTTGATTGCGGACCTGGACAAGGGCTTCGCACGCATGAACCGGGCCGCGTGAGAGGCCCGCGCGCAAATCAGCACGCCCGGGGGGCATTCGATTGACTTGTTCGGAGAAATCGGCCGAATTATTGCGCTTCGACGCGATGGAGTCGAAACCATGAGCGACAACCCGGAAGTGGCGGCGTTTGCCGCGGTGGCGGACGCCATTCGATTCAACGACAGTGGCCTCGTTCCGGCAATTACCCAGCAGCATGATTCGGGCGAGGTACTGATGCTGGCCTGGATGAACGCCGACGCGATCGCCGAGACACTACGCACGCGCCAGGTCTGCTACTGGTCGCGATCGCGGGCACAGCTTTGGCGCAAGGGCGAGACGTCGGGCCACACCCAGGCGCTCGTGGACCTTCGCTGGGACTGCGACGCCGATGCGCTGTTGGTGCTTGTCGACCAGAAAGGCGTGGCCTGCCATACCGGTCGGCGAAGCTGCTTCTTCAACGCCCTTCGCGACGGAGCCCCGGCCGTGATCGCTGAAGTCGAGATCGCGCCCGGGACCGCCCACAACTGACGCGACCATGGGGGGCCGAAAAGCGCGCGACGTCGCCGCCGTCGCATTCGTGGCCACGATCCTCTGGGCGAACCCGACGCACGCCGCAAGGGCGGACACCGTGACGATCTTCGCCGCCGCCAGCACCAATCTGGTGATCTCGGCCGTGAACGCGCTCTATTCCGAAAAGGGGTACGGCGGCGCCCGCGCCTCGTTTGCCTCGAGCGGATCGCTGGCCCAGCAGATCGTCAATGGCGCGCCCGTCGACGTCTTCGTCTCGGCGAACACGCGATGGATGGACCACGTCGCGGAACTGGGCGCTATCGTGGCCGAGAGCCGCGTCTCCCTGGCAAGCAACCGGCTGGTTCTCATCGTGCCAGCGGCGAGTTCGCTCGAACTTGCCGCCGAGCCCGGGTTCCCGCTCGCCGAGCGGCTTGGCGACGGCAGGCTTGCGATCGCCGATCCCGACCACGCGCCGGCGGGAGCGTACGGCAAGGCGGCGCTTGAATCCCTCGGATTGTGGCAAGGCGTTGCGGGGAAACTCGCCCGCACCCAGGACACCCGCGCCGCCGTCGCCCTGGTCGAGCGAGGCGAGGCCGCTGCCGGCCTCGCCTATTCGACCGACGCGAAATCCAATCCACGGGTCCGGATCGCGGCGACGTTCCCGGCATCGACCCACCCGCAGATCCGCTATGAGATTGCCATCGTCGCCGGGCGCGACGATGGGGCGACGCGCCGTTACTTCGCGCTTCTCACGTCGCCCGCGGCCGCCTCGATCCTCGCCACCCACGGGTTCGTCGCGCTCGCTAGGCCTACACCCTAGATCGGACATGGACGGCCAGACGCCTTGGTGGGCCCTGAGCCCGCTCGAGACCGAGGCCATCGCCTTGAGCCTTCGGGTCGCCCTTTGGGCGGTCTTGTGCAGCTTGCCCTTCGGCATCGGTGTCGCTTGGCTGCTCGCGCGGCGGCGGTTTCCGGGCAAGGCCTTCGTAAGCGGGCTGGTGCATCTGCCCCTGGTGGTGCCGCCGGTCGTGGTCGGATACGTGCTGTTGATCCTGCTCGGCCGCCGCGGTCCCGTCGGCGCCTGGCTCTTTGACGTCTTCGGCGTCACCGTCGTCTTCACGTGGAAAGGGGCGGCCATCGCCTCGGCGGTGATGGCCTTCCCGCTGATGGTCCGGGCGATCCGGCTTTCGATGGAATCGGTGGACCGCGGCCTCGAGGATGCTGCGCGCACCCTCGGCGCCCGGCCCTTGGGGGTCTTCTTTTCCGTGACCTTGCCGCTGTCTGCGCCCGGCGTGCTCGCCGGCGTCATCCTCGCCTTCGCCCGCAGCCTGGGAGAGTTCGGTGCCACCATCACATTCGTTTCCAACATTCCGGGCGAAACCCGGACGCTACCGCTGGCGCTGTTCGTCTTCACCCAAACGCCGGGCGGGGACGCGGGCGCGTTCAGGCTCGTGGTGATCGCGGTCGTGCTCGCGCTGGTCGCGCTGGCGGCCTCGGAGGCGTTGGCCAGGCGGGTCGCGGCACGGACTCAATCATGATCGGCGACGCATCACGCCCGGTTCTCGAAATTGACGTCGCGGCGCGTTTCGGCGCGTTCCGCCTGGAGACGCGGTTCTCATCGACGGGACTGCTGACCGCGCTTTTCGGCCAATCCGGCGCCGGCAAGACCTCCGTCGTCAACCTGATGGCGGGGCTTGCTAGGCCCGAACGCGGGCGTATCGTCGTCGACGGCCGGGTACTCTTCGATTCCGCGAAGGGGATCGACCTGCCCCCCGAACGCCGGCGTCTGGGGTACGTCTTTCAGGACGCGCGCTTGTTTCCCCACTTGAGCGTGCGCCGAAACCTGCGTTACGGCATGACGCGGGTCCCCGTCGGCGAACGCGTTTACGATTTCGATCGCATCGTTGATCTGTTGGGCCTGGACCCGCTTCTCGAACGCCGCCCTGCCGGCCTCTCGGGCGGCGAGAAGCAGCGCGTCGCCATTGGCCGCGCATTGCTGACGAGTCCGCGGCTATTGCTGATGGACGAGCCGCTCGCGTCGGTCGATGCGGCGCGCAGGGACGAGGTGCTCGGCTTCGTCGAACGCATGCGAGAGCAGCTCGGGATACCGATCGTCTACGTAAGCCACGTGATCGAAGAGGTGGTGCGGCTCGCCGATACGCTTGTTCTCATGTCGGAGGGTCGGGTCGCGGCCGCCGGCGGCGTCGAAGAGCTGATGAACCGCCTCGATCTGCGCCCCATCACCGGCCGCTACGAAGCCGGCGCGGTGATCGCCGCGACGGTCCGCGCCCAAGACGAGGACTTCGCGCTGACGGAACTCGAATTCGCTGGTAACCGGCTCCGGGTGCCGCGCATCGATCTTCCCGAAGGGTCCCCCATCCGGGTCCGCATCCGCGCCCGCGATGTCTCGCTTTCCCTGGCGCCGCCCGAACGCACCAGCGTGCTTAACGTCTTCGCAGGCCGGATCGCCGAGGTCGGCGCCGGCGACGGGGCCCAACTCGAGGTCCTTGTGGACGTCGGCGCGCCGCTGATCGCGCGCGTCACGCGCCGGTCCGTGCACGATCTCGGGCTCGCGCCCGGAACAAAGGTCTACGCCATGGTCAAGTCGGTCGCCATCGACCGCCATAGCGTCGGCGGCCGGGGATCGGCGGCCGACGGCGCCTGACGATCACGGAAATATTAATTGCCAAGCGGCAGCGAAGCCCGCATTGCTCGGCGGGCGGAGGTTCCGCGACAAACAGCGCGCATACACGAGCGCAGGAATGAATTCGATCGCGCCCTGGTTGGTTCTGGCGGGCTACGGCGTCGTCGCCTGGGTGATGATGCCGAAGCGCGTGGATGCCACGCAATTCTTCGAGGGAGGCACGCGAGACGGCGTCGCACCCGGATTCTGGCTCCTGGTCGCGAGCGCCGCCATCACCTGGGTCTTCGCCAAATCCATCTCGAACGCCGCCAACCTCTCGAACGCGTTCGGCCTTTGGGGTGGGATCGGCTACGCATTCTATTACCTGAGTTTCGTCGTCGTCGGGATCGCCGTCTTCGTGATGCGGACGCGCGGCGGCCACGCCTCACTCGCCGCCTTTCTCGTCTCCAAGTACGGCGGGCTTTGCGCCAAGCTCTTTCTGCTCGCCATCGCCATTCGCCTCTTCAACGAGGTGTGGTCGAACACAAAGGTCAGCGCGCTCTACTTCGGGTTTGAGGGAAGTGGTGCCTACTGGGCCACCGCCGCCGCCGTCACCGCGTTTACGCTGTATTACTCGTGGCGCGGGGGTTGCGTTCGAGCCTCTTGACGGATGGCGCGCAGATGCTGCTCGCGGCCGTCCTGCTTGTCGCCGTTTTGATGGTGGTGGGCCCGGCGCTTTCCGCCCAGGGTCTTCCCGCTATTGCGCCGCCGACCAGGAGCGCGGCTACGCGGCGGACGCGAAGGGCCTCACCCAGGAAAAGGATCGCGAGAACGGTGGCGAACAGGGGCGCAGAAAAGCTGAGCGCCGTCACCTTCGCAAGCGGGGACAAGCTCAGCGCGACGAAGAATAACAGCGCGGATGCGCCGTCGAGTAGGCCACGCGCCACCAGCAACGCCAGCCGGCGGGTTCGGAGCGGCGTGAACTTTCGCCGGACGATCACGGGCGCGAGAACGAAAACAGAGATCATGCTTCGGAAAAACACGATCTCGAAGGGGTGGATCTCGACGGAGACGTGGTGGCCGATGGCATTCACCGAGGCGACCGCCATGGTCGAAACCCCCATGAACGCCATTCCCTTGAGGGTGTCGGTGCCGCCTTCCCTCGCATTCATGGCTCAGGCCCCGTCCCGTCCGGACGTCCCGCCGGGACCGCCTGGGCGCTCGTGGTGGGCGATGAAGGCGGCGGACGAGAAGATCACGCCTCCGCCGACCCAGGTCCAGAGGTCGGGAATTTCGGCGAAAGCGGCGAAGCCGATCGCGGACGCCCAGATCAGCTTCGTGAACTCGAGCGGCAGCACCGCGGTCACGTCCGCGTCGCGGAACGCCTGCGCGAGGCTCATGTGGACCGTGGTCCCGAACGCGCCGATCAGGGCGAGCCAGGCGAGTTGTTCGATCGTCGGCGTCTGCCAGAACCCAAGCGCTGCCACGAACGCGATCGGGGTGACGAACAAATAGACGTAAACGGTGATCGTCACGTTGCTTTCGGTTCGCGCCAACACCTTGATCACGATCATGCCGACGCCCCACAGCGCCGCCGCCATCACCGCTAGGACGGTGCCCGGGTCGAACCCGCTCCCACCCGGGCGCAGAATGATGAGGGTTCCGGCGAAACCCACTGCTAGCGCGACCAGCCGCGGAAAGCGCACCTTTTCGCGAAGCGCGATCCAGGCGAGAACCGTGCCGAACAGCGGCGCCGAGAAGAAAAGCGCCGTGAACTTGGCGAGCGGAACCAGGCTGAGCCCCCAAAAGCCGGTCATCATCGAGGCGGCGATCAGGGCGCCGCGAACGGCGTGCACGTGGAGCTTTCGCGTCCGGAAGGGCGCGAACCCGAGGCGGATGAGTATCGGCGCCAGAACGGCGAGACCGAAGAGCGAACGGAAGAACGCGATTTCGAAGGGATGCAACTCGCCCGAGACGTGGCGAACGCAGGCGTTCATCGCCGCTACCGCGAGCGAGGCGAGCAGCATGAATGCCATGCCCCTCATGGTCCTCGGTGCCCCAGCGCCCGGCGGGCGCGGCGAAGGAAGGGTGTCGTCGCTCACGCGCCTATTCCGGCGCCGTTCGCCCGCTTCAAACCGGCGCCGGCGGCGCGGTCTTGCCTCGCGCCTGCCTCTCGAGAAAGGCGATGGAGACAACGGCGACGAAGATGATGGTTCCGCCGATCCAGGTGCCGGCGTCCGGGGTCTCGCCGAAGATCGCGAACCCTATGACCGCGGCCCAGATCAGGGACGTGAAGTTGACGGGGAGAACCGCGGTCATGTCGGCCTCCTTGATCGCCTGGGCCAGGCAAAGGTGGATGAACGTGGAAAGGAAACCGATCGCCGCCATGATGCCTAGCTGCGACCACGTTGGCGTCTGCCACACGAACAGCGCCACGATAAACGTCAAGGGCGTCGTGAAAATCGCCATGTAGACGGTGATGGTGGTGCTGGACTCGGTGCGCGAGAGCATCTTGATGGCGATCATCATGCCCCCGAACGCGATGGCCGATAACAGGATCAGCAACGGCCCGGCGCCCACCTCGATCACCCCCGGGCGCAAAACCACGATTGTGCCGGCAAAGCCTGCCGCCAGCGCGACGAGCCGGCGGACGCGGATCTTCTCGCCGAGCAACGTAAAGGCCAGAAAAGTGGCGAACAGCGGCGTCGAGAACGACAGCGCCTGGGCTTTCGCGAGTGGGGTCATGCCCAATCCCCAGAACAAAATGAGCAATCCGACGCCGGTTAGGATCCCGCGCACGGCATGTAGGCCGAGGCGCTCGGTCCTGAGCGGCGCCCAACCGTGGCGCACGAACAAAGGTACGAACGCGAGAAACCCGAAGAGTGCGCGAAAGAACGTGATCTCGAAGGGATGCACTTCGGCCGACAGATACTTGACGGTGGCGTTCAGGGCGCTGGCGCAGACCGCCATGACCAGCATGTAACCCATGCCCCGGATCGTGCTCGGACCCGCAGTCCGCTGTCGCGAGAATGGAAGAAATGGTGATTTCATGTGTCGCCGCCGCGATCACCGGACGGATGCCGACGCTTCGCAAGCGCGTTCGGTGTGGGCCATCGGCGCGAGCACCCGAAGGAATCAGAGGTCGGGAACAAGAACCAATCGCCCTAACGGTTCTGATCCAGGTTCCACTGCAATTGCATCATTCTTCGATGAAGCATCTTCTCGCCCGCGTCGCAACTCGGCGCCACAACTTGGGCGAGGCTTGCTGGGCCGGGCACGGCGCCGCCCGAGGCCCTGTGCAAGAGTTCTGGCCGGGGCTTCGCGTGCGCGAAACGGCCGGAATAGGACGGCGCGCGACCCTCGGATGCGGCGCGCAGCACGTTGGACGGCGCGCACCTAAGCCCGGTCCACTCCGCGTCCCCGGGCCCGAGATCGACGATCTCGATCACGAGTTTTTTGCGGATCGCGGCGGCGAACGAGTGAAAGCCTTCGGCAACGACCATGAAAGCCCGCGGCCCGCCGATAACGCAGCTTTCGTAGTAGAGGTCGAGATGCGGCAATTGTGGCCAGCCGAAGGGATCGATTCGGTCATTGACGATGGGAAGGCCGTTGACGGTGATCCCCGCAGCAATCGCCTCGTCCCGCGCCACGACGACCAGGCGGCCCGCGTTGTTGGGGGCCCGTCTCCGGAGACGTCGATGACGCGTCGCTTGCCTTCGTATGCATTCTCGTCGAACAACGGCAGCGAGAACTCGATGGCACCGCTGATGGACGTATAACGGCCACGCGTCAACGGCGCGGCGGCGATGACGTCCGAGAACGCGCGGACGCTTTCTTCGTTGTCGAGCAACCTCCAGTCGGTGATCACTTCGTTGTAGTCCCAGCCGGACCACTCGACGTAGGTCGCCGCGATGCGACCGTGATAACCCGACCGGATCGCTCGGAGCACCTTCGGATCGACCAAAGCCGACACATAGCCGGCGCGCTGCATTTCGGCTTCTTCGCGGTCCATGCTTCCCGAAACGTCGACCGCGAGCACAAGCTCGAGATCGACCGGAACGGTGGCGAATGAGGGAACTGGTTGCCCCGCGGCGGCGAGCGCTAAGCCGGCGATGAAACGCAGACCCGCGCGACTTCGGCGGAAAATTGGCGCCTTCTGGTTCGTCACCTTCGGCTTCCCTGAGGCGCGGCGAGCGTGCGCCGGACGGCTCGTGCCAGCGTAACACAAAGATCGCAGGCCCGAGCATTTCCAAACTACGCGCCGGCAGGCGAAGGGGGGCCGGTGACCTTCCTTTGCCCGCCGAAGCGGGGCTCGCGAAGGCGGGAGGCAGGGCAGAATGCGCGGCATTGATCCAAATCAATGCGCGGCGCACGGAATTTCCCGAGTATAGCGTCATGGTCAGCGATTTTCCCTCCCTCCTTTAAGTCCTCTGACCATACTCTACTCTTTGCGCAAGACGCCGGACCGCCCTAGGTCCGGCGTTTTCTTTTGCCGACGGGCCGGCGAAGGGGGCAAGGTACACAAACCCGCCGTAGCACGCCATTCACGGTCCAGTTGTTCCACGAAATCCTGACCAACACCGCCTACGTCGGGTCGCACTACTTCAATCGGCGCGACAGCCACACTCGACGACAGAAAAAGCGCGAGGAGTGGGCAGAGGTGCCCGTGCCACCAGCAGTGCCCAACTTTGAACAGGAATGGCGCGCCCGGCAGGACTCGAACCTGCAACCACAAGCTTAGAAGGCTCGTGCTCTATCCGGTTGAGCTACGGGCGCGTCAGGGGACCACTGTCAGATCACCCGGTCCCAGCGGAAGTTGTCGGCATATCTCTTGGGCCGCCAGTGTCGCGTTTGCGGCTCCTGCACCCGGCAATCGATCCGGTGCTTCCTCGCGTACGCGATCGCGTCCTCTTTCGATTCGAACGTCAGGCGCACTTGGCCCAAGGTGTCAGTGGACCCGATCCAGCCCGTGAGGGGGTCGTGCGACTTCCGCGCCTGGGGTTCGAACTCCAAAACCCACGCGCGGGTGTTCCGGTGCCCCGACTGCATGGCGGTCTTGGCAGGAAGGTAGATGCGTGCATTCGGCATGGGGCCCTCGTCAGTCGTCTCACGTCCTTATGTCGGGGCGAGAGGATTCAAGCCTCCGACCCCTTGCTCCCAAATTGGAAGCTTTTCTTTTTACATCAAGGTGCTGTCAGACTCTATGTGTCCAAAAACTACCCGAATTATGCTCAAAGTCTGACATTTTTGCACGCCCGAATCTAACGGCCCATTACGGGTGCACTCCCCAACAGGTCCAGGCCATCACGGGGCACGCGAGCCTGGCAATGGTCTCGCACTACGGAAGGGGCGCGAACCAGAAGGTTCTGGCAGTCCAGGCCATGAACCGATGGAAAACATCGAGTGGCAAACCGGCTGACAAACCGGCCAATGGGGACATCGGCCATGACCAGTAAGAGCTTGAATTTATTGGTCGGGGCGAGAGGATTTGAACCTCCGACCCCCTGCTCCCAAAGCAGGTGCGCTACCAGGCTGCGCCACGCCCCGACCAGGCGAAGGTAGGATCATGGCGCACGCCGCGCAAGCCCGCGCCCTAGCGCGGGCCCGGCGCCCGACACATTGCCCGACTGATTGCCTGGCTCATTGCCCGGCGGTGCGGTAGACGGCGATCGCCGCGTCGACGGCGGCGCCGGGGGTGCAGGCGTGGCCGCCCTGGCGCAACGTCGCGTCAAGGGCCCCGAGGCACGCGAGCACGTTCTGCTTGCGGCAATTGTACCCCATGGTGCCGATCCGCCAGATCCGCCCCTTGAGCGGGCCGAAGGACGTTCCGATCTCGATCCCGAAGTCGTCGAGCATGCGCGTGCGCACCTGCTCGCCATCGAGGCCGCCGGGGATCACGACGCCGGTCGCGTTCGTCATCTTGTGGTCCTGGTCGCCGAATAGCCCGAGGTCCATGGCGCTCAGCCCCGCCGTAAGCGCCCGCGAGGCGAGCTCGTGGCGCGCGATTCGCACCGATTGCCCCTCGCGTAGGGCGATCCGGAAGCACTCGCGCGCCGCATACAGCATCGACGTGGCCTCGGTATGGTGGTTGAGGCGGTCTTCGCTCCAATAGTCCATCAGCATGGGCAGATCGAAATAGTTTGACTGGATCGGCGCCGCATTGGCGGGTGTTGCGTCGCCGGACGCGAGCCCCCGCTCAATCCGCTTGCGGCGCAGCACCGCTTCCTCGACACGAGCGTTGAATGTGATGGGCGCGCAACCGGGCGGACCCGACAAGCACTTCTGAAGCCCCACCGAAACCGCGTCCAGCATCCACGCGTCCACCGCCACGTCCATGCCGCCGATGGTCGCCGTCGCATCCACATACAACAACGCGCCGTACCGGCGGCAGAGCGGGCCGATCTCGTCCAAGGGCTGGGCCATGGTGGTCGAGGTGTCGCCGTGCACCAACGCGACCAGCTTGGGGCGGTGTTCGCGGATCGCGGCCTCGATTCGGCTCGCCTCGAACACCGTGCCCCATTCGGTCTCGATGGTCGCGAGCGACGCCCCCGAGCGTTCGGCGATTTCGCACAAGAGATGGCCGAAACGGCCGAAGACGGGAACGAGCACCTTGTCCCCGGGCTCGATCAGCGAGGTGAGAATGGCCTCGATCCCGGCCCGCGCGGTGCCGTTTACGAGAAACGCCCAGCGGTTCTCGGTCCGGAATAGCTGGCGCAAGAGCCGCATCACCTCGTCCATATAACTGGTGAATGCGGGGTCGAACTGCCCCAGCAGTGGCATCGACATGGCGCGAAGGACCCGGGGGTCGGCGTTGATCGGGCCCGGCCCCATCATCAGTCGGGGCGGCGGGTCGAGCTCGTCGAACAACTCCGGCGCATCCGCCATCGGCCGTTCATCCTCTTGCTTTGAAAGACCATTCGCCCGCCTGAGCTTATTGGTTGCGTTGGGCGCGGGCAAGCGGACACCGCCTTCGGGCCCCGCTTGTTCGCGCGCCTGCGCTGCAATACGATGCGCTCCACCTCGACGCCGGATTTCTTCACCCGACGATCTTTCGAACGCAAGGTTGAGCGATGGACATCGACGAGCTGCTCAGGGCGCCGCTTCGGGTAGTGAACGTCGGGCTCGAACGGTTCACCCGCGATCTCCACGATCAAGGGGTTCCCGTCATCGAAGTGGATTGGTCGCCGTCCGCGGGCGGCGATGAGAGGCTTCGCGAGCTTTTGTCGAAACTCGGCTCGTAGGACTCGGGAACCTCAATGCTCGCGGATCGTATCGAGAAGGCCAATCGCGAAGCCGTCGAGCGGATCTTCGCGGGCGATCCGGTCCTTCTCGACGTGCGCCCGGCGGCAGATGTGATCGCGGGCCTCGAAGACCGGGTCGTCCTCCATGCCGGACCGCCGATCGCGTGGGAGGCCATGTGCGGCCCGCTCCGCGGCGCCATCGCCGGAGCCGCGGTCCTCGAGGGCTGGGCCAAGGACCTGGCGGAGGCCGAGCGCCTAGCCGGATCGGGCGCCCTCGCCTTCCATCCGAACCATCACTTCGACGCCGTCGGCCCCATGACCGGCATCACGACACGCACCATGCCCGTCATGGTCTTCGAGAACCGGGCCTTCGGGAACCGCGCCTACATCACCGTGAACGAGGGGCTGGGCAAGGTGATGCGCTTCGGCGGCAACGACGAAGAGGTTCTCGCACGGCTGCGCTGGATCGCGAGCGATCTCGGCCCGGCGATGGGGCAAGCGATCCGCAGCCTCGGCGGTATCCCCTTGAAACCGATCGTCGCCAAGGGGCTCGCCATGGGTGACGAGATGCATCAGCGCAACGTCGCCTGTACGGGGCTGACGGTGCGGGCGATCGCGCCGGCGCTGGCCCGGACAATGGGCGAGGCCGGTAAGCTCGCGACCATCCTCGAATTCGTCTCCGGCAACGATCAGTTCTTCCTCAACATCGCCATGGGCATGGCGAAGGCGCTGATGGATCCGGTCCGCGGGATCGAGGGCTGCTCCATCGTCACGGCCATGTCGCGCAACGGCACCGATTTCGGCGTGCGCGTGAGCGCGACCGGTGACGAATGGTTCACCGCCCCTGTCGAAATGCCCCAGGGCCTCTACTTCCCGGGCTTCGACGAGGTGGATGCCAATCCCGACATCGGTGATTCGACGATCGTCGAGACCGTTGGCCTGGGGGGCTTCGCCATGGCCGCCGCGCCGGCGGTGGCAGGCTTCGTAGGCGCAGGCGGCGCGGCCGAAGCGATAGCGCATACCCGCGCGATGTACGAGATCACGGCCGCCCGAAACCCCGCCTGGACATTGCCGGCCCTCGAATTCGCCGGCACGCCCACGGGTATCGACATCCGCAAGGTGGTCGAGACCGGCGTCGCGCCCACCATCAATACTGGAATCGCCCACCGCGAGGCCGGCGTCGGACAGGTGGGCGCCGGGATCGTTCGCGCCCCGCTCGCCTGTTTCGTCGGCGCGCTCGAATCCTTCGCGGCCACCGTCGGGGCGACGTGAGCGGCCCCGTCGTCTTCAACCGGGTACGCCGGTCTTTCTATCTCGACTCGGTAGCGCTGATGCGCCTTGCACGCGAGCTCGCAGGCCAAGCAGGCGTCGACGAGGCGGCGTTGATGATCGGCTCGGCATCCAACAAGCAGGTTCTCGCGGACGCCGGTCTGCTCGCAGACGAGGGGCGTTCGGCGGGCGCCGACGATCTGGTGATTGCTCTCCGCGCCGCCGGCGAAGAGACCGGACGAAACGCGCTCGCATACGCGGAAGGCCTTCTGGAACGGCCGCAAACCGGAGCCGACGAGGCCGGGACGTGGCGGCCGAAGACGCTGGCCAGCGCCGCCGAGGCCCTCGGCGATGCCAATCTCGCCCTGATCTCGGTCCCCGGCGAATTCGCGGCCGACGAGGCACGGAAGGCGCTCAAAGCCGGCCTTCACGTCATGCTCTTCAGCGACAACGTATCGCTCGACGACGAGCGCGCTTTGAAGGCGGAGGCGCGCCAGCGCCGACGCCTTCTCATGGGTCCCGACTGCGGCACCGCCGTGATCGGCGGCGTCCCGCTCGGTTTCGCGAACGCGCTGCCGCGCGGCGACGTCGGCATCGTATCCGCGTCTGGAACCGGGTTGCAGGAGGTCAGTTGCCTGATCGCCCGGGGGGGCTGCGGAATCTCTCACGCGATCGGTGTGGGGGGGCGCGATCTCTCGGATTCGGTGGGCGGCATCATGACGCTGGAGGCCATCGGCACCCTCGACAGCGATCCGGCGACGCGGCGGATCGTCCTGATCTCGAAGCCGCCGGACGCCGGCGTCGCCGATGCCGTGTTCGCGCGGGTGAGCCAAAGCCGAAAGCCCTTCACCGTTTGCTTCCTCGGCCTCGAAACGGTGGCCGCGCCCCCAAACGTGCGATTCGCGCCGACGCTCAGGGCAGCCGCCGCGGACGTTGTCGGCGAAAACCTGACGCCGGCGCCGCCCGATTTCGACGCGGCCGCGCCAAGCGATCGGGGTTGGATCCGGGGGTTGTTCACCGGCGGCTCCCTGTGCGCCGAGGCGCAGGTGGTCCTGAAGGCGGCCGGCGTGCCAGTTGTTTCGAACGCGCCCATTCCCGGCGTGGCCGCGTCTCCCGCCGAAGGTGCGCCCGGCCATGTCCTTCTCGACTTGGGCGCCAGCGAATACACGGTCGGCCGACCGCACCCGATGATCGATCCGGCGCAGCGGAACAAGGCGCTCGCCAGCGCCATGGGCGAGCGCGAGATCGCCGTGGTGCTCCTCGACGTGGTGATCGGTTACGGCGCCCATGAAGATCCGGCCGGCGAGATCGCGGCAACGCTGGCGGCACCGGCGGACGGCCCGCCCACGGTCGTCGCCTCGGTCTGCGGAACCGCCGACGACCCCCAAGGCTATGACCACCAAGTCCAAATTCTCGAAGACGCTGGCGTGATCGTCGCCCGATCCAACGCCGAGGCCGCCGAGATCGCGCTGAGACTCGCGACAGGTTAGAGGCCGGGCGAGTTTGCTGGCTGCGCGTGCGCCAGGACCGCGGTCGCGCCGGCGAGCGCGTCGAAGCCGGAAACGTGGCCAATGTCGGCGATCGCATCGATGCCCGATTGCGACGCCTCGCCCGCGAACACCGCCGCGACAAGACGATGCAGCGAGTCCGCGCCTTCGCCTTCGGCGGCCGCAGCCAAGTGCGCGCGGCTGATTTTTCCGGTGCCTTCCTGCGCCTTCGCGAGCGCCCACCGGCCGAGCGAATTGGCAGCGCTCGAGCGGCCGGCCGCTCGAAGCGCGATCATCGCGCCCCCGACGAAATCGTCGCCCGACGGCGTCAGCCCCGGACCGCATCCGATGAGCGGGTCCGCGGCGTGCGGTAGCGAGCCCGGCGGCGCACCCGAAGCGGCATGGGCGAGCCATCCGGTCAAGGCGCAGACGGCGCCGGCGCCGGCGTTGCCAAGTGCCGTGACGGCCGAGTTGCGGGGCCGGCGGCGGGTTGCGAGATCGGGAATCAATGGCCCGATCCCTTCTTCGGGAAGGCGCATGAGCACCGTCTCGACCAAGCGTTCGAGCCCCCGGGCAACGCTTGTGGGCGTCCAGCGCCGAATGATGCGGGGCGGCCGCCATTCCCGTGCCGGCTCGAGCGAGAAGACCAGGCGCTCCGCGACGGTTACGACGCCACCGGCCACCACGACCGGCGCACCTGCGTATAGCCCGTGCGCGCGCCAGTCGATCGTCTGGGTAAGCGCGCAAAGCCCATTGAGCGGGCCGGCGCCCATTGCCTCGGGTCCGAAGCACGCGAGTCCCCCATCGCCGTCGTCGACATAAAAGCTGCGGCGAAAGACCGTGAGCACCGTCGCCCGCGATCCGTGGGCCAGTGCCCGCCGCGCCGCGCCACCGATCAGCCTGACCGGAAAAAATAAGCCGCCGTCGGGCGTGCGCTGCACCTGAAGGGCGGGCGCCTCGTCAGTCCCCATCGCGCCGGATTTCGGTGCCCGCATCGCCGTTGAGCGTGGGCAACGCCTCGCCCAAGGGTCCGATGACCACGCGTTCGCCGCCGCGATCGAGAAAGCGGATGGCAGCCTCGATCTTGGGACCCATGCTCCCGGGCGGAAAGTGCCCTTTGGCACGGTAGGCGCGGATTTCGGATAGCGAGGCCCGCGTCAACTCCCTCTGTTGCGAGGTGCCGAAGTTCAGGGCCACGCGGGGGACGTCGGTGAGGATCATCATCTCCCTGATCCCGAGCACGTTCGCCATGTGCGCCGACGTTAGGTCCTTGTCGATAACCGCCTCGACGCCGCGGCGCACGCCGCCTGAGTCCCGGATCACCGGAATTCCGCCGCCACCACCCGCGATCACCACCGCGCCGCGTTTGGCGAGCGCATGGACCAGCGAGATATCGACGATGTGCCGGGGTTCGGGCGACGCGACCACGTGCCGCCAGCCGCGGCCCGAATCCTCGCGCATCTGCCAGTTCATCTCGTCAGCCAACTCGCGCGCTTCGTCTTCATCGTAGAAATGGCCGATCGGCTTGAGCGGATCTCCGAAAGCGGGATCGTCCGGGTCCACCTCGACCTGGGTCAGAAGGCAGACGACGTGACGAGGGTTGTTCGCTTCGCGGAGCGCGTTCTCGAGCGATTGCATCAGCAGATAGGCAATGCCGCCCTGGCTGTGAGCGACGCAGATGTCCAACGACATGGGCGCGACCCTTTTGCGCGCCACCATCTGGCGCATGAGGATCTTGCCGACGACGGGGCCATTGCCGTGGGTGACGATCAGCTCGCGGTCCAGCGTCATGAGCGGAAGCAGATCCCGGCCCGTCGCGGCGGCGACGGCGAACTGCTCGGCGGCCGTGCCCTTGATGTCGCGCGGGTGGGTGGCGTTGCCGCCAATGGCGACGAGAAGGCCGCCCGACATATCGTGAAACGCGCTTATGGGGCCGGACAGGCCGACCCGCCGCTCCGATTTCGTGTCTCCGCGCCGCATTCCCGATCATAGCCCATCGCCCAATCCGCGTCTCTTGCGCGACGCCAACGGCGCGGCCGCTACCGTTCCGCCGTACCGAAGACCGGGTGCAGAACGCGGGAACCCGCCTCGATGCCCAACCGCTCGGCGGTGCCGGCATTGACTTCGAGGACCGCGCGCACCGCACCCGCCGAGCGTATCACCGCGAGCGAGCCCGGCTGGGTTCGTGCCTCGACATTGACGACGCGGCCGTCGCCGGCGACGAAGATCATGTCCAGCGGAATCGGGGTATTCATCATCCACATGGCGGCGGGTTCGGGGGTGCCGAAGTCGAACAACATGCCCGCATCGGGGGCCAGCGATTTCCGGTACTGCAGGCCCCGCCCGCGCTGCGTCTCAGTCACCGCCATCTCGACGGTAAACGAGAACCGCCCCTGTTCGGTCACCACGGCCAGTTCCGAGGTCCGCATGGGAACGGCGTCCGCGGCCACCGCCGGCTGCGGGACCGACCACGCGAGGACCCAGAGCCCTAGGAGAACGATGTGTCGGAAAACCATTCGCCTTCTTGCCTTCCACCCGACCGATCGATGGCCGGCTCCGGCGCGGCAGCGCCCCGGGCCAAAGTTGCCAAGTGGCAGGCCCCCGCCTAATGTGCCACGAACCACCAGGGGGAGCCGAGTCCCGGCTGAGAGGTCTCCTTCGCCCGAAGGAGACGACCCCTAGAACCTGATCCGGCTAGTACCGGCGTAGGGACGCGTGAAATCATGGGTGTCACCGGCGGGGCTCCGTTTTCCGTTCATGTCCGTTCAGCGCGCGTCGCATTCGGCGGAGCGCCGATTTTCGATCGCCTCGACTTCTCGCTCACCGGCGGGTGGTGGACATGCATCCTCGGCCCGAGCGGCGTCGGCAAGACGACGCTGATGCGCCTGATCCTAGGCTTGGAAGAACCGTCTGGCGAAATTTCTCCGGTCACGTGCAGTGATGGCGCGCCACTCGCAGGACGGGCCGCCTATATGGCCCAGCAAGATCTCCTTTTGCCGTGGCTCAGCGTCCTTGAAAACGTGCGCCTCGGGAGCCGCCTTAGGGGTGCGGCCCGGGGGCGCGAGGACTCCGAGGAACGGGCGCGGGCGCTGCTCGAAAGCGTTGGTCTCGCGACAAACGCGAACGACCGCCCGGCGACGCTCTCGGGCGGTATGCGACAGCGGGTCGCGCTCGCCCGCACGCTCATGGAGGACCGGCCGGTCGTCCTGATGGACGAGCCGTTCTCGGCCCTCGACGCGATCACGCGGGTGAAACTGCAAGACTTGGCGGCCCGGCTTCTCAGCCAACGCACCGTACTTCTGGTCACTCACGACCCGCTCGAGGCCCTTCGCCTCGGCCACCGGGTCCACGTCATGTCGGGAATTCCTGCGCGCTTCGACGATGCCCTCGAGCCCGAAGGCGCTATCCCCCGGTCCTTGAACGATACGGCGCTGCTCGCGCTTCAAGGCGAGCTTCTGTCGCGCCTGACCGAGGCGGCGGCATGAACGTGCTGCGACCGGTCCTGATCCTGGCGGGCCTGATCACGCTTTGGCAAGCGGTCGTGTGGGCGACGGGCTGGCCGCCGTATATCCTTCCCGGCCCGGCCGCCGCCGCCAGCGCCTGGATTGCCAATACTGAGTTGATCGCCCGACACGGCGCGCTCACGCTGGCCGAAATCCTGTTGGGCCTGGTCGCCGGCGTCGCGTTCGGTGGCGCGAGCGCCGTCGTCATCGCCTATTTCCGCCCCGTCCGGCGCTGGCTTCTGCCGGTGTTGGTGATCAGCCAGGCGATTCCGGTTTTCGCGCTGGCGCCCGTCCTCGTGCTGTGGCTCGGCTACGGCATAGCCTCCAAGGTGGCAATGGCCAGCCTGATCATCTTCTTTCCCGTTGCCGCCTCGTTCTACGACGGGCTGCGGCGAACCGAATCGGGCTGGCTGGATCTCGCCGATACCATGAATGCAAGCCGTTGGAACACGCTTCGCCAAGTGCGCATCCCCGCGGCCCTGCCGTCGCTCGCCTCGGGCTTGCGAGTCGCCGTGGCGGTGGCGCCGATCGGCGCCGTGGTCGGGGAATGGGTGGGCTCCAGTGCTGGCCTCGGCCACCTCATGCTGCACGCCAACGCGCGCCTTCAGGTCGATCTGATGTTCGCTGCGCTTGCAACGCTCGCGCTGATCGCGCTGGCGCTCTACTTCGCCGTCGACCAGGCATTGCGCCGAGCCCTGCCCTGGATTCCCGAAACATCCTTCGATTCTGAGCGAGGACGATCATGAGGCGAATTGTAGTTAATCTCTTAGCACTCTTGTTTATCGCTTTGATTTTCAATGTAAAACAAAGTTCTGCCGCGGACGAACTTACGGTGATTCTCGATTGGTTCGTCAATCCGGATCACGCGCCACTGATTGTTGCCAACGAGGCGGGCTTTTTTTCCGAGGTCGGGCTCGAGGTGGAGTTGGTGGCGCCGGCCAATCCCAACGATCCTCCGAAACTGGTCGCCGCCGGCAAGGCGGATCTCGCCATCTCGTATCAGCCGCAGCTTCACCTTCAGGTGGACCAGGGTTTGCCGCTGATGCGGATCGCGACCGTGGTCGCGAGCCCCTTGACGACCCTGATCGTTCTGCCCGGCGGTCCGGTCGCGGAGTTGGCCGACCTCAAGGGCCGGCGAATCGGTTATTCGGTCGCCTTCTACAAAGATCTGTTGTTGCCCGCGATCCTCGCGCGCCACGGGCTCACGCTTCAAGACGTGGACACGGTAGCGGTGAGCTTTGCGCTCTCGCAGGCGCTGCTCGCGGGCCGTGTCGACGCCACCATCGGGGCGTTTCGCAACTTCGAGCTGAACCAGATGGCGCTCGTGGGCCATGAGGGGCGCGCCTTCTACCCGGAAGAGGAAGGGGTTCCGGCGTACGACGAGCTGATCGTCGTCGCCAACACCGCGTCGCTTGGCGATTCGCGCCTGCCGGCGTTTCTCGACGCGCTCGAACGCGGCGTCCAGTATCTGGTGAACCATCCGGAAGACAGCTGGCGGCTGTTCGTCGAAGCAAACCCCGCCCTCGACGACGAGCTCAACCGCCGCGCCTGGCGCGACACCTTGCCCCGTTTCGCGCTGCGGCCTGCGGCCCTGGACGGCCATCGCTACGACCGATTCGCCCGGTTCCTTCACGCCCAGGGATTGATCGCGCGCGTGCCACCGGTGGCGGACTACGCGCGCGACGTGCGTTAGGCGGCCCCCGGCGCGCATCCTCAAGCGCCGTACGCGGGCGCTTTCGCCAATCCGAATTGTCGGGTAAACCATCGCCGGAACGAGCCCGCGCAACCTAACGCGCCGGAGTGCGCCGGCGATGGGGCGATGGGGAGGGAAATGCATGGCGAAACCTGAAGCCGCACCGTGGCTGACGGCGAGTGTGATCAGCGCCGCCGCTCTCGTCCTTCCGTCCGGGATCGCGACGGCGGCAACGGGTGCCGCGCCGACCGCCGACTTTACCAGCCACTGGGTAGGCTTCGCCTCAATCGCCATCTTCGTCCTCGCGCTTGCGATGGTGATCGGCGAAGAAGCCATCCACATGCGCAAATCAAAGCCAGTCATGGTGGTGGCGGGGATCATCTGGGCCCTCGTCGCCGGCGCGTTCGTGCACGCGGGCGACGTTCACACGGCCGGAGACGCGGTGCGCCACAACCTGCTCGAATTCACCGAGCTGTTCCTCTTCCTGCTCGCGGCGATGACCTATATCAACAGCATGGACGAGCGCGGCGTGTTCGACGCGCTCAGGGCGTGGCTCGTATCGCGCGGATTTTCGTTCCGGGCCATCTTCTGGATCACGGGCGCAATCGCGTTCGTCCTTTCGCCCATCGCCGACAACTTGACGACGGCGCTTCTCATGGCGACCGTGGTCATGGCGGTGGGTGTTGGCCAAAGCCGGTTCGTCGCCGTCGGTTGCGTCAATATCGTCGTCGCCGCCAACGCCGGCGGCGCGTTCAGCCCGTTCGGCGACATCACCACCTTGATGGTCTGGCAGAAGGGCATCATCGCGTTCGAGGAATTCTTCGTGCTGCTGATACCGTCGCTGGTCAACTGGCTGGTGCCCGCGGCCATCATGACGGTGGCACTTCCCGCAGGACGCCCCGATCCGCTGGACGAGACGCCGCGGGTCCTCGACGGCGGCTGGGTGATGGTCGGCCTCTTTATCGTCACCATCGGCCTTGCGGTGTCGGCGCACAATTTCCTTCACCTGCCGCCGGTGATCGGGATGATGACCGGGCTCGGCGTTCTCAAGCTCTACGGATACTACCTCGAGCGGCGCGACCATTTCTTCCCGGCGCCGAGCGAGGATGATCTGGGGCAAAGCGGGATGATGGAAGGCACGGCGCCCGACACCCGGCGCGCCGCCGACCGCCCGCCGGCCTTCAACGTCTTCAAGGCGTTGCAACGGGCCGAGTGGGACACGTTGATGTTTTTTTACGGGATCGTGCTGTGCGTCGGTGGCCTGGGCACGCTCGGTTATCTCGCGCTCGGCTCCCAGTTCATGTACGGCGATCTTGGCCCGACCACCGCGAACATCCTGGTGGGGCTGTTGTCGGCGCTGGTGGACAATATCCCGGTCATGTTCGCCGTCTTGTCGGTGCTTCCCGAGATGGACCACGGCCAGTGGCTGCTCGTCACGCTGACCGCAGGCGTCGGCGGATCGCTGCTCTCGATCGGCTCGGCCGCCGGCGTCGCGGTCATGGGCCAGGCGCGCGGCGTCTACACCTTTTTCTCGCACCTGAAGTGGACTTGGGCCATCGCGCTCGGTTACGCGGCCGCGATATGGACCCACTTCATCGTCAACGCCGGCGCGTTCCAATAGCCGCCCCGCGCCGCCGTCCCTTTGAGACGCCGGCGCCGAATCGGAGGAGCGAGCATGCTTCAAACACTCAGCCTCGCATCGGCAACGGCTCTTCTTTGGCTTTTGCTCTCGGGCGTTCTCGAGGGTTGGCTGCTCGCCCTCGGGGTGGCGAGCGTCGTTGGCGTGGTCGCCATCGCGCATCGCATGAACGTGATCGACAATGAGGGGCACCCAATGCACCTGGGATTGCGCCCGCTGCTCTATTGGCCGTGGCTCACGCTCGAGATCGCCAAAGCCAACATCGACGTGACCCGCGCCATTGCCCGACCGACGATGAAAATCCGTCCCCGGGTGCTGAACGTGCCGGCGAGCCAGAAAAGCGCCGTCGGGCGAGTGATCTACGCCAATTCCATCACGCTGACGCCGGGAACGGTCACCGTGGCGGTCGACGGCGCCCGATTCACCGTGCACGCCCTCACCGCTGAGGCGGCGCGGTCCTTGGAGACGGGCGAAATGGACCGCCGGGTCCGGGCGCTCGAGGGCGACGGTGGCGGGGCGGGCGCGTGATGTTCGGGGCGGTCGCCATCGCGGTTCTGCTGACCATGGCGTTGACCCTGGTGCGGGCGATCCTCGGTCCCACGGTCTTCGACCGGATCCTTTCGGTCAACACCTTCGGGACCCTCACGGTCGTACTGATCGCGGTCTACGGTTTCTTGACCGGCCGCCCCGACTTTCTCGACATCGCCCTCGTCTACGCCCTGATCACATTCATCGGCACGGTCGCGGTCACCAAGTTCGCGGCCTTCCGCTACCTCGGGCACCCCGACGAACGGGTCGATTCGGGAGAGCTGTGATGGCCATTATCGCCGATGTCGTGAGTGGGTTCCTGTTGGCGGCGGGCGCATTCCTGGCGCTGGTGGGCGCCGTCGGGATCATCCGGCTTCCCGACGTGTTCGCCAGGATGCACGGCGCCGGCATGATCGATACCCTGGGGGCCGGCTCGATTCTTGCGGGCCTGATGGTCCAGGCGGGCTTCACGATGACGACCGTCAAGCTGATCCTGATCGCGATCTTTCTGTTGTTCACGACGCCGACCACGACCCATGCGCTGGCGACGGCGGCGCTGAAGAGCGGGCTGAAGCCGATCGAGATCCCACCAAGCGACCAGGAACCGGTTCAATCGAAGACCTGATCGTCATCGTCCTGCTTTTGTTTATGGCGGTTACCGCGGTCGCGCTCGCGTGGTTGCGCAACCTTTTCGCGGTCGTAATGCTTTCGGGGATCTTCACGCTGACGGCGGCAGTGGTCTACGTGGTTATGGACGCGGTCGACGTCGCCTTCACCGAGGCCGCCGTCGGCGCCGGCATCGCGACCGTCCTGATGCTGGGATCACTGGTCTTGACCACGGCCGAGGAAAAGGTCCAACCCCGGCGCGCCTTCGGCCCGCTCGCGATGGTGGTGCTGACCGGCGCGGTCCTGGTCTACGGTACACTCGACATGCCCTTCTACGGTGACCCATCGGCGCCGGCGCACGGCCACGTCGCACCACGCTACATCCGCGATTCGGGCCGCGAGGTGGGGCCACCCAACATCGTGACATCGGTGCTCGCGAGCTACCGCGGTTACGACACCCTGGGCGAGGTGTTCGTCATATTCACCGCCGCCGCCGGCGTCATCGTGCTCATGGGGCGCGGACGCAGGTACCGGGGGCGCGAGAGACGGGACGCGGAGCGCTCTTAGATGAGCCACATCGCCGTTCTTCGCGTGGTCTCGAAATTGCTGATCCCCGTGATCTTGCTGTTCGCGCTTTACGTCCAGTTTCACGGCGATTTCGGTCCCGGCGGCGGGTTCCAAGCGGGCGTCATCTTCGGCAGCGGGTTCATCCTCTACGCCCTCATCTTTGGCACAGCCGTCGCGCGTCGCGTGGTGCCGGCCGCCATCACACGAATTGCGCTGGCGGCGGGCGTGCTTCTTTATGGCGGCGTCGGTGTCGCCGGGATCGTGTTGGGCGGACAATACCTCGACTATTCGGTGCTCGCCGACGATGCGCTCGCAGGCCAGCATCTCGGTATCGCCTTGATCGAGTTCGGCGTCGGGCTGACGGTGGCGGCGGCCATGATCACGATCTTCTACGTGTTCGCCGGCCAAGACCGCGGCCCCGAGGACGCCGAGCAATGACGTTTCCCGGACTGTTCAACTACTGGGTCGTGATCGCCCTGATGATGGTCGGATTCTACGTCGTCATCGCCCAGGGAAACCTGATCAAGAAGGTTGTCGGCCTCAACATTTTCCAAGTTTCGGTGTTCGTCTTCTACATCTCGATCAGCAAGGTGAAGGGGGGTTCCGCCCCCATCCTCAGCGAAGGGATCGCGCTCTACGGCAATCCCCTGCCCCACGTACTGATCCTGACCGCGATCGTGGTCGGCGTCGCGACCATGGCGCTCGCGCTCGCGCTCGTGGTCCGCATCCAGGACGCATACGGAACGGTCGAGGAAGACGAGATCCGGGAGCGGGAGGAGGCTTCGTGATCGGCGGACACCTGCCGGTACTCTTGGTCGTTCTCCCCCTCATGGCGGCGCCGGTTTGCGTCGTGGTGCGCAGGCCCGCATGGGCCTGGACGGTGGCGGCACTCGCGAGTTGGGGCGCTTTTGTCGCCGCGCTCGGGCTTTTGCTCCAGGTGCTCGAAGGCGGGCCGATCTCGTATCCGATCGGCGGATGGGCGGCGCCCTGGGGAATCGAGTATCGCCTCGATTTGGTCGGCGCGTTCGTGGCCGTGATCGTCTCCGCCATAGGGGGAATCGTGGTGCCCTACGCGCGCTCCAGCATCGAGCGCGAGGTGGCGGCGGACCGGATTTATCTCTTCTATTGCATGTATCTGTTGTGTCTCGCCGGGCTGCTCGGGATCGCCGCCACGGGCGACGCCTTCAACCTGTTCGTGTTCCTCGAGATCTCGGCGCTGTCGTCCTACGTGATGATTGCGCTCGCCCAGGACCGGCGCGCCCTGACCGTCGCATACCGCTACCTGATCATGGGAACGATCGGGGCGACGTTCTATCTGATCGGCGTCGGGCTCATGTACATGATGACGGGGACCCTGAATATGGCGGACCTCGCCGCTCGCCTGCCCGAGGTCGCCGAGACTCGTACCATCCTGGCGGCGCTTGCGTTCCTGACGGTCGGCATCTGCCTCAAGCTCGCCCTCTTCCCCCTGCATCTGTGGCTTCCAAACGCCTACACTTACGCGCCGTCTGTGGTGACCGCGTTTCTTGCCGCGACCGCGACGAAGGTCGCGGTTTACGTGTTGATCCGGGTCTATTTCACGATCTTCGCCAACGTCGACGTGTTCGAGGCCATGTTCCTTCGCGAGGTTTTGATGGCACTCGCGGTGGTCGCCATGCTGAGCGCCTCGGCGATCGCGGTGTTCCAAACCAACATCAAGCGGATGCTGGCATATTCCAGCCTCGCCCAGATCGGTTACATGGTGCTCGGCATGAGCTTCGCGACGCTCACGGGGCTTACGGGCGGAATCATTCACCTGTTCAACCACGCCCTTATGAAAGGGGCGCTGTTCATGGCGATGGGGTGCGTCGTCTTCCGCTTGCAGGTGGCCAGCCTGGATACGATCGAGGGTCTGGGCCGGCGCATGCCGGCCACCATGGCGGCGTTCGTGGTTGGCGGGCTGAGCTTGATCGGAGTGCCGCTCACGGTCGGGTTCGTCAGCAAGTGGACCTTGGTGCTGGCCGCGATCGAGGCGAACATGTGGCCCATCGTCGTCGCCATCGTCGGAAGCTCATTGCTCGCGATCGCCTATGTCTGGCGGGTCGTCGAAACTGGCTTCTTCAGGCCGACGCCGGAGGGCGCGCCCGCGGTCGCCGAAGCGCCCCTCTCGATGCTGATCCCGACGTGGCTTCTCGCGGGCGCATGCGTGTGGTTCGGGATCGACGCGCGTACGACGCTGTCGGTCGCCCGGCAAAGCGCTGCCTTCCTGCTCGGAAGCGGGCCGTGAACCCGGCGACGGCGATCCTTGCCTGTATCGCAGTGCCGGTCGTGGGCGCACTGCTCGTCACGCTGACCGGGCGCTGGCCCAACGTGCGCGAATCCGTGACATTGCTCAGCGCAGCCACGCTTTTCGCCCTCGTCCTTTTCCTTTTTCGCGGCGTCGCTGCGGGCGCCCGACCCGAGGCATTGGTTGCCGAGATGATGCCGGGCCTCAGCATCGCATTCGCGGTCGAGCCTTTGGGCATGCTGTTCGCGCTCGTCGCGAGCTTCCTTTGGATCGTCACCTCCATCTATTCCATCGGCTATATGCGCGGCCATCACGAAATCAACCAGACCCGGTTCTATGCCTGCTTCGCGCTGGCGCTGGGCAGCACCATGGGCGTGGCGTTCGCGGGAAATTTGTTGACGCTGTTCGTCTTCTACGAGGCGCTGACGCTCTCGACCTACCCATTGGTCATCCACTCTGGCACCGACGAGGCGAGGCGCGCCGGGCGCCTCTACCTCGGGATGCTGCTCGGAACTTCCATCGCGTTTCAGCTCGTCGCCATCATCTGGACCGGCTGGCTCGCCGGCACGCTCACGTTCACGCCCGGCGGCATCCTCAGTGGCAAGGCGTCGGGCGCGACGGTCGCAATCCTGCTGGTCCTCTACGTCTTCGGCATCGCCAAGGCGGCCGTAATGCCATTTCACCGATGGCTGCCGGCGGCGATGGTGGCGCCGACACCGGTCAGCGCCCTTCTTCACGCCGTCGCCGTGGTCAAGGCCGGCGTATTCGCGGTTCTCAAGATCACCGTCTACGTCTTCGGCCTCGACGCGGTGCGCGAGGCGGCCAGCAGCGAGTGGCTTCAATACGCCGCCGCCGCCACCATCGTGATCGCCTCGCTGGTGGCCTTGACCAAGGACAACCTCAAGGCGCGGCTGGCCTATTCCACGGTAAGCCAGCTCTCATACATCGTGCTCGGCGCCATGCTCGCCACCACCTGGGGCGTAGTCGGCGGCGCCATCCACTTGGCGGCCCACGCCTTTGGCAAGATCACGCTGTTCTACTGCGCCGGCGCCATCGCGGTGGCGAGCCACAAGACCGAGGTCAGCCAGCTCCGCGGCATCGGGCGTGTCATGCCGCTGACCACCTTCGCCTTCTTTGTCGGCAGCTTAAGCGTGATCGGCCTGCCGCCGCTCGGCGGTCTGTGGGGGAAGTGGTTCCTCGCGCTGGGCGCGCTCGAGGCCGACCAGGCGATCATGGTCGCGGTGCTGATGGCGAGCTCGCTCCTCAACGTCGCCTACCTGATGCCGATCCCCATCCGCGGCTTCTTCGCGCGCGCCGACGGCTCCGCCGAGGGCGACAAAGACCCCGATCGACCGCCCATCGCCGAGGCGCCGATACCCTGCTTGGTCGCCATATCCGTGAGCACGCTCGGGTGCGTGGCCCTGTTCTTCTATGCCGGGCCGATGTTCGATCTGCTGCGGGGCGCGGTGGTGCCATAGGGCGAACGCCATGCAAGACAACGGAAAGCGAGGACTCTTCGACAAGCGGCGCAACGTCAAGGCGGTGATCTACGGACTGTTCGCCGCATGCGCGGTGCTGTTCGGACTCGACGCCTTCATCCACCGCCATGTCGGCCATCCCTGGGAGGCGTGGTTCGGATTCCACGCCATTTACGGATTCGCCGTCTGCTTCGGGCTGGTGCTCGCGGCCAAGCAGATGCGCAAGGTCGTGCGGCGCAACGAAGACTACTATGACGAGTAGCTTCGCGCCCTTCCTCGTCTTTGTCGTCGGTGCCGTCCTGGCCGCGATCACCCAGGGTCGGCTGCGCCAGACCATTCTGGTCGCGGTCCCCGTGGTCGGCGTCGTCAATCTTTATCTGTTGCCCGCGGGCAGCGCCGCGACGGTCCAGATGTTCGACTACACCCTCGTGCTGCTGCGCGTCGACCGCTTGAGCGTCGCCTTCGGCACCGTCTTCCACCTGGCCGCGCTGCTCGGTTTCGTTTACGCCCTTCGCGTCCGCGACACGGTGCAGCACGTCGCCGGACTTCTCTACGCCGGCAGCGCCATCGGCGCGGTTTTCGCCGGCGACCTCATTACCCTGTTCGTGTTCTGGGAGATCACCGCGGTTGCGTCCGTCTTTCTGATCCTCGCGCGACGCACGGACCGCGCCAGGCGCGCGGCGACGCGCTATTTCGTTATCCAGGTGCTTTCGGGCGTCGTTCTTCTCGCCGGCGCCCTCGTCCGCGTACACGAGACCGGCTCGATCGCCTTCGGCGACATTGGGTTCGACGGGCCTGGCGGCGCGCTCATCTTGTTCGCCTTCGGCCTCAAGGCGGCCTTCCCGCTCCTGCACAACTGGCTGACCGACGCCTACCCCGAGGCGACACCGACCGGCACCGTCTTCCTGAGCGCGTTCACGACGAAACTGGCGGTTTACGCGCTCGCGCGCGGCTTCCCGGGGACCGAGATCCTCGTTTACGTCGGGGCCGCGATGACCGTGTTCCCGATCTTCTACGCGGTCATCGAGAACGACCTCCGGCGGGTGCTGTCCTACAGCCTCATCAACCAAGTGGGCTTCATGGTAACCGGCATCGGCATCGGCACCCCGCTCGCCATCAACGGTGCCGTCTCGCATGCCTTCGCCCATGTGATTTACAAGGCCCTGTTGTTCATGGCGATGGGTGCGGTCCTGCACCGGACCGGCAGGATCAACGGCTCGGAGTTGGGCGGGCTCTACAAGAGCATGCCGGTGACCACCGTCTTGTGCCTGGTCGGCGCCGCCTCGATCTCGGCGTTTCCGCTGTTCTCCGGGTTCGTCTCGAAATCGATGGTGCTCGCGGCGGCCCTCGACGAGGGTTATCGCGGCGTCTGGCTGGCGCTTTTGTTCGCCTCGGCCGGCGTCTTCCACCACTCGGGCATCAAGATCCCGTACTTCACCTTTTTCGCCCACGATTCCGGGATCCGCACGCGCGAAGCGCCGCCCAACATGCTGGCCGCCATGTTCCTAGCCGCGTTCGTCTGCGTCTTCCTCGGTGTCTATCCGTGGCCTCTCTACGACCTTCTCCCGTTCCCGGTGGACTTCCAGCCCTATACGGCGAGCCACGTTCTGGCGCAGAGCCAGCTCCTGTTCTTCTCGGCGGCCGCGTTCACGGTACTCATGCTGACCGGGCTGTATCCGCCCGAGCTTCCGGGGCTAAACATCGACGCCGAATGGGTCTATCGCCGGCTAGTGCCGCGCTCGGTCCGCGGCGCGATCGCGATCTTCGCACCGCTGGATGCGAGCTTGCGCCAAGCCGCGGTCGAAGGGGCCAGGCATGCCGTCGGGCTCGTACGGCGTCAGTCGGGACCGCTCGGCCTGCTCGCGCGCACCCGGACCGTCGGCGGCATGGTCGGTTGGGTGATCGCGCTCCTGGTGCTGTATCTGATCCTGAACTTCGTCTAAGCCCGCATTATCCATCAATGATAC
>JASLLV010000029.1 GCA_030746935.1 Rhodospirillales bacterium | reverse complement strand
GCGGATGGCATACTTGAAATCCTCGGCTTCGAGGAATTCATAGATGTCCGGCGAGGCGAAGGCGGCATCGGCGCGGAAATAGCGACGCAGGTTCCGTTCCCGGTAACGCTCGACGACAGGTTTCAGAACGTTGCGCCAACCGTCGGCGCTATGAACATTGCCGGGGCGAAGGGAACACCGTTCAAGGTCGCCGAACTGGTTGAACAGAAACAGGGGATGGTAACAGGTGCACCCGAAGTGCCCGTTGTAGGCCGTTCCTTCCTGGTCGCCGTGTGTCGGGCTGACGCTGCTGTCCATATCGAGGATAATCTTTGTCGGCGGGCGACGGTCATGCACACGGTCGATCCATTGCCCGGAAAGATCGGCAAGCGCGGCGAGGTTTTCCTCGGTGCCCAGAACCTCCGTCTCGAAGCGCCCCATCTGACTGGTCGAGGCAGCATGTTTCGTGACAGCATGACCGCCGACGATCCACCGCATGACCGGGTCGAGGCTGAGTCGGTCGGCATCGTTCACATCGTCGTACCCACCAAGGCGTCCGAAAACGGACTGGCGGAACTGCCCGACAAAACCATGGCGACCGTTCTTCCCGCGACGGGTGTCCGTGAGCACGTCCCTGGCAATCTCGCTCAGTCCGACGGCATCATCGAGTTCTCGGTACGGCAACAACCCAGCGTCGGAAGTGACCTTGGAACCGTGGAATTCCAGCTTCAGCCGACGGTCAAAACCAAGCCTCAAAACCCCTGCTTCCCTTTCACCCATCGGGTGAGCCTTATCAACACCCCAGATCCGCCTATAACGTACTGATTCTTATACTAGAATCCGGGTACACCGTCATCAAATCACTGGGGCATATGGGCAATGCGGGCTAAACGAATTTAGCGCTCATGAATCGTTGAGTCCCAAAAGGATTCGAAAACTCGTTTATGAAATATTCAAGATTCTTACGAACAGTGTTGATTCCTTTGGTGGAATCAGCAGTGTTGATTCCTTTGGTGGAATCAGCGCCGGCGGCTTGACAAACCGCGCTGTGACCGACATCTTGGGCGATTCGGGCCGGGGATACCCCACAGCTAGATTCTCCGACCCGTCTCGAAAAGACGCCGGTCCAAGGCGCGCCGGGAAGGGAGCGCCGATGTCGAGCGCGAAGGCGGTGGCTATCGTAGGGCTGACGGCTGGCCTCGTCGCCGCTGGCGCCATGGTCGCCGGTTTCGCGAGCCCTTGGTCGATCGACGTCGGCGCGGCGCGGGGTGAGGCGGGTGCGCTCGCGACGGGCGCGACCTGGGCGCTCGCGCCCTTGTCCCTCGGTCATCCGGCAGCGGCGACGACGCTGACGACGCGACTACCGGCGTCACCGGCGGCGCCGGCCCGCGCCGTGCAACGGCCGCCCATTACTTTTCCGGTCGAGGTTCGTACGGGCGACACGTTGGCGAAGCTGCTGCAAGGCGCCGGCGTCTCCGGTCAGGAGGCCCATTTCGCGATCGCGGCGCTGAAAGGCGTCTACGACCCGCGCCGCATCCGACCGGGCGAGAAAGTGCTCGTCACCTTCGAGGCCACTGTCGACGGAACCGATTCCGGCCTGTTCGTCGGATTCTCGCTCGACGTAGCACTTGAGCGCCGCGTCGCGGTCAGCCGGCTGGACGAAGGCTTCGCAGCCGAGGTCCTGGAACGCGACCTCGAACGTGCGCTTCTGCGCAGCGAAGGCACGATCCGCTCGAGCCTCTTCGTCGACGGCGAGGCGGCCAGCGTACCGGTGCCGGTGCTGGTCGAGATCATCCGCGCCTATTCCTGGGACGTGGATTTCCAGCGCGACATTCGAGACGGCGACGGATTCGAGCTCGTGTACGAACGCTTCTCGGACGAATTTGGCAAGCCGGTGCACGCAGGCCGGCTCGTCTCGGCCAAGCTGACGCTCAGCGGCAAGCGGCTCGCGATCTACCGCTTCGCGGGCAAGGACGGGGCCACTGATTTCTACGACGACAAGGGCCAGAGCGTGCGCAAGGCGCTGATGCGAACGCCCATCGACGGCGCCCGGCTGTCTTCGCGCTACGGCCCGCGCCGCCATCCCATCCTCGGCTACACCAAGGTGCACCGGGGGCTCGACTTCGCGGCGCCCCAGGGTACGCCCGTCTACGCCGCCGGCAACGGCACGGTGCGCGCCGCGGGCCGCAACGGCGCCTACGGCAATTACGTGCGCATCCGCCACAACGAGCGCTACTCGACCGCGTATGCGCACCTGCGAGGGATCGCCAAGGGGGTCCGCAAGGGCCGCCGGGTCACCCAAGGCCAGGTGATCGGGTACGTGGGCTCGACCGGGCGTTCGACCGGGCCGCATCTTCACTACGAGATCCTGGTCGCCGCGCGCCAGGTCAATCCGCTCAGTCTGAAGTTACCGTCAGGGCGCAAGCTCGAAGGCGCGGAGCTGGAACGCTTCCGCGCCGAGCGCGAAGTGATCGAGCGCGCCTACGCCTCGCTGGTTGCCGATACCGAGGTGGCGAGCGAAAGGGAGTAGCGGCGAGACCCGCGACCGCGCCGCCAGGCTCAAGCCGCCTCGGCCTTGACGCCGTTGGTCACCAGACTGCCGTCGGCGGCCGAGACGCGTACGGTCTCGCCGTCCGCAACCTTGCCTTCGAGGATCATGGTCGCGAGCGAATTCTGAAGCGCGCGCTGGATCACGCGGCGCAGCGGTCTCGCACCGTACACCGGATCATAGCCTTGCTGGGCGAGCCAGGTTTTGGCCGCGGCGTCGAGATCGAGCGTGATGCGGCGGTCCACGAGCAGCCGGCCCAGGCGCGCAAGCTGGATCTCGACGATCCCGTCCATGTGCGCGGGTTGCAATCGGTGGAAGAGGATGATCTCGTCGAGACGGTTAAGGAATTCGGGCCGGAAGGCGGCCTGCACGACCGCCATCACCGCATCGCGCGCTTCGGTTGAATCGCGCCCCGCTTCGAGGGACGCGAGTACGTCTCCGCCGAGGTTCGAGGTCAGGACGATCAAGCTGTTGCGGAAATCGACCGTGCGGCCGTGGCCGTCGGTCAAGCGCCCGTCGTCGAGGACCTGCAAAAGCACGTTGAAGACGTCGGCGTGCGCCTTCTCCACCTCGTCGAACAGGATCACCTGATAGGGGCGCCGGCGGACCGCCTCGGTCAACGCGCCGCCTTCCTCGTAGCCCACGTATCCGGGCGGCGCGCCGATCAGCCGGGCGACCGCGTGCTTCTCCATGTATTCCGACATATCGATGCGGACCATGGCGGTCTCGTCGTCAAACAGGAACTCGGCCAACGCCTTGGTCAACTCGGTCTTGCCGACGCCGGTGGGGCCGAGAAACAAAAATGTGCCTATGGGGCGATTCGGGTCCTGAAGCCCGGCACGCGCCCGGCGCACCGCGTTGGCGACCGCCGCGACCGCCTCGTCCTGGCCGATAACGCGGCGGCCCAGCCGCTCTTCCATGTGGACAAGCTTGTCGGTCTCGCCCTGCAGCATCTTCTCGACCGGGATGCCGGTCCAGCGAGCGACGACCGAGGCCACGTGCTCGGGCGTGACCATTTCGTCGAGCATGCGGTTCTCGCGGCTCGAATCGGCGCTTGTGAGCTTGTCTTCGAGCCGGGGGATCAGGTCGTATTGCAACTCGCCGGCCTTCTCGTAAGAACCTTCGCGCATCGCTTTCTCGACGGCGAGCCGCGCCTGATCGAGCTGTTCGCGGAGCTTCGTCGTATCGGCCAATACCGCTTTCTCCGCTCGCCATTGCCCGGTCAACTCGGCGGAACGCGCCTCGAGCTCGACGAGCTCGCCCTCCAGCTTTTCCAGGCGCTCCTTCGACGCCTTGTCCGGCTCTTTCTTGAGGGCTTCGCGTACGATCTTGAGTTGGATGATTCGGCGGTCGAGCTCATCGATCTCCTCGGGCTTGGAATCCACCTCCATGCGCAGCCGGCTCGCCGCCTCGTCGACGAGATCGATGGCCTTGTCGGGCAGGAAGCGGTCGGTGATGTAGCGGTTCGAGAGAGTCGCCGCCGAGATCAGCGCCGTATCGGCGATGCGCACCCCGTGGTGAAGCTCGTATTTCTCCTTGATCCCGCGCAGGATCGACACCGTGTCCTCGACGCTGGGCTCGGCGACGAACACCGGCTGGAACCGGCGCGCCAGGGCGGCGTCTTTTTCCACACGGGCGCGATACTCGTTCAACGTCGTCGCGCCGACGCAGTGCAGATCGCCGCGCGCGAGCGCCGGCTTGAGCAGGTTCGAAGCGTCGATCGCGCCCTCGGCGGCACCGGCGCCGACGAGGGTGTGCATCTCGTCGACGAACAGAACAATCTCGCCCTCTGCGGCTGAGATTTCGCTGAGCACCGCTTTCAGACGTTCCTCGAAATCGCCGCGGAACTTGGTCCCCGCCACCAGGGCGCCGAGGTCGAGGACCATGAGCTTTTTGTCCTTGAGGGTCTCGGGCACGTCGCCGTTGACGATCCGCTGGGCGAGGCCCTCGACGATCGCGGTCTTGCCGACGCCGGGCTCGCCGATAAGGACGGGGTTGTTCTTGGTTCGCCGTGAAAGCACCTGGATGGTGCGTCGGATTTCCTCGTCGCGACCGACCACGGGATCGATCTTGCCGTCGGCCGCGGCGCGCGTGAGATCGCGGGCGTACCTCTCAAGCGCGTCATAGGCGTCCTCGGCGCCGGCGGTGTGCGCCTTGCGGCCCTTTCTCAGCTCGTTGATGGCCCGGTTCAAGTTCTGCGCCGTGACGCCCGCCTGGCTCAAGACCTTCGCCGGCGGAGTGCCCTGGGCCAGGATCAGCGCGAGCAAAAGCTGCTCGACGGCCACGAACGAATCCCCCGCCTTGTCCGCGATCTGCTCGGCAGCCTCGAACAAGCGCGCCGTCTCGGGGCCCAAATACACCTGGCCGGCGCCGGGGCCTTCGACGCTGGGAAGCTTCGCCATCTCGAAGGCGAGATCCTGGCGCGCGCGCTCCGTCGCCGCCGGCCACCGAAATCAGGTTCGCCGCCATCCCATCGGCGTCGGCGTCGGCGAGCAGGGCTTCGAGGATGTGAAGGGGTGTCAACTGCTGGTGCCCGGCGCGTAGTGCGCCCGTCTGCGCCGCCTGGACAAAGCCGCGAGCGCGCTCGGTGAATTTCTCGAACCCCATGCGTTGCGATCCCTTCCGCGACGGACACGTCTCTCAAGATATGGCCGCGTCCGGCGGTTTCGCAAGCGTTGCCGGCCTGTGTAAACGCAGCGTTGACACCATCGCACGGTCCCGGAATGGTTGCGCGATGCCTGCCGTCGTCCAACAACTGGCCCGTTACCCCGTGAAGGGGATGGGCGCCGAGTCGCTCCAACGGGTCCGGCTTGGCGCCGGCGACGGCGTTGTCGGCGATCGCCGCTACGCATTCGCCCGCGCGGACGCCCCTTTCGATCCCGCCCGGCCCACGTGGCTGCCCAAGGACAACTTCCTCATGCTCAAGCGGAACGCCCGGCTGGCCCGCTTGCACGCCCGCTTCGAAGGGGACGACGGCGTTCTTCGACTAAGCGAGACGGGAACACGGGCGATCCGGGCGAATGTCCGCGACGCCGCCGGAAGGGCGAAGATCGAGGATTTCGTCGCCCGGTTCATGGCCGGTGAGATCGACCGTCCGCCGCGATTCGTCGAGGGCGACGGCGGCCATCAGTTTTCCGACCATCGCGACCGGGTGGTGTCGTTGATCAACCTCGCCTCGGTGTGCGCACTCGAGGACGCCGCGGGGCGGCGGCTGAATCCGCTCCGGTTCCGCGCCAATCTCTATTTTGACGGCATCGGCGCGTGGGAGGAGTTTTCGTGGCTGGATGCCGGCCTTGCGATCGGAACGGCGCGCCTGCGGGTGACGGCGCGGATCGAGCGGTGCGCCGCGGTCGACGTCGAGCCCGCCTCGGGCGAGCGCAACACGAGCCTGGTTAGGACGCTAGCGAAGCGTTTCGATCACGTCGACTTGGGTGTCTATGCGACCGTGACCGCCGGCGGCGAGATCGCCGTCGGCGACGCGCTCAAGCTCCGGGGCTGACCTTCAGCTGCGAAACGGCTCTTCGCCGCCCGCTCCGTTGTCGGGCGGGTCCTTTTCAGGCGGAGCGGCGTCTCCGATGTCCGGCTGCGGCGCGTCGGGATTCACGGCCGGCGACTGCGGGGCCGCGCTGTCACCGTGAGCGTAACCGTAGGGTTGGCCATGGCCGTGGCCTTGATCTCTTTGGCCGCCGCCGTTCACGAGCCTGTGGTAGTGATCGGCGTGCTGGTAGTAGCTTTCCGACGCTACTCGGTCGCCCGACGTGTGGGCGTCGCGCGCGAGCGCGAGGTAGCGGTCCAGCACCTGTTGTGCGGTTCCCCGAACCTTGACATCGGGGCCGTTGCTTTCGACGGATTGGTTTCGGGACGACGGGTGACGTTTGCCGTTGCCTCTTGGGCGACCGCGACGCGTGCTCAGTCCTGGTTTCATGGCTCCTGTTCGCCTTCGGTTACGCAATTCAATCCGATTTAAGGGCACACCAGCTTTTTTTTGCGCGGCCCGTATGGCCAGAACCCGAAGAACGGTTCGGCGATCACGGATTGGGAAATGGGGTGCAATTGCGTCCGACGACGCCATCCCCTTTGGCCCTCCTGGGCCATGCCGGCTCGAAAACCTAGTCGCGTGGCGTCGAATTTCCAACATTTTTTTCGCACCAGAGCGGATCGCGTTGGATTGGAACCACATTGCGGTTCCGATCAAAGGCACCGGCCCGCTCGACCTCGATCATGGAGACCAGAGTCACGGAGCGGGCGGATCGCCACCGGCGAACCCGAGCGAGGGCGATCTGGTCTAGGACGATAAACGAGTGGCGACGATGCAGCGCTCGTGACGCGCGAGGTCGCGCACGACGGCGATCAGTCGCATCCCCGCGTCTGCCAACATGCGGGCGACGGGAACCGCCTGGCGGTCGCCGATCTCGAGCACGGCGAGGCCGCCGGCGCCGAGAAGCCGCGGGAGCGCGGGCACGATCTCGCGATAGCACGCGAGTCCGTCCGCCCCGGCCAACAGCGCCGTCACCGGCTCGAACGCCGTGATCTCGGTTGCGAGGGCATGGAAACTCCCATGCGCGACGTAGGGTGGATTCGCGACCACCAGGTCGAATGCGTAATCAAGCGCGGCGCCCCAGTCGCCGCACAGGAAGTCCGCGCGGGCGCCAAGGCCCAGCCGTTCGCCGTTGCCACGCGCGACTTCAAGCGCGCCCGCGTCGATGTCCACGCCGACGCCGCGGGCGTGTCCAAGCTCGTGCAACAGCGCGAGCAACAGGCAACCGCATCCGGTGCCCAGATCGAGGATATCGAGGGCCGCGCCGCGATCGCCGAGGTGGGCCAACGCCGCCTCGACGACCGTTTCCGATTCCGGGCGAGGAACCAGGGTGTGCGGCGTCACGCGGAAGGGCAGGCTCCAAAACTCCCGCTCGCCCAGTAGATACGCCACGGGTTCTCGGCGCCGGCGCCTCGAAACCAGGGACTCGAAGCGGCCGAAAACGGCTTCCGAGCCGCCGTCTTCCGCGGAGCCACAACGTTGCGCGTGTTCGAAAAGAAGTTGGGCCTCGAGCCTCGGCTGAGGAATGCCGGCGCCGCTCAGGCGCCGGACGGCGGCAGCGAAGGCGTCGTCGAAAGCGGACCCGGCACCGCTCATGTCGCCGCCATGCGCGCGGCCTGATCGTCAGCCACCAGGGCGTCGATCAGCTCGTCAAGATCGCCCGCCAGGACTTGGGGAAGTTTGTGCAGGGTCAAGCCGATGCGGTGGTCCGTAACCCGACCTTGCGGGAAGTTGTAGGTGCGGATGCGCTGCGAGCGGTCGCCGGTGCCGACCTTGCTCTTGCGCTCGGCAGCCAGCGCCGCCTCCTGTTCGGCGCGCTCGAGCTCGAACAGACGGGCGCGCAGGATCTTCATCGCCTTGGCCTTGTTCTTGTGCTGGGACTTCTCGTCCTGACAGGTCACGACGGTGCGGCTCGGAAGATGGGTGATGCGAACGGCGCTGTCGGTCGTGTTCACGTGCTGTCCGCCCGCCCCTTGCGAGCGGTAGGTGTCGATCCGAAGGTCCTTTTCGTCGATCTTGACGTCCACCTCTTCGGCCTCGGCCAGGACCGCGACCGTGGCGGCCGAGGTGTGGATGCGCCCACTCGATTCCGTTTCCGGGACGCGCTGGACGCGATGGACACCGGATTCGAACTTGAGCCGCGAGAACACGTTGCGCCCCGCGACCGACGCGATCGCTTCCTTGTAACCGCCGATGGGGGTCTCGCTCGCGCTCATGGGCTCGAAGCGCCATCCGTGCGCCTCGGCGAAGCGCTGGTACATGCGGTACAGATCGGCCGCGAACAGGGCCGCTTCATCGCCTCCGGTGCCGGCCCGCACCTCGAGGATCGCGTTCTTCGCGTCGGCCGGATCCGTGGGCATCAACAGGATTTGGATCTCGCGCTCCAGATCGGGGAGCGCCGCGTCGAGCGCCTGGTACTCCGATTCGGCAAGCGCGCGCATCTCGCGGTCCGCTTCGCTCTCCGCCATCATCGTCTCGAGATCGTGCATCTCGTGACGCGTCTTGCGCACCCGGGTAATGGCCGCGGCGAGCGGGGCCAGCTCGGCATATTCCTTGGAAAGCCGGACGTATTCGTCGGAGGTGATGTTGTCACGCGCAAGCTCGTGCGCGAGCCGTTCGTGGCGCGCGATCACGTCGTCGAGTTTGTCGTCGAACGTCACGCTGACCCTTCTTTTCGATTCTCCTCGTCCTCGGCCCGTCCGTCCCGATCGTTAGGCGTGTCGGGGTCCTCGAGCCGGAACAAGCGCACCAGCACGCCCTCGACCGTCGACCACGCAACCCCTCCGGGCGCGTCCGGGCGTTCGTTTTGCGGTTTTGTCGCGATCTCGCGCATCGTCTCGGAAGGCGCGCGCAAAATCCGGTCGACGAGAAGCCGCGTCGCCTTCTCGGCGTCGTCGGGCGCTTCGGCCAGGACCCGGCGCCGCATCTCCTCGAAGTGGCGCCGAAGGCGCAGCATCGCCGGTACGGCGACGCGCCCGCCGCGGTTGCGGACGAATTCCGCGACCGCATCGTCGACAATGCGCCAAGCGGCTTCGGTGTCTGCGCGACGGTCCGCGCGACCGTCCATGGCCGCGCGCTCCAGATCCGCCAGGTCGTAGCGGAACGCGCCGTCTATGCTGTCGATGTCGGGATCGACATCGCCCGGAATCGCGGCATCCACGAAGAGCACGGGACGCCGACGCCGGCGCGCGAGTGCCCGCGTCACGGCGTCCGCGGCGATGGTGTAGTGCCGCGCGCCCAGCGCGCACAGCACGATATCGGCATGGGCAAGCGCGTCGTCAAGGGCGTCGAACGGCGCCTCGTGGCAATCGAGGGCCCGGGCCAGGGCTTCGGCGCGGGCCTCGTTGGGATGGGCGACCACGAGCCGCCCGAGCCCAGCGGCGAGCAGGTCTTTCGCGATCAACTCGCCCATGTCGCCAGTTCCAACGAGCAGCGCCGCGGATCGCTCAAGCGCCCCGTGAAGATCGCGCGCGACGCGAATCGCGGACGCCGACAGCGACACCGGTCCTTCTCCGATCCCGGTCTCGGCGCGCGCCCGATCCGCCGCGCTGTAGGCAGCCTGAAGCATCGAATCCAACTCGGCCCCGATCATCCCGGCCTCGCGCGCGATCAGGTGCCTCGCCTTCAACTGGTCCAGGACCTGCGCCTCACCGACGATCAGGCTGTCGAGCGTGGCGGCGGCGCCGAAGAGATGACGGACCGCGTCGATTCCGCCGAGAGTATAGAGGCGGCCCTTCACTTCGGTGGGCGCGAGTTCCGCGTGCTCGGCGAACGCCGCGATGATGTCGTCCTGCGCGGCGGGCGCGTCGGCCGCAAGTGCTGCGATCTCGACCCGATCCCCGGTGGATAGCAACACCGCTTGGTCGATCCGGGCGCGCCGCAGACGGTCCAAGAACGCCGGAACGCCGTCGTCGGCCACGAAGAGACGCTCGCGCACCGCGAGCGAGCTCGACCGGTGGTTGGCGCCAACGACCAGGAACGAGGCGAGGATGTCGCCGTCAGCGCCCATCGGCCTTCCCTCGATACCGCTCGAGGTGGTGTTCCAGGGATGCAAGCGCGATCTCGCGCTGTTCGCCGGACGCCATGTCGCGAACCGTCGCCGCGTCTCGATCGATCTCGTCTTCGCCGATGATTACGGCTGCCGCGGCCCCGATCCGGTCAGCTCTGCGCATGCGTTTGGCCAGGGTTCCGGAGTACCCCATGTCAACGGTGAAGCCCGCGCGCCGGAGCCGCTGCGCGAGCTCCAGCACCGGCCCCTCAAGCGCCGCCCCCACCGGCACGACCGCAATGGGGCGCACTTCCGGCTCGGTCTCGGCGATCAGCATCGCCAGCCGCTCGACGCCCGCCGCCCAGCCGGTTCCCGGTGTCGGCGTCCCGCCCATCATCTCGATCAGGCCATCGTAGCGGCCGCCGGCGAGCACGGTGCCCTGGGCGCCCAGCGCCTGGGTGGTGAACTCGAAGGCCGCGTGGCAATAGTAATCCAGGCCGCGGACGAGCCGTGGGTTGATCTCGTAGGCGACACCGGCGACATGCAAACCGTCCAGAAGCGCATCGAAATACCGTTTCGAGGCATCGTTTAGGCCATCGGTGATGCGCGGCGCGCGTGCGACGATCTCGCGATCGCCTTCGTCCTTGGAATCGAGGACCCGCAGGGGATTGGATTCGATGCGGTTTAGCGAATCGCCGGAAAGTTTCCCGCGGTGATCGGCGAAATATGCGAGAAGTTTGGTGCGGTACGCCTTGCGGGTCTCGGCGTCGCCGAGGGTGTTTAATTCGAGCTTGACCTTGTCCGCGAGGTCCAGCCCGGCGAGAAAATCGGCGCCGAGCGCGATGACTTCCACGTCCGCCAGCGGCTCTGCGACGCCGAGAATCTCCACGTCCACCTGGTGGAACTGGCGCAGGCGGCCCTTCTGGGGACGCTCGTAGCGGAACATCGGTCCGCGGCAAAAGAATTTGAGCGGCACCTGCTGGCGCAGTCCGTTCGATATGAATGCGCGCGCCACGCCCGCGGTGAATTCCGGGCGCAAGGTCACGCTGTCGCCGCTTCGGTCGTCGAAGGTGTACATTTCCTTCGTCACGATGTCCGAGGTCTCGCCGAGGGTGCGGGCGAAGACCTCGGTGAACTCGAACACCGGCGTCGCGATTTCGGTGAATCCGTAGCGCCGGGCGGTCGCCCAGGCCGCCTCCTCGACGGCGCGATGGCGACGCATGTCGTCGGCAAGGATGTCGCGGGTGCCGCGCACGCGTTCAACCGACGGTGCGCGTCCCGCCTTCGTTCGCGCCGCCATGGTCAGGGGCGCTTTTCGAAGCGGGTCTCCACGTACCCGTCGATGATGCGGTGAAATTGCTCGGCGATGTCGTCTCCGCGAAGGGTGACGACCTTGCGCCCGTCGATGAACACGGGTGCGGCAGGTTCCTCGCCGGTTCCGGGCAGGCTGATACCGATATCCGCGAGCTTGCTTTCACCCGGGCCGTTGACGATGCAACCCATGACGGCGAGGCTCATGGTTTCGACTCCGGGATACCGGCGGCGCCATTCGGGCATGCGTTCGCGGACGTATTCCTGGATCGTGGCCGCCAACTCCTGGAACGTGGTGCTGGTGGTCCGCCCACAGCCGGGGCACGCGCTTACCAGGGGCGCGAAGGACCTGAGCCCCATGGTTTGCAGGATCTCCTGGGCCACCACGACCTCGCGGGTACGGGCGCCGCCAGGTTCGGGGGTCAGCGAAATCCGAATCGTATCGCCGATCCCGCGTTGCAGAAGGACCGCCAGCGCCGCCGTCGAAGCGACGATGCCCTTCGAGCCCATGCCTGCTTCCGTCAGTCCCAGGTGGAGGGCGTAATCGCCGCGTCGCGCAAGCTCGCCATAGACGGCGATCAGGTCCTGAACACCGCTGACCTTGCACGAAAGCACGATGCGGTCGCGCCCCAGGCCGATCTCCTCGGCGCGCCGGGCGCTGTCAAGAGCGGAGACCACGAGCGCCTCGTGCATCACCGAGGTCGAATCCTGAGGGATCGCCGAACGCGCGTTGTCGTCCATGAGACGGGCCAGCAGCTCCTGGTCGAGACTGCCCCAGTTGACGCCGATGCGCACCGCACAGTCGTGCTTCAGCGCCACCTCGATCATGGTCGCGAAGCGGGTGTCGCGCCTGTCGCCGAATCCCACGTTGCCCGGGTTGATGCGGTATTTTGCGAGGGCCCACGCACAGTCGGGATACGCGGTCAGAAGCGTGTGGCCGATATAGTGGAAGTCGCCGACGAGGGGGACATGGACGCCGAGATCGTCGAGGCCTTCGCGGATGCGCGGGACTGCCGCCGCGGCGTCGGCGCGATCCACGGTGATGCGCACGATCTCGGAACCGGCGCCGGCAAGCGCCGCCACCTGGGCGATCGTCGCGGCCACGTCCGCGGTATCGGTATTGGTCATGGACTGAACGACGATCGGCGCGTCGCCGCCGACGACGACGTCGCCGATCCGGACCGCGACGCTACGGCGTCGGTTTTCGGGCATGGTTCGCGCCCTTTCACGCAAACGCGGGTCGGGTTCGGCCGTGACCACGTATTTGCCGCATCGCTGGGCGCGTGGTCAATGTATCTATCGATGTATCTATCGATGCATCAGTCGGCTCGGCGTCCGGGCTGCGCGCCGATCGCCCTTGCGCCGGGGCGACGAAATCCCTTTATTCCGTGGTTGCCGTGCCGTTGAGGAGTCGCTGTGGGTCGAGGACCACGTCCCTCCGAACGGCACCCACCGGCCCAATCGCCGGAGCCTCCTCGCCGCCGACCAGGATCTCGAGTGCTCCGGCATTCCCGGTCAACAGCCGCAGACCCGGCCGGTCCGGGGCTCGGTAGGTGTCGCCGGCCCGCATCAAGCGCGTCATCAGAGGTTGGTTCCCGGCATCGTCGCGGATCTGGATCCAGCTCGACATCTTCGCGCGCACGACGATTTCGGGCGCATCGCCGTCCGTCGGTTCTTGACCCGACGCGTCACGGCCTAGCGCGTCCAACGGCGCCTCGGCGGCGTCCTCGACGAGACCGGCCACCTCCTCGGACGGCATCGGCGGGGAAGTCGCATCGAGATCGAATTGCACATCGGGCGTTTCCGCCCGCTCACCGAGCGAAGGTGCATCCATCACTTCCGTCAACGGGGCGCTCGCCGCCGGAACCGGCGCCTCGAGCGCACCGGTCAGCGTGGCCAAGTCGCTATCGGTGCGCCGATCCCGGCCGGCACTGGTCTGGCTTGTTTCGACCGGCCCGCGACGAACCACAACAGATTCCGGGTACGGCTCCGCCGGCGCACCGCCGATGGAAGCCCGTTCGAGCGGCGGGTCCGATAAGCCGCCGCTTTGCCCCGGCCGAATCTCGCTCCCGTTTCCGGTTGCCGTGCGAACCACGCCGGCGCCGACGACCGCGGGGCTCGTGTCTTCGCCCCCGCCGTCCGGGATAGCGGCCCCGTTTTCGTTCGGGTCCATCGCCGCAGCGTCGCCCGAGCCGTTCGGGATCGGGGCAGGGTTTTTATTCGGGTCCGTCGCCGCGCCGTCTCCGTCGACGAGGACCGCCGCCGGTGGATCGCTGCTCGATATCTCGAGCGCGGAATTCGGCTGTACGGTCTCAAGTTGGGCCGCCGTGACCAAAACCGAGGGCGCCTCGGCGACCGTGGTCCCGCTCGGGACCGGGGCATCGAGAACCGACATCGCGACCGGCTCGACCACGACGACCGGCGCGGGAGCGGGCTGGACCGCGGGCAGAGGCGGATCGATCGTCACCCGCTCCGCATGCGCGGCTGCGACGGGCCCGTTCGCGGCGAGTTCGCCCGTGCGCTGGACATCCGCTCCGTCATCCGTGGGCACGGTCTTCGGCTCCGGTGCCGTGGCGACCTCTTCGGCGGGCAGGGCCGGCGCCGTCGGCTCGTCCGCGCCCGGCAAGAGGCGCGCGAGCTTCTCGGGCAACGGTGCGATCAGCTCGACGAAGAGACGCTGGTCCGACGTGCTCGCATACCATCCGCCATAGGCGAGCACGGCGATGGCAACGCCTACGAACGCGATCGCACCGCCAGGGATGCTGCGTTCGGGAACGGGTGTCGGGAAGACGAGGTTCGCGGTCTCTTGGAGGCCTGCGATATCCTGCTTGAAGCGCCGGACCACCTCGTCGCTGTCGAGCCCCATGTGCTCGGCGTACGCGCGAACGAAGCCGATGGCATAGGTCGGACCCGGCAGATCTGCATAGCGTCCCTCCTCGATGGCCTCGAGGTAGAGATGGCGGATGCGCAAGATCGCGGCGACGTCGCGCAGTTCCTCTCCCAGGCGCAGACGGGACGCCCGCAAAAGCGCCCCCACGCCCGGTCGGTCGTTCGTCTTGTTTTCGCTTTCCAACACCCCTCGCCTTGCGTCAGTGCGGCGGGAAAAAACAATCAGACGGTGCAGTTCGAGGCACGAGGTAAAGGCAAGCCGTACGTCGCGAACGCGCACCCCGCCTTGCCCGTTCTCGACAGCGGGCCTCGGTGCCGTCGCCACCGACTCAACCGGGCCGGCTGGTGAACGAGACCCAAATCCTCAGCATTTTCGTGGCCGACCATAATGGCAGAAAGTCCGTGAATTTCAAGAGGAAATGACATGAGTCTTAAATCATGACCCCATGATCGAGAGCGAACTCCCGCAACTGCTCTCGCACGCTGTGATGGGTGAGCGTCGCGAGCGTCCCCAAATAGCTGGTGAGCGGCCCCAATGTCAGGCTGCGGATCATCGACTTCGTCGACCCGACCGCGGGCGGCGGCACCGAAAGGTTGCGAAAGCCGAGACCGATCATGGCCATCGCGTCGAGGGGTCGGCTCGCCGCTTCGCCGCAGACGCCCACCGGGACGTCGGCCTCGCGGCAACTCTCGACTACCGTCCGCAAAAGGCCAAGCATGGCGGGCGAAAGGAAGTCGTAGCGCTCGGCAAGGCGCGGGTCGCCCCGGTCGGAGGCGAACAGGAACTGGAACAGATCGTTGGTGCCGACTGAGATGAAGTCGACCCGCGGCAGCAGGGCATCGAGCTGGAAGACCAACGACGGAACCTCCAGCATGGCGCCCACCTCGACGGTTTTCGGAATCTCGGCGTCGCGCGTGCGTGCGTGCTCGAGCTCGCGCTCGAGGATCTCGCGGGCCGCGTCGAACTCCGAGATTTCGGCGATCATCGGGAACATGACGCGCAGCTCGCGTCCCGCCGCCGCTCCGATGAGGGCCCGGATTTGCCGGCGTAGCATCGCCGGGCGGTCCAAGGAGACGCGGATCGCTCGCCATCCCATCGCCGGGTTCTCGCTCTGCGCTTGTTTCCAATAGGGCAACGTCTTGTCGCCGCCCACGTCCAGGGTCCGGAACAGAACCGGCTTGCCCTGGGCCTGATCCAGGATATCGGCGTACAGCGCGCGCTGGGCCTCGCCGCTGGGGAACTCCGCGCGCACCATGAACGGGATCTCCGTGCGAAAAAGCCCGATTCCATCGGCGCCGGTCTCGCCGAGGAAACGGACGTCGGCCAGCAACCCGGCATTGATGTTGATGCTGATTCTTTCTCCGTCGCGGGTCTCGGCCAGCAGATCGCGCAGGGTGGCGAAGCCGGCGCGCCGTTGCGCGATCGCGCGCATGGCCTCGGCGAAGTTTTGTTGCGCGTCCTCGCCGGGGCGGATGAAGACCACGGCGTTGTCGCCGTCGACAAGGACCGGATCGCCCTGTTCGATCCGCGTGAACGCGTCCGTGGCCTGACCGACGACCGGAATATCCAGCGCCCGGGCCACGATCGCCACGTGCATTGTGGGCGAGCCCTCCTCCAGCACCAGGCCGCGCAGCGACGGCCGGTGATAGTCCAGAAGCTGCGCCGGGCCCATGGAGCGCGCCACCACGATCACGTCCGCGGCGGTGCCGAAATCGCGCCTTGCCGGCTCGCCGTTTACCAGATGACGGAGCAGCCGGTTGGCGAGGTCTTCGAAATCGTAAAGCCGCTCGCGGAGGTATCGGTCCGGTGCCTTTCCCAACCGGGCCCGGATATCGCTGTGCACCATCTGGACCGACGCTTCGGCGGTGAGCCCGGTCCCGACGGCCTCTTCGATGCGCGCCAGCCAACCCGCGTCCTCGGCGATCATTCGATAGGTTTCGAGGACGGCGCGGTGTTCGCCGCGCCCGGCGAGATCGCTGGAACCCAACATGGTGTCCAGCTCGCCGCGCATTTCGGTGACCGCCTGGCGCAGGCGCTCAAGCTCGCGCGCCGGATCTTCGGCGACGAGTTCGCCGACGCGGAACTGGGGTTGGTGCAAGACCGCGATTCCGGCACCCAGCCCGTCATTCAGGGTCACGCCCTCGAGCCTGAGCGGCAGAACCGCGGTGCCGTCGGCGGGCAGAAACTCGTCCGTTTCGATCAGCTCGCCGCCGGCCACCAGTTCGGCGAGCACCATGGCAACGGTCTCGAGGGTTTCAACTTCTTCCTCGGCGTAGCTGCGGCGGGTCTTGTTCTGAACGGCGAGCACGCCGATGACCCGGCCACCGCGCAAGATCGGAACCCCCATCAGGGACTGGTAGATCTCTTCGCCGGTCTCGGGCCGATAGGCAAAATTCGGATGGTGTTGGGCATCGGCAAGCGCCAGCGGGCGAGCGTTGGCGGCAATGTCTCCGATCAGGCCCTCGTCCATCCGCAGCCGCGTGTTGTGGACGGCGTCTGGATTGAGGCCTTGGGTCGCGAACAGCTCCATCACGTCGCCGGCGCGCCGCACGTAAATCGAGCAGACCTCGGCGACCAAGTCGGCGGCGATGATGGCGGTGATGCGGTCCAGCCGCTCGGTCGCGGTTTCGGCGCCGGCCATGACGTCGCGCACCCGTGCCAGCAGACGGCGCGGGATCGGCGAGATCGGACGCTGCTGCATGATCTATGGCCTTCGATTCATGGCGCCGTGCTCGCGCGGCGCTCGGTGCCCGGGTTCAGGCGGCGTCGAGGCCGTAGGCGGCATGGAGCGATCGTACCGCGAGCTCGGTGTATTCCTCGGCGATCAGGACGCTGACCTTGATTTCCGAGGTCGAGATGACCTGGATGTTGATGCCCTTTTCGGCGAGCGCGCGAAACATGCATTGCGCCACGCCGGCGTGGCTCCGCATCCCGACGCCGATGACCGAGACCTTGACCACGTTGGCGTCCGATACGAGATCGGCGTAGCCAAGGGCTTTCTTGTGCTCTCCCAGCACCAGAATGGCACGATCAAGGTCGCTTTCGGTGACGGTGAACGTGAGGTCCGTCGCCTTGCCGTCGGCGGAGACGTTCTGGACGATCATGTCGACATTGATGTCGGCGTCCGCCAGTGGCCCGAAGATATCGGCGGCCACGCCGGGCCGGTCGGCGACCCGGATCAGGGTAATCTTGGCTTCATCCCGGCTGTAGGCGATTCCGCTGACGTGTTGTTTTTCCACGATTTCATCCTCGTCGACAACGAGCGTCCCGGGACCGTCGCCGAAGCTGGAAAGCACGCGCAGCCGCACGCCTTCCGTCATCGCCAAACCGACCGCCCGGGTCTGCAGGACCTTGGCGCCGACCGACGCCATCTCGAGCATTTCCTCGTAGGTAATTCTATCCAGCTTGTGCGCCCTGGCAACGATTCGGGGATCGGTGGTGAAGATTCCGTCCACGTCGGTGAAGATGTCGCAGCGCTCCGCCTTCAGGGCCGCCGCCAGCGCGACCGCACTGGTATCGGACCCGCCCCGGCCCAGCGTCGTGACCCGCCGGTCGGGCCCGAGTCCCTGGAAACCGGCGACGACCGCCACTTCGCCGCGGGCGAGACGGGCCTCCAGCTCGTCCGTCTCGACCGCGAGAATCCGCGCGCGGCCGTGGACGCCGTCGGTCCGAATCGGGATCTGCCAGCCGAGCCACGACCGCGCGGTCACGCCGAGATGCTGCAACGCCAGCGCCAAAAGCCCGGAGGTGACCTGCTCGCCGGTGGATACGACCACGTCGTATTCGCGCGCGTCGTGAAGCGAGTTGATCGTGCTCGCCCGCTCCACCATCTCGTCGGTGACGCCAGCCATGGCCGAGACCACGACCACCACCTCGTCGCCGTCGGCGGCCGTCTGCGCCACCCGGCGGGCGACGGCGTTTATCCGATCCAGATCCGCCACCGAGGTGCCGCCGAACTTTTGAACGATGCGGGCCATGGGGCCCCTCTTGTAATTTGCGCCCGCGCCGCCGGCCGGAGCGAGGCCCCACCGAGGTCGCATTCCGCGGCGGCGGGGTCGATCTCGATCGGAACGGTTCGAGGGGCCGGTTGCAGCCGAACGGGCGCCATTACATACTCCGGCCCGGGCGCGCGAAGCAAGAGCGGCTGAGGACCGGAGGAGATAGGCGATGCCGCGGGCGCGGAGCGGAGCGAGCGAAGCGACGGCCACGGGATCGACCGCGTCGGCGGCCGAAATCGCGCGATTCGCAGCCCAGGCGTCGGCTTGGTGGGACGCCGACGGCGCCTTCCAACCCCTGCATCGGATCAACCCGGGGCGCCTGCGTTTCGCCCGCGACTACATCATCGGGCATTTCGGGCGCGATGGTGAAGCGCCGCGGCCGCTTCGCGGGCTCGACGTGATCGATATCGGCTGCGGCGGGGGGTTGTTGTGCGAGCCCATGCGCCGCCTCGGCGCGAGTGTTACCGGGATCGACGGCGGCGCGGAGAACATCCTTGTCGCCCAGGCGCACGCGCGCGACGCCGGCCTCGACATCGCTTACGAGGTCGCCGTTCCGGAATCGCTCGCCGCCGAAGGCCGGGCCTATGACGTCGTGCTGAACATGGAAGTGGTCGAGCACGTCGCCGATGTCGACGCCTTCCTCGCCGCCTCGGCCGCGCTTCTCAGGCCCGGCGGCGCGATGGTGCTTTCGACCATCAATCGCACGCTGCGCTCGCTGGCGCTCGCCAAGGTGGCGGCGGAGTACGTTCTTCGCTGGGTGCCTGCCGGCACCCACGATTGGCGCAAATTCGTGCGCCCGTCGGAACTCGCGCAGGGGCTTCGAGGCGGCGGCGTCGAGCTCGTTGAGATCGCGGGTCTCGTTTACCGGCCGCTCAGCGGGGAATGGCGCATCGGGCGCGACGTCGCCGTCAACTACCTCGCGTTCGCACGCAAGGGCTAGAGCACTATGCGACGGCGGCGGTCAGTGCGTCTTGCGCTGGATCCAGGGGATGCGCTGATATTCGATCCCCTCTTCGTTAAGGGCGCTGGCCTCGCCGTCGGTCGCTTCGCCGTAGATGCCGCGCTTCTCGGTCTCGCCATAATGGATGCGACGCGCTTCCTCGGCGAATTCGGGACCCACATAGTCGCAGTTCGCCTCGACGTGCTCGCGCACCTTCTCGGCCGCCTGCACGTACTTCTGCGCGACCTCGCGGGCACGCATCTCGGCCACTTCGCGCCGCGCCGAACGCTTGGCGACATGGGGGGCCATCGGCGCCTTGATGACCTTGGTGTCGCCGCAGTGCGGGCACTCGATCCGCCGCGCCCGCGACTCGCGGTCGTATGTCGCGCCGTCACGGAACCACGTCTCGAACTCGTGGCCCTGCGAACACGCTAGCTGGAAGACGATCATGGGCGGGCGTTCACTCCTTCGACGAACGCGTGACGCGTGGCTCTAATTTAGTCCTGGAACACGCCGATTTCCAGGAGCGAGAGATGCGCCTCGCGCCCACTCAAGGACCTTCGCTGCGATCGAGAAGGCGATCGAGGCGGCCCGCGGACTCGAGCGCCGCAAGCTCGTCGCTGCCGCCCACGTGCAAACCGTCGATGAAGATCTGCGGCACCGCGCGGGCGCCGGCGGCGCGATCCATCATCTCTTTGCGTTTCGCCGGATGGAACATGACGTCGATCTCGCGATACGCGACACCCTTGCCATCGAGCAGGGCCTTCGCCCGAAAGCAGTAGCCGCAGAACGGCGAGGTGTAGATCTCGATCTCGGCCAATGTCCGTACTCCGGTGCTTCCCGCGCTCCGCCAACCATACCACAGGCGCGCGCGCCTCGGTTCGCATGCGAAAGCCCCTCAAGCGGACGGGCGCACCACCCGGGCGAGGGTCAGCACATCGACGGCCGCGGCGCCGGCGCCCAGTAAGGCCCGGCTGCACGCCTCCGCCGTCGCGCCGGTGGTGAGCACGTCGTCCACCAAAAGCACGTGCCTGTCGGCGATCGCGTCCGCGCGCTCCGGCACCGCGGCGAACGCCCGGGCCAAGTTGCGGCGCCGGGCCGAGGGCCCGAGACCGCCCTGCGACGGTGTCCGCCGTCGGCGCGCGATCAACTCGTGGACCACAGGAACGCCCGCCTTTGCGCCCAAGGCGGCGGCCAGCAGCGCCGCCTAGTTGTAGCGGCGCTGGAACAATCGCGTCCAATGGAGCGGGACCGGGGCGATCACATGGGCGTCCGCGAGAAGCTCGGCGCCGGCCCGCGCCATCCACTCGGCAAAGGCCGGTGCCGCGTCGGTGCGGTCGCCGTGTTTGAACGTGAGTACGAGACGGCGGCTCGCATCATCGTAAACGAACGCCGCCCGGGCGCGCGCGAACAAGGGCGGCTCGCGAATGCACGCGCCACACAAAGCATGCCCGCCGAGCGCGTAGGCGAACGGAAAGCCGCAGGCCCAGCAGACCGGTTCGGCAATGAATTGGATCGCGTTCCAACAGCGCGGACACAGCGCCCCCGCCTCGTCAACGATCGCCTCGCACCCCAGGCACTGGGGCGGCAGCACAACGTCGAGCGCACGCCGCGGCAGCCGCCGCAGAAACCCAGATCCCGGCATCGCCGAGCCGACCATGCCCTTTACCCCCATGCGCCGGTTGCGGCACGATGATACACCGTCCGCAACCGCCGCTGAAACCGACGAACGGGGATCAAAGCGCCCGCCATGCAAGTTTTCGACCGAACGGCGGTCCGCCGGCACCGCGATCGTGCCGCGCCGGTCCTTGATGCCCACGATTTTCTGTTTCGCGAGGTGGGTGAACGGCTTCTCGACCGCCTCGACGATATCAAGCGCCGCTTTCCGCTGGCCCTCGACTTGGGATGCCACGGTGGCCAGCTCGGGCGCCTGATCGGTGCGCGCGGCGGCGTCGAGTCCCTGATCCAGTGCGATCTGTCGCCCGCCATGGCCGGCCGGGCCGGATCACCGGCGCTGGCGGCGGACGAAGAGCTGTCGCCCTTCGGGCCCGAGACGTTCGATCTCGTGCTCAGCTGCCTGAGCCTGCACTGGGTCAACGACCTCCCCGGTGCGCTTGTCCAGATGCGAACGGCGCTGAAGCCCGATGGGTTGTTCGCGGCCGCGATGCTCGGCAGCGGAACCCTGGCCGAACTGCGCACCGCGTTCGCCGGGGCCGAAGAAGCCGAAGAAGGGGGAATGAGCCCGCGCGTCTCGCCATTCGCCGACGCGCGGACCGCCGGGGATCTTTTGCAGCGCGCCGGCTTCGCGCTCGCGGTCGTCGACACCGAGACGGTCGCACTCGATTACGCCGATCCCTTTCGCCTCTTTCGCGCACTCCGCGGCATGGGCGAGACCAACGCCGTCATCGAACGGCGCAAGGGACTGACGCGGCGCGCCACGGTGATGGCGGCGGCGGAGCGCTACCGGGCCGAATTCGGCGGCGCCGACGGCCGGGTGCGCGCGAGCTTCTGCGTGCTCTACATGACGGGCTGGGCGCCGGATCCGTCGCAGCAACGCCCGCTCGCCCCCGGCAGCGCCCAAGCGCGTCTCGCCGACGCGCTTGCGAGCACGCCCTCGGACCCCGGCGCCGCCGAGCCGCCGCAGGGTGCGAAGCGCCGCCATTAGAAAGGATCGTGCTCGTTCGGACTCGCTCGCGGCGATCTGACGACCACGTGAATTTGGTTTATTTTGCTGAAATCGAGCGGATTCACGCGATCGAGTGCAACCGCATTGCGATTCCAATAAGGCGCGATCCGTTTGAGCACTATCCGACCAGATTAAACTTTTTGACCGGAGTCATTTTGCGCCGTGGTTAGGCGCACTTCGCATGGCGAGGGGGGACATCGGCAAAGATGCGCGGGCGACGCCACGGCACAAAATGACCCGGCTTTCGGTGGGGCAAATCGCCTTCCCGGGTTCGTTGCGACGCTCGCCCGATGGCCCCGCATCGCGTTTCGCGCCGCGCCTGCCCGAAATGCCGATTCGCCACCATCAAATTGATTCAATCTGGTCGGATAGTGCTCTAGGGTCAGGACCCATTAATTTTCTGTTCAGCATTTTTGCCGATGATGATGATCCTGTTCAAGG
>JASLLV010000028.1 GCA_030746935.1 Rhodospirillales bacterium | reverse complement strand
TTTCGTGACAATCTCTTCCGGCTTATGCCGCTTGTACGCCATCTCTGATCCTCCGTTTTACTCATATTAACGGTGGATCAACTCAATGGGGGAAGACCACTCGCGCTCGGACGCATATACGGCGGCTGGGCCCGCGCGCGCGAAGGGGGTGACGGTATCGCCGAGATCGAGCAGGGGTTCGATGAGTGGAAGAATGCCGGATACGGTCTCGCCGTGCCCCTTTTCGGCTCGCTATTGGCCGAGGCCTACGTGGCCGACGGGCGCGCGGACGCGGCGCTCAGCCTGGCAACAGAGCTCTTGAGCCTCGTCGAGCGGAGCGGACAGGCCCAGTTCGAAAGCCCCGTCCGGGCGGTTCTCGGCGATGCATGGTATGCCCTTGAAAGTTCCGACGAAAAAGCCGTGGACGCTTATACCTTCGCCCTCGAGACCGCCCGCCGCCAGCGGGCGCCGGGCCACGAGCTGAGGGTGGCGGTTCGCCTGGCGCCGCTTTGGCGCAAGGCCGGCCGAGAGCGCGAGGCCTGCGATCTGCTCGTCGGCGCTCTCGCGTCCGTAGACGGTGACGACGATGTGTCCGTGGTGGTGGAAGGACGCAAGCTCGCGGAAGAAGCGGGCGCGCGTCCCGTCACCGAAGGGTCCGACTGATTTGGAGACCAGTCGGGTTCGGGGGTAGCATTCACCCCATGGTGACGATCCGGTCTGCGACACCCGGCGACGCCGATGCGATCGCCAACGTGTACGTGAACACTTGGCGCTCGGTCTACGCCGACCTGTTGCTTGAAAAAATGCTCGTCGGAATGTCGCACGAGCGAACCGCGCTTTACTGGCGCCGCGTGATCGCGGAGAAACCGGGGCGAGACCTCGTCCGCGTGGCCGACACCGACGACCGATTGGTGATCGGATTCGCGAGTGCTGGCGCGTCGCGCCACCGCGGACTTGGGTTCGGCGGCGAGATCTACACGCTTTACGTTCTTGACGAATTTCAGGGCGCGGGAACGGGACAGGCGCTTTTGTTCTCGATCTTTCGCCGCTTGCTCGATCGCGGGCTGCGCTCGTCGCTGGTGTGGGTTCTGGCGGGCAATCCGTCGCGTTTCTTTTACGAGGTGATGGGCGGCGGACGCGTCGCCGAACGTGAAGAGACGATGTGGGGCGTGCGGCTCAACGAAATCGCGTTCGGCTGGCGGGATCTCGATGCAACCCTGAAAGGCCCGCGTGCGGCTTCGGCAAGCTGAAGCCCGCCCAACCGTCGGCCTCGCTCAGAACTCGATGACGGCGCTGAACAGCGCGAGCGCGACGAGCGCCGCCGCGTAGAACGCCGTAGCGAGCCCAACGAAAAAGAAGATATTGGCGACGGTTCGCAGTGGGTAGTGGTGTCGGTCGTGCGCCCGTCGTTCGGCGGTGCGCTTCTCCTCGCCGCCGACCACGGTGATGTAATAGCGGCGCCGGAATATCGGCGCGCTAATCCGGATGTTGACCAGATGCCGGCCCCAGCTGGGGTCGGTCACCGCTTGGTGCAAGGCTTCTTTGTGCTTGTCGGAAAGGGTGTCGAGGAACCACGGCGGCAGCCGGGAGTAGAGCCAGCTACCGTGCGCGGCCCGGGACACGGCTTCGGCAACGGGGGAGTCATGATCTTCCATGGCCGATCAGGTCCTTGTCCATCCGCGATCAATCCAATTCTATTTGCATGGAAAATCAGAAGAGGTCAAACGGGCCCGCGGGGGTGGCGAGAATTGTGATCGTCACCGAACCGGATAGCTTTTATGATCGCCGACGCTTGCGTGAACCGGTAGAGACCGCTGAGGTGCGGGGGGATACCCATGGCGTTGAATTCGGGGTCTCGGGCCACCGAGGCCGTCGAGGCGATCGTGCGCCGGGCGCGGTCTCTGGGACGTAAGGGGCGCACGAAATCGCAAGACGATTTTTTGCGTCAGTACTTCGCCCATGTTCCGCCACGGGATATGCGTGAAGATGATGCTGCGAACCTCGCCGGCGCGGCGATGGATCACCTCGAGTTCGCGGCGACGCGCAAGCCGAAGCGCTCGAAAGTTCGCGTCTTCAACCCGCGAACGGAAGTCGACGGCTGGCACAGCGACCATACGGTGGTCGAGGTGGTCACGGACGACATGCCGTTTCTCGTCGATACCGTGAGCGCCGCCCTCAACCGCGAGGAACTCGTCGTCTTTCTCGTCATTCATCCCATCGTCGGGGTCAGGCGGGACCGGGCGGGCCGCCTCAAGGATGCCGCCGCCGCGGCGGCGCCGGAGGGGCGCAACGAGTCCTTCATGCTCTTCGAAGTCAGCCGCATTTCCGGCGCCCGGCTGGGTGCGGTTCGCGCGGCGGTCGAATCGGTGCTCGCCGATGTCCGGGTCGCGGTCGACGACTGGCTGGCGATGCGGAACGCGCTTGGCGACATCATCGGCGAATTCGACACCCCAACGGCGACGCCCACGATCGAGGATACGCTCGAGGCCCAGGCTTTTCTCAAGTGGTTGCACGACGACAATTTCATGTTCCTCGGATTCCGTGATTACGATTTCATCGCCAAGGGAAAGGACGCGGCGTTCGGTGTCCGGCGCCGAAAGGGGATGGGAATCCTGCGCGATCCCAAACGCTGGGTGGCCCGCCAATCGCGCGCCCTTGACAGCACCTCGCCGGGCGTCCGGGCCTTCCTTCGCAATCCCGACATCTTGATGGTCAGCAAGTCCGATTTGATCTCCACGGTCCATCGGCCCGCGCATATGGATATGATCGGGATCAAGCGCTTCGATGCGCGCGGCAAGGTGATCGGGCGACGCCAATTCGTTGGCCTGTTCACCTCTGCGGCCTACAACTTGAGCCCGCGCGACATCCCGCTCCTGCGACTGAAGATCCGCAAGGCAATCGAGCGGGCTGGCTTCGGGCCGGCGAGCCACGATGGCAAGGCGCTACAGAACATCTTGGAGACGTTTCCGCGCGACGAATTGTTCCAGGTATCCGACGATCACCTGTTCAACACCGGCATGGGCATCCTGTACCTACAGGATCGTCACCGCGTCGCGCTTTTCATCCGGCGCGACGAATTCGAACGGTTCGTCTCGTGTCTGATCTACGTGCCGCGCGATCGCTACACCACGGAACTCAGGCTGCGGATCCAAGACATCCTCGGCCGAGCGTTCGCGGGTCAGACCAGTGCCCACTACATCCACTTTTCCGATGCTCCGCTGGCGCGCCTGCACGTCATTGTCCAGACCACGCCCGGCAAAATTCCGCCGTACGACCCAAGCGCGATCGAGCGCGAGGTGGCGGAAGCAACCCGATCGTGGGCCGATGATCTCGGCGAGGTGCTGATCGCGGCGCATGGCGAGGAAAAGGCGGATCCGCTTTGGCGCCAATACGCAGACGCGTTTCCATCTGCGTATCGCGAGAGCTTCGATGCCCGCTCGGCGATGTCGGACATCCCCAAGATCGAGGAGGCGCTTGCGACGGACGCGCCGGCGATGGAGTTCTACAGACCCGAAAACCAGTCGGCCGACCGGGTCGCGCTCAAGGTCTTCAGTCCCAACAGGCAGGTACCGTTGTCGGACGTGCTACCGATGCTCGAGCACATGGGACTCCGAGTCATCGACGAAGTTCCCTACGCGATCCGGCCGCGCCCGGACGATACGGATCTTGTCATGATCCACGACTTCGGAATGGCCACGCGCGACCGTTCGGCCGTCGATGTCCGTTCCGTCGGCCCCAACTTCAAGGACGCCTTCGGCCGGGTCTGGCATGGCGAGATGGAGAGCGACGGTTTCAACGCCCTCGTGCTCTTTGCCGGCTTGAACTGGCGCGAAGTCACGGTGCTTAGGGCGTATTGCAAGTTCCTTCGCCAGATCGGGATCCCGTTTTCCCAGGCGTACATGGAGCAGACGCTCGCCAACAACCCGACGCTTGCGCGTCTGATCGTCACCTATTTCCAAGCCCTGTTCAACCCGCGCCAGAGTGGGGATTCGGCCCGGCGCGCCGGGCGCGTCCGCCGCGAGCTGGGCGTCGCGCTCGACGCGGTTTCGAGTGCCGACGAGGATCGCATCTTGCGGCGCTTCGTCAATGCGGTCGAAAGCACGCTGCGCACCAATGCCTTTCAGCGCGACGACGGGGCGCCCAAGGACCGGCTTTCGCTCAAGTTCGACAGCCGGGCCCTCGACGAGCTGCCGCTACCCAGGCCGATGCACGAGATCTTCGTCTACAACCCGCGCGTCGAAGGTGTCCACTTACGGTTCGGGCTGGTTGCGCGCGGTGGGCTCAGGTGGTCCGACCGGCCCGAGGACTTCCGGACCGAGGTCCTGGGTCTTGCCAAGGCCCAGCAGGTCAAGAACGCGGTGATCGTTCCCGTGGGCTCGAAGGGTGGTTTCGTCGTCAAACGCCCGCCCGCCGACGGTGACCGCGAGGCGTTCCAGAACGAGGGCATCGCCTGCTACAAGACCTTCGTTCGCGGCCTGTTTGACGTCACCGACAACCTCGTCGGCGATGGCGTGGTGCCGCCGCCCGATGTGTCGCGGCGCGACGGCGACGACCCCTACCTGGTGGTCGCCGCCGATAAGGGCACCGCGACATTTTCCGACATCGCCAATGGCCTGTCCGAAAGCTACGGCTTCTGGCTCGGTGACGCCTTCGCCTCGGGCGGCAGCGTCGGCTATGACCACAAGAAGATGGGAATCACGTCGCGGGGCGCGTGGGAGTCGGTCAAACGGCACTTCCGCGAGACCGGCCTCGATATCCAGAAACAAGAGTTCACAGCGGTCGGGGTCGGCGACATGTCCGGCGACGTGTTCGGCAACGGAATGCTGCGTTCCCGCCACACCAAGTTGCTCGGCGCCTTCAACCATTTGCATATCTTCGTCGATCCGGACCCCGATCCGGAAAAGAGCTTCGCCGAGCGCCGCCGCCTGTTCGGCCTGGCGCGCTCGTCCTGGAGCGACTACGACGCCAAGGTCCTTTCGAAGGGCGGTGCCGTCTTCGAGCGCTCGGCCAAGACCGTGACCGTTTCGCCCGAGGTCCGGCGGCGGTTTGCGCTGTCCAAGGATACGCTCGCGCCCAACGAGCTGATGCAGGCGATCGTGAAGTCCGAGGTGGACCTCTTGTGGTTCGGGGGTATCGGGACCTACGTCAAGGCCAGCGACGAGAGCCACGCCGAGGCCGGGGACCGCGCCAACGACGCGCTACGCGTCGACGCTAAACAGCTTCGCTGCCGGGTCTTGGGCGAGGGCGCGAACCTGGCCATGACGCAGCGGGCGCGGATCGAATATGCGCTGGGCGGCGGAAGGCTCAACTCCGACTCCATCGACAACTCGGCCGGCGTGGACTGCTCGGACCACGAGGTGAACATCAAGATCCTCCTGGATTCGGCGGTGACGTCCGGACGGTTGTCGAAGAAGCAGCGCGATGCGTTGCTGGCCGAGATGACTGCCGAGGTCGCGTCACTCGTGCTGCGCAACAACTACCTCCAGACCCAGGCGATCTCGATGGTGCGCGCGCGTGGGATCGAGGTTTTCGACGACCAGATTCGCATGTTGCGCATGCTCGAGCGCGCCGGGCGCCTCAACCGTAATGTCGAGGTCCTGCCCGACGACGAACAGCTGGCAGAACGCGCGGCGATGAAGCAGCCGTTAACCCGGCCCGAAATCGCGGTGCTCATGCCGCACGCCAAGATTTGGGTCTACGACGAGCTGTTGGGATCCGAGCTTCCCGACGATCCCCGCCTTAGCGGAGACCTGATCGGCTATTTTCCGACACCGCTTCAAAAGCGATTCAAGAGTGAGATCCTGCGCCACCGCCTGCGCCGCGAGATCATCGCGATGCTCGCCACCAACAGCATGATCAACCGGGTGGGGGGCAGTTTCGTAACCCAGATGATCGAAAGGTCGGGACTACCACCGGCCGACGTCGCCCGCGCCTATATCGTCACCCGCGACGTATTCGAAGTGCGCGAGATCTGGAATGCGGTCGAGAAGCTCGACAACAAGGTTTCAGCCGATGTCCAGACCGACATCCTGTTGGCGGTCAACCGCCTGATCGAGCGGGGAACACTGTGGTTCCTGCGCCATTCGATCCACCCCATCGACATGGCTGCGACTTACGACACCTTCGCACCGGGGATTCAAACCATCGCGACGGCGCTGTCGCAAATTTTTCCCGGACACTACCTTCTCGATTTGCAGGCGCGCGCGCAGGCACTGGTGGAAGGGGGTGTGCCGCGAATTCTGGCCATGCGGGTGGTGGGTCTTTTGAACATGATTTCGGGGCTCGATATCGTTCGCCTCGCGCAAAGACACCACGGCAAGGTGGTCGACATCGCGCGGCTCTATTTCGCCATCGGGGCGCGGTTCCAACTCGGTCGGCTGCGCGCCGCCGCCGAAAGAATCGAACCCGAGAATCACTGGCAGCAGCTCGCCGCGGCGGCCCTGATCGAGGATATGTTTGCGAGCCAAGGGGCGCTGACTTCGCGGATCCTCGGCGTCGCCAAGCCCGGCGGCGATGCCGTCAGGGCCATCGACCTGTGGTTCAAGGATCGTACGGAAGCGGTGGAGAGCACCGAGGTTTTGCTTTCCGAGATCCTCGAGGTGGAAGCGGTCGATTTCTCGATGTTGGCGGTCGCATCGCGACGCCTGCAAGCCCTGACCGAAGCGCCCGAACAGGCGTAGCGCCGCGTTGGCGGACATCGAGCGAGACCCGCCCAACCAGGCATCAGCGCCGACGCGCGCGCTTGTTTCCTGGGCGCTTTACGACTGGGCGAATTCGCCCTTTTTCACGCTCGTCATCACCTTCGTTTTCTCCGCCTACTTCGCCCAGGCGATCGTCGGAGATCCGATCCGCGGTACCGCGCTCTGGGGATACGCGACCATTACCTCAGGTTTGTTGGTCGCCGTGTTCAGTCCGATTCTCGGCGCCGTCGCCGATGCCGGCGGGCGCCGAAAACCCTGGCTGATCGCGTTCACCGGCATCTGTGTCCTGGCCTCGGCGATGCTCTGGTACGCCGAAGCGGCGCCGGCGTTCATCGGGTGGGCGCTCGCATGGGTGGTGGTCGCCACGGTCGGGATCGAGTTCGGGATCGTTTTCAACAATGCCATGCTGCCCGACCTGGTTGCCGCGGCGCGCATGGGCCGCTGGTCGGGCTGGGCCTGGGCGCTCGGTTATCTCGGCGGTTTGGCGGCACTGGTTCTGGCGCTCATGGGATTCGTCGTTGCGGAACGCCCCTGGTTTGGGCTCGACAAGGAGTCCTTTCAACATGTGCGCATGGTCGGGCCGCTGGTGGCCGTCTGGCTGGTGGCGTTCTCGTGGCCGTTGTTCGCCTACACGCCGGATCGCATGCCGAGCGGTCTTGCCGTCCGTGCCGGCGTGGTCCGAGGCATGCGAAACCTGATCGCCACTCTGGCCCGGGTTCGCGATTACGGCGATCTCGCGCGGTTTCTGGTGGCGCGCATGCTTTATGCGGACGGTCTTGCGACGGTCTTCGCCTTCGGCGGGATCTACGCTGCCGGGACCTTCGCCATGACGTTGGAACAGGTCATGGTCTTTGGGATCGTGCTCAACGTCACCGCCGGCGCCGGCGCGTTCGCCTTTGCCTGGATCGACGACTGGCTGGGCTCGAAGCGCACGATCTTGATTGCGCTCGTCGGCCTCATCGCATCTGCGCTCGGCGCGGTCGTGGTGACCGATCCGTTCTGGTTCTGGTTCTGGGGCGCGCTCTTGGGCGTCTTCGTCGGCCCCACCCAGGCTGCCAGCCGTACCCTGATGGCGCGGCTCGCGCCGGCCGAGCTCCGGACAGAGTTTTTCGGCCTCTACGCGCTTACCGGCAAGGCGACGGCCTTCGCCGGCCCGTTTCTGGTGGCGACGGTCACGGCCGCGTTCGAGAGCCAGCGCCTCGGGCTTTCGACCGTGCTCGCGTTTTTCCTTGTGGGATTCGCGCTTATGTTCACGGTGCGCGAGCCCGAACGAGCGTGATCGCCAGATGCGCTAGACCAGATCACGGTCGGATGGAATCACCGGCGGTGATTCACCGGCCGTGTGAATCTGGTCGCCATCATAGGTATCGAGCGGATTCACGCGTTTAAATGGAACCGCGATGTGCTTCCATTTAAACGCGATCCGCTCTAGTGGCGAAAGTGGCGCACGCCCGTGAACACCATGGCGAGCCCTTTTTCGTCGGCGGCCGCGATCACTTCGGCGTCGCGAACCGAGCCGCCGGGCTGGATCGCCGCCGTGGCGCCGACTTCGGCGACCGCAAGCAGCCCGTCCGGGAACGGGAAGAAGGCGTCCGAGGCGACCACCGATCCTTTTGCACGGCTCGTCCCCTCGCCCACTTCCCTTGCCGCTTCGGCCGCCTTCCAGGCGGCTATCCGGGCAGAATCGACACGACTCATCTGTCCGGCGCCGATCCCGACCGTCGCGCCCCCCTTGGCAAGAACGATCGCGTTCGATTTCACATGTTTGCAAACCGTAAACGCGAAGCGCAAATCGGCGATCTCGGCTTCCGTGGGTTCGCGCTTGGTAACCACTTCGAGCCGGTCCGCAGTAACGGCGCGGTCGCGGCTCTGAACCAGGAATCCCCCGCTCAAGCCCCGGACCGCGATGCCGTCCGCGGCCGAATCCGCCATGCCTCCTGTCACGAGGACGCGCATGTTCTTCTTCTTGGCCAGGACCGCGCGGGCGTCGTCATCGGCGTCGGGGGCGACCACGACTTCCACGAACTGCGCGCCGATGCGCTCGGCCGTCGCTGCATCGAGAGTCCGGTTGAGTGCGATGATCCCGCCGAACGCGCTCATGGGATCGCAGGCGAGCGCCCGGGTGTAAGCCGCCTCGAGGGTCGTGGCCACGGCCACGCCGCACGGGTTTGCGTGCTTGACGATCACCACCGCGGGCGTGTCGAACTCGCTCGCGAGTTCGAACGCTGCGTCGGCGTCGCCCAAGTTGTTGTAGCTGAGTTCCTTGCCCTGAAGCTGCCGGGCGTTGGCGATGCCGGGGCCGCCGCCGACGGCGCCGACATAGAGCGCCGCGTCTTGATGCGGATTCTCGCCATAGCGAATGCGCTGCTTGATCTCGCCCGCAAAGGTCATGGTGCGCGCGAATGGCGTTTCCGAGGCGGGCGCCAACCACGCGGCGATGGCGGAATCGTACGCCGCACACCGGGCGAAGGCCGCCGCCGCCATGCGGGTTCGGAACGCTGTCGTCGTCGCGCCGCCGTTGGCGCCAAGCTCATCCATGAGCGCGCCGTAATCGGATGGGTCGACGATGACGGTCACGAACGCGTGGTTCTTGGCCGCCGCCCGGATCATGGCCGGGCCGCCCACGTCGATGGTCTCGATGCACGCCTCCTCGTCGGCGCCGGCCGCAAGCGTTTCGGCGAACGGATACAGATTGACGACCAGAAGCTCGATTGACTGCAAATCATGGGCGGCCATGGCCGCCTCGTGTTCGGGATTGTTCCTGACGCTTAAAAGCCCGGCGTGAACCTTGGGATGAAGGGTTTTCACGCGCCCGTCGAGGATCTCGGGGAAGCCCGTGAAGCGGGAAACCTCAACCACCGGAACGCCGGCGTCGCTCAAAGCGCCGGCCGAGCCGCCAGTGGATACGATTTCGATCCCGCGGTCACAAAGGCTCCGGCCCAGCTCCACGAGCCCCGTTTTGTCGGAGACGGAGATTAACGCGCGATGGATCATTTTCGGCATGATATGGGCGATCCTTCGTCAAGCGCCGGTCGAAGCGCCGGCGCCGGCGTCAACCCGAAGCGGCTTTGGGCGCGTCGGCGGCCCAGGGCACGTACTCGGGCACTAGGCGTTCGAGAATACCCGCGGTCTGGCGAACGTCGGCCGCTTCAGCGGCGTTCGCGAGCTCGCGGATGGATAGGCGAAGGGCGTCCAGATCCATCGTCCGCGGGGCGGCCAACAGGATGCCCTTGCAGTCGGTCGGAACCAGCCCCTCACCGCCGTGAATCGTTTCTTCGACGAGCTTCTCGCCGGGGCGCGGTCCGATCACGTCGATTTTCACGTCGCGATCGGGGCGCAGGCCCGCTAGCCGGATCATCTGCATCGCGAGATCCAGGATCCGAACCGGCTCGCCCATGTCGAGTACGAAAATCTTGCCGTCCTCGGAAACCCCGCGGCTCCCAAGCGCCGAGGCCTGGAGGACGAGTTCCATGGCCTCGCGGACGGTCATGAAGTAGCGCTTCATCTCTGGGTGGGTGACCGTGATCGGCCCGCCGCGCGCGAGCTGCCTCTGGAACAACGGCACAACCGAGCCCGTCGAACCGAGTACGTTTCCGAACCGGACGGTGACGAAACGGGTCTCGGTTCCGGGCTGGCGGCCCAACGCCTGGCAGTATTGCTCGGCGACCCGCTTTGTCGCGCCCATGACGCTCGTGGGATTGACCACCTTGTCCGTCGATATCAGCACCATCACGCTGACGCCGGCGCTGAGGCACGCGTCGGCCAGGTTGACGGTTCCAAGCACGTTGGTCGCGACGCCTTCGGCCACATTCGCCTCGACCAGCGGAACGTGCTTGAGCGCGGCGGCGTGAAACACAAGCTCGGGCGCGCATTCGCGGACGACCACGTCGACGCGTGCGGCGTCGCGCACGTCACCGAGGATCGCCCGCCGGGGCAGTTCGGGGTGACGGTCCGCGAGTTCGAGCTCGATCGAGTAGAGATTGAACTCGGAGTTGTCGAAGAGCACGATTTCCGCCGGCCGGAAGTCGCTCGCCTGGCGCACCAGTTCGGTGCCGATGCTGCCGCCGGCGCCGGTCACCAGCACCCGCCGACCCTCGATGAGTGCGCGCATCGCCTCGCGATCGAGGGGTGTTTGCGGGCGCCCCAAAAGATCTTCGATGGCCACCGGCTTGACCTCGAGCTCGTCCGTTACCTCGCTCTGCAGTTCGGTCAGGCGGGGTAGCCGGGCCAGGGTCATACCGGTTTGGCCGGCGGTCTCGAGCAACTTGCGGACCCGCGCGCCTTCCAGATCGTCTCGGGTCAGGACAAGGCGTTCGGGCGAATCGCCCCGGGCTGCAAGCTTGTCGACCACGCTTGGTATCTCGTCGAGGGTTCCGAGCACTTCGAGCCCATGGATATGGCGTCCAACGCGGTCGTGCCGCTCCGATACGATGCCAACGATGCGGTAGCTCTTTTCGCGAGCGCGACCCAAGGCCCGGATGAACAGCTCGGCTCCGTCGCCGGCGCCGGCCAAAAGCACGGGTACGCGGCGATGGTCGCCGCCGTCGGCCCTCCAATCAAAGGTCCCGTCCTTCACGATTCGGTAAAGAAAGCGCGGTCCGCCCAGCAAGGCGATCAGCACGAACCAATTGATGAAGGGAAGCGATCGCGGCAGGCCCTCCAGACGCGACCACAAGAACAGCACCGCAAGGAAGCCGAGAACCGCGAGCGTAGCCGAGCGGCCGATCGCCATCATGTCGTTTAGCGACGCATACCGCCACACGCCGCGATAAAGCCCCATGGACCAGAAGACGGCGGCGCTGACGACCATGAAGACCAGCGTTCCCTCGATCAGGAGGGAGGGCGAATAATAGAAAAACGAATCGCCAATCCGCAGGTAAAGAGAAAGGACGAACGAGACCGCCGCCATGACGATGTCGTGGGTGAAGACGAGATGATGACGACCAAGTCGCAGAAGCCTAATCGGCATCGGCTGGTTCCCGTGTCTGCCTTATTCGTCGACGCCCTCGGGTCGGGCCTCAGATGCGAACCACTGGGCCGTCTCCCGCAGCCCCTCCGCCATGGGAGTGGGCGGAGTCCAAGCGAGGGCGCGGCGGATTTTTCGGTCATCGACCGTAAGCGTGTCAAGTAGTCGCACCGCACTTTCTCCGCGGCCGGCCATCCGCGCGGCGACTCGAAGCGCTGTGGGCGGAACACGGAACAGTCGGCACGGACGCTCCAAGGCGCCCGCTACGCGGCGGACAAGCTCGGGCGTCGAGACGTCCTCGCCGTCGCTGAGCAGGAACATCTCCCCCGCCGCCCCAGGCTCGTCGAGACAGCGAAGGATCGCGTCGGCGAGGTTTCCGACGTAGAGCAGGCTTCGGCGGTTGGCAATTCCCGCCAACGGCAGTGGGAGGGCGCGCTCGCACAGCCTCAGCAACGCCAGGAAATTTCCCCTGACCCCGCGGCCGTAAACCAGGGGCGGGCGCAAAACGACGGTCTCGAGGCCGGTCTCTGCCCGAACCGCGGTCAGCGCGCGCTCGGCGGCGAGCTTGGATAGCGCGTACGCATCGAGCGGCATGGGCGGGTCCGTCTCGCGGAACGGCGCGGCGGACGAGTCCTCGCCGTTGACCTTGGCGGTGCTCAAGAAGACGAACCGCCGCGCACCCGCTCGGGCAGCGGCCTCGGCCAGCCGCTGCGTTCCCTCGGCGTTGATCCGCTGATACTCGGCTGCGGGATCGGCGGCGCGATCGACCATGATGTGGGCTCGCGCCGCCAGATGAACGACCGCGTCGGCTTCCGCGAAAGCGTTCTTCCAGTCGGACTCGGGGCCAAGTTCCGGGCTCGCCCGCACCGCGATACCGTCGCCCAGCAGCGAACGCCCGGGATCGCGCGTCGTCACGATCACGCGGTGGCCTGCGGATCGCAACGCCGGACAAAGTGCCCGGCCGATGAACCCCGCGCCGCCGGTGACGACGACGGTGCTCACGTGGGCACCAGGACGCCGACCTCGGACCCTCGCCCGGCCGCAGCCAGCTCCAGAACCGCCAGCATTTTGCGCGCTTGGTTCTCCCGCGTGTACTCCGGTGCCGCGGCGAGACTTTGGGCCGCAAGCGTCCGGCGGGTCTCGGAATCGTACATCAGGCGACGGACCGCCTGGGCGAGCGCGTCGGGGTCCTCGGCCGGCACCCAGATGCCTGCGCCGTCCTCGGCGACGATCCGGCTGGCCTCGCCCTCGGGTGTCGCCAGGATGATCGGCAATTCCATGGCCATCGCCTCGAATATCTTCGACGGGATCACCTCCTTGAACGTGGCGGTGTTGCGAAGATGAACGAGCGCCACGTCGCACAAGCTCCAGACCGCCGGCATGTTGTCCTTCGGTTGCGGCGGCACGAAGATCACGTTGTCGAGTCGGCGATTTCGCGCCTCGGCCATAAGCGCCGAACGTTCGGCACCGGCGCCGGCCAAGATGAAGCGAAGGTTCTCCTCGTTTTGCAAGCGATCCGCAGTGTCGAGCACATTGCGAAGGGCATGCGCCATGCCGTGGGTGCCGATGTATCCGACGACGAATCGGTCCCCCAGGTTCCACAGTTCCGAGAGGGTCTCGTCCCTGGGACGGGGCGCGTAACGGAACATATCGACGCCGTTGATGACGGTGGCGATCTTGTCGGGCGGTGTTCCGCGCGCGGCCAGGTTCTCCTTGAATGAAGGGGTCAGCGCGACAACGCACGCCGACCGGCGGTAGAGGAATAGCTCGAACCGTTCGAGCCATTTCAGCAGCGGGTTTTCGTGGATTGCGCCGACCGCGACGATCGACGCGGGCCAGAGATCGCCGAGCTCGAAGATGAACGGAATGCTGCGCGCGGCACCGACTAACCAGCCGGCAACGGCGGCGAAGAACTGCGGCGAGGTGGCGACGACCACGTCCGGTTGCTTCTCGAATACCCCGGCGCTCGTGCCTGTGAACAGGAAGCTCAGAAAATCGACGGTGCGCAGAACCACGCCTTCGTTCCTGGTGACGAACGTCTTGACCCGGACCACGCGGATCCCGGCCATCTCCTCGACTTGGCTCCACCGATTCTCATAGCCCTCAAAAAGCTTGCCGCGCGGGAAGTTGGGCGCGCAGGTGATCACCGTTACCTGATGGCCCCATCGCACCCAATACGCGGCCCGCTCGAAGACGCGGGTCGCGGCGGCGTTGGTTTCCGGCGGAAAGTTCTCGGTCAGGAAAAGGATGTTCATGGTTTCGCGTGCGAAGGCGCGTTCATGCCGCGGCCGGTGGTGCCGGCGCGTCGTTGTCGGGTTGCCGGTCGGAGGCGAGGTGAAGAACCAGGGCGCCGACGACGACGGCCGCCCCCAAGAGCGCCGGAATGGTCCATCCGACTGTGCCCAGGCACGCCAGCGCGATCAACAGGACGTTGGCGATGAGGATTGTGCCCGCGACTGCGGCGTGCGGGCGCCCGCTGCGGACCGCGCGCTGATAGAAATGTTCACGGTGCGCCCGCCACACGGGTGCCCGCCTGAGCGCCCGGCGGCCGAGCGTGATGGTGGCGTCGGCGAAGTAGTAGGACGGCAAGATCGCCGCGGCCACCCAAAGCCCCCGCGCGCTTAGATCGAGAAGAAGCCATCCCAAGAGGAACCCGAGCGGCACACTGCCAACGTCGCCGAGGAATACCTTCGCGGGCTCCCAGTTCCACCACAAAAAGCCCAATGCGGCCGCTGCAACCGTCAGTCCCAGCAACGCCGGCAACAGGCCGAAGCCGGCGAGCAGGGCGGCGCAGGTCACGCCGAAACCGATGGACGCGGTCTCGACGCCTGCGATCCCGTCGATCCCGTCCATGAAGTTGAACAGATTGATGAACCACACCCACACCACGGCGGCGGCGAGCAAATCGAGGGACGGGGGTAAGATCCCGGCGAAGTAGGAGCCGCGCTCCGCCGTCGCGGCAAGGACCGCAGCGACGGCGGCGAATTGGCCGAGCAACCGCCAGCCGACCGAGATTCCTTTGAGATCGTCGACGAACGAAAGAGCCGCGAGCCCGAACGCCCCCGCACAGACCGTAAGGATCGCGGTCCGCTCGAACGAAGGGGCGCCCGTTCCCAGGGCGCCCCATGCGACGATAACGACGGCGATGACCGCGAGGCCGGCGCCGCGCGGCTTCGGCGTTACGTGGCTGCTACGTTCGTTCGGGTGGTCGAGGATTGCGCGCCGCCCAAGCGCCCACAACGCCAAGCGCGTGCCGGCGAACGAGGCGACGAGGGCGGCGATAACATAGGCGGCGGCGCTGGGCCAGCTCATGGCCGCAGTTTACACCGGTCCGCACGCCTCGGGACACTAGACCTGATCGTGGCCGGTCGGAATCGCGTAGGCGCGACCCAGCGACCGAGTGGGCCTGGTCAACACCATAAAGATCGAGCGGGTCGGCGCGTTTGACTTGAACAGCATCGCGGCTCCCATCAAACGCGATCCGCTGCACGGCGCTAACCGTTCAGAACGAACCGCATGAGCGGAATTATTTTGCGCCGCCCTGCGGCAGCCCGGGACGCGCGGGCTCGGTTCACCCGCCCCCTTTTTCGACGAACTCCCATTCGAGAATCGTATCGTTCTTCTCCAGGGGCTTCTCGACCACGATTTGGCGCGATGCGCACATCTCCCCCCAATGTGGCGCATAGACGCTTTCGGCGACGCGAACGCTCTCGCCGGGCGCCGCGAACGACCAATGTCCCTGGCCGGGAAGGGAAAGCTGCAGCTCGTCGTCTCGATCTCCGGGCACGACGGTGACATCCGGGTGAAGGTGGAACCGCGCGGCCGCGAGACGGCGGGCGTGGTCTTGACGCAATCGTTCGATCCGGTCAACGCCCGCAAGCCGCCGACCGTCGTCGGCGAGGAGAAGCCGGCGGTGATGGACGAGGCCGTACCGGCCATAACCGTCATGGCTGCCGCCCGCGCAGGCACCCGCTTCATCGTCGGTGCGTTCACAGACGACCTCGCGGGGCCTGCGGCCGAGGCGAAACGTGCCGTAGACCTCGGCGCTGTCGTCTTCGTCGATGCCGACGGTGCTGTGGGCGGCCGTGCCCCGGAGACGGTTTCGCCACGACGGGTCCTGATAGGCGTAAGTGCCGCAATTGACGACGATCCTCTGCGGCCCGGAAGAGAACTCGAAGGCGAGTGTGTCCGCGTGCGCGTGGGCCGGAAGGTCGTCGGGACAGCACCGGCCGGCGTCCATGATTACGATGGCTTCAGCGCGCTGCATCCTGGCGTACCCGGTCTGGCTGAGGACCGGGGGCGGGTCCGAATGTCCGCCGAGGTGGTGCTCGATCGCTTCGAGAACCGAGGCGTCGCCGACGTCCCCGTCGTTGAACAGCGCCAGGCCGCCATCGCCCAGGCGAAAGGCGGCGAGCGCCGCGGCCATCCGCGAAATAGTCTCGTCTAGCCACGCGTGCGCGTGGTCGTCGCCGGCGAGCAACGCCCGGACGTCGACCAAGTCGCACAACACCTGCAGATGGTAGGATGGCGAGCGCTCGTAGTGGCCCCCATCGCGCAAAACCTGAACTTCGAGAGCGTCACGAAGGGCCCCGGTAGCCCATCGAGCGTGCTGTTCGTGACCGGCGAGGCAGTGACCGGCCGCAACCAGGGCCTTCAAGTTCTTGATCAGGTGATTTCCGCCCACGTCCCACTCCACCACCCGGGCGAGATGGCGCGCCTGGCGGTCCAGGGAGGCGAAGAAACGCTCGCGAAATGAATCGTCGGCGCCATCGAAGACGAACTGCGCGTGGCGCATCCAGGCGTACAGGCGTACAGACAGGGGATAGGGATGCCATGCGGGAAGGCGCGGCCGGGGGTGATTCTCGATCCAGTCGTTGATAAGCGCCCGCGCCCGCTGGCCGGCGACATCGCCGCCGACCGCCGCAAGATCGCCAAGCCATTCGAAATAGTGAAGGTTGAACCGCCACAGGAGCGACCGCCCGCGGGCGCCCCAGTCCGGTGGCAAGGAGAAGGGGTGCTCTTGGCCCACGAGGCGGATTCGCCCGTCGAGAATTCGCCGTCCACTCTCGCCATCGCCGGGCCAAAGCGCGGGCGGGAGATGTCGCGGCGCGGCCACAGACCCGGCGCCGAGCACGAACCGGTCATAGAGGGCGGACGCGTACCACGGCCGAAGCGCACGCGTCCAAAGGCGCCGGACGATTTGTTCGGGACGCAAGTATGCGAGCGTGCGCAGGTCCCGAAGCGGGCTCACGCCGTCGCCAGCCAGCGTTCGAGCACCATCAGCGCCCAGACCTTCAGCGCCACGTCGCGCCGTCCGCGTTCGTGCTCGTCGATGATGCGCCCGACCACCGCCCAATCCAACCCCGCCGCGGCCATGGTTTCGGGCGTGAGTCGTTCGCGAACGAGCGGCGCCAACTCGTTTTTGAGCCAAAGCCCCAAGGGCGGATTGAAACCCCGCTTGGCCCGCGTGACGAGACGGTCCGGCAGTAACGTGCGCGCGGCGCGGCGCAAAAGCCCCTTCATCCCGCCGGCGATGCGAACCTGGGGCGCCAGCCGCCCGACCGTCTCGACCAAGCGATGATCGAGAAGCGGCAAGCGTAGCTCCAGCCCGTGGCGCATGCTCATGGCATCGCCGTAGGCGAGCAAGTTGCCGGGCAGGAACGACAAGAGATCTGTCTGCTGCATGGCGTCCAGTGGATGCATGGACGGCGCCGCCCGATAGAGGACGGAGATGGGCCGCGGCGGCGGCTCGTTGAGGCCGAGAAGGCGCTCGCGTTCGTCGGGCGAGAAGTACTCGACCCAGGACGCGTACATCTGGTCATCGGGAAGCTCGGCGCCGTCGACGAATTCGCGCATGCGCCGGGGCCAATGATGACCGGCGGAACTATCAGCGAGAATCGGGGTGATGCGCTCGGCCGCTACTCGTCGAAGCCAGTCGGGAAGGCGCCGATAGGTTCCGGCGATCAGACCGCCCCGATAGCGGGGATAGCCGGCGAAAACCTCGTCGCCGCCGTCGCCGGCGGTTGCCACGCTCACGTGCTCGCGCGCCTTTTGCGAAAGATCGTTGATCAGAAGCGCGGTGGGGTTGCCGAAGGGCTCGCCGAACGCGCGGACCATATCGTCGAGCGCATCGACCATGTCCGTGCTCGCCGGAATCTCGGTGTGCTCGGCGCCGAGGTGCTCGGCGATTCGCCGCGCGGCCGCGCGCTCGTCGTAGGCGCGCTCGTCGAAGGTCATGGTGAAGGTCTTGAGGGGGCCGTCGCCCAGGCGGCGCTTTTCGTCGGCGAGCAGCGCCGCGACCACCGAGCTGTCGACGCCGCCCGAGAGGAAGCAGCCCACGGGCACGTCGGCGACGAGGCGATCGGTGACCGCGCGCCTGAGCACCGGCGACAGCTCTTCGAGGGCCTCGTCGGCGCCAAGGGCGCGCTCGCCCGTGAAACGCGGCGCCCAATACTTCTCGATCCGGGTTTCGCCGTCCCGCCACTTCAAGAAGTGGCCGGGGGGAAGCTTGCGAATCCCCCGCCGGATCGTGCGCGGCGCAGGCACGTAAAGACAGGCGAGGTATTCGGACAACGCCTCGGGATCGATCCCCAGATCGAGGCCCGGGTGCGCCTCGAGGGCGTGGATCTCGGAGGCGAAGGCGAGCGCGCCGCCGCGCATTGATCCGTAGACCAGGGGCTTGAGCCCGAGACGGTCGCGCGCCAGCAGCAGCTCGCCCCGTTCCCGGTCCCAGAACGCGAAGGCGAACATGCCGACGAGGCGCGTCAGCACCTGCGCGCCGTCTCGGCGCAACGATGCGAGCAGCACTTCCGTATCGCTGTTGGAGCGGAACCGCTCACCCGCGGCCTCGAGTTCGGTCCGCAAATCCCGGAAGTTGTAGATCGCGCCGTTGTAGGCGAGAACGAAACGGCCGCAATCGGAGACCATGGGCTGGGCCCCCGCGGGGCTGGGATCGATGATCGCGAGGCGGGTGTGCGCGAGCCCGAATCCGCCATCCGTCTCCTGCCACAGACCGCACGAATCGGGACCGCGATGGCCGAGCCGGGCGCGCATTCGCTTCAAGTCCGAAGCGCTCACCGCCGTGCCGCCGGAGATCCCGCACATGGTGACGCGTCCTCTATCGGTGGGCCGCGCCCGCTCGCCTCAACCGAATAGGTTGTAGCGAAGGATGCACCAGATCGCCCAGACACCGTCCCTCCAGGTGATCTTCTTGCCGTCTTCGTAAGTACGCCCGGCGTAACCGATTCCGACCTCGTAAATTTTCGGCCGTGGCTGGAGGCGGCTGATCTTGGCGGTGATCTCGGGCTCGAAGCCGAACCCGTCCTCGTTCAGGGTGATCCTTTCCAGCACCTCGCGGCGGAACACCTTGTAGCAGCACTCCATGTCGGAAAGGTTCATATCCGTGAACATGTTGGAGAGCTGGGTGAGAACCCTATTGCCGACGCTGTGCCAGAAATAGAGGACCCGGGTGCTGTCGCCACCGCGAAAGCGCGAGCCGTAGACAACGTCGGCGCCGGTGTTGAGGATGGGCGCCAGCAGCTTTCCGTAATCGGCGGGGTCGTACTCGAGATCGGCGTCCTGGACAACCAGCACGTCGCCGCTCGCAAGTCCGAAACCGGTCCGGACCGCCGCGCCCTTGCCGCGATTGGCCGCGTGGCGGGCGACGACGATCGATTCGTCGGCGGCGGCGGCGAGGGCCTCGGCGCGGGCGAACGAATCGTCGCTGGAGGCGTCGTCGACGATGACCAGCTCTCTCTCGAGGCCGAGAATGTCCGCCTCCAGTACCCGGCCGACGAGGGTTTCGAGGGTTGCAGCCTCGTTGTAGCAGGGGATGACGATCGAGAGCTTCATGTGAGCGGGCATTCGTTCGGCGTCAGCGCGAGCACGTCGGCGCGGCCGGTCCCTGAACCGAGCCCGGGCAACGTCCTTGACGCGAATGTCCGCGTTTCCAGCGTCGCCAGCCGCATCGCGCAGCCGACACCCTCGAGCGCGCGCGCAAGCATGGCGAAAGCGGACCGGCCGTCGCTCGCGTGGCCGACCAGCAAGTGCGTCACGCCTTGTGATCGGAGCTGACGGAGGAAACGGCTTGCGTCGGGCGCGGGCGTGGCAAGCTCGACCAGCGCCTGTTGCACCGGATGGGCGAGGAACGTCGGCGCCTCGATAACGTACGTCAGTTGCCGTTCAGTCAGGGCCAATCGGTCGCCCGCCTCGAGGTTCGCGTTGATCCACGGTACCGGACCGTAGCCGGTCACGGTGCGTTCATGGAAGGCCTCGCGGTCCTCACCCGAAACCAGATGACGGGCGTAGCTTGCCGAAAAGAGCGTGTGCCCGGCGAGCTGCGCGACAACCGTGAAGGCCAGAGCGGCACCTAAGGGAAAGAGATAGGCCGGCCGATCGCACCATCGTCGCGCCGCGACGCTCAGACAAAGTAGAACGATCGGAAGCACGGGCAACAGGTGGCGGATGCGCTGCGATGAGCCGGTAAAAAACCAGAGCGCGTAATACACCATGACGATCAGCGCGGCGGGGCCGAGCGGATGTGAGAATACGCGGTGGCGATACCGCCAGAGCCCGGCAAGCGCGAACGGAAACGCGAGAAGTGGATAGGCACCGAGGCCCGTTCGCACCGATTCGAATACCGGTGATGCGGCGAGTGTGGCCTTGAGCGGGTAGGCGAGCAGCCAAAACGGGTTCGTTGGAACCGCGCTTTCCGCTTCGAAGAACGCGCGCTTGAAACGTGCGTCGTGGACCGCGTCCCAAAGGCCCCGGTCCGGATATTCGAGCCAGCCGTACAGCATGGGAAAGACGGGATCACCCGTATGCAGCGCGTTCCAGACGTACCACTGACCGCCGGCGACAAGGGCCGCGAGGCCGAAGGCGCTCGCGCCGGCAAGTCGGCGGCGGCCGAGCAGTAAGACCAGACCCACCGCGACCACGAACAAGAGGCCCGTGTACTTGCCCGCCATGTAGAATCCGGCCGCAAGGCCGGCGAGCACCGCGTAGCCTACGCCGTCCTCGCGAATTGCCGCCGCCGCGGCGATTACGGCGACGATCACGAACAATGCGATCCGAACCTCGACCTGGCCGGATCCACCGCCATAGACCACCGCCGGTGTGGTCACCAGGACCAGGGTGGCGGCAAGCGCCCAGCCGCGGTCCAGGAACCGGCGCGAGACCACGTAAAACAACCCCGCCAACGCCCAACCGCTAACCCACGTCCAAAGGGTCAGCGCTTGTTCGCCGCCAAGCGCGAGCGCAGGCAGATACGTCATTTGGACGCCCAGCGGCACCGCCCCGTCCACGGCTCGGGGTACGAACTCGATCCGGTCCGCGTCCAGAAACTGCTTCGGCAACGCGAAATGGTACGCCAGCGTGTCGGCGTCCGCCGGCGGCGCCAAGGCTTCCAGGAAATCGAAGGCAAGGGCAGCGCAAAGAAGCGCGACCAGTGTCCATTCGATGCCTTGCAAGCGCGCCGCGTGCACAGGCGCAGGCGGCCGGCCCAAGAAACCGACCCCGCACGCGCCGACGAGTAAAATCGCGATTAGCGTGGCGCGGCCCAAGGCGCCCGAGACGCCCGCGAAGAAGAGCAACCAACCGAGGACCCCGAAGCCAACGGCGAAGCTCCACCCCAATCGCTCGTGCCAGCTCAACGCGCCCCCGAGGCCGAGCCCGCGAAGCACGGCCGCGCCAAAGCCCACGCAACTAAGGCCCTGCACGACGACGACCGCGAACGCCGTCATGCGAACCCGAGGACGTCGAGGATGGGGCGCGCGAGGTGGCGGAACTGGAACCCATAGGCGGCCGCAACGCCGGCGATCCACAGCCACAGCAAAGCCGCCGTCAATCGTGCGCTCATGACGGCGCGTCCGCGCACCGGTGCGCGAGTGCGGCCTCGATGAAAGCGGCTCGCGGTTTCGCGCGTCCCGAGAGGTGCAAAAACGTCGCCCGGACCAAGTTGACCGGCGCCTGGACCAGCAGTCCGGCAAGGCGCAGGAACTGGCGCCGCCGGGCGTAGCTGCAGGCGGCCTCGTAGTGGATCGCGGTAATGCGGAACCAAAGGCTCGCCACGACAGAGCCCGGATGCGCGCGCAACGAGGCCGCATGGCGGACCGCGATCCGCAAGCCACAGCGAAGACGGCTATCCGTACGGCTCATGATTCCGTGTTCGCTTACGTGGTAGCGGACCAGGGGCGCTTCGAACACGTGGAACTGGGCGGCCGGATCCTTCAGAAGCGCGAGCCATAGCTCGAAGTCCTGGGCGTTGGGAAGCGTCTCGTCGAATCCGCCCGCCCCAAGCGCGGCGGCGCGGCGGATCACGACGCTGCAGGTGTCGATGTAACCTTTGCGATAGAGATTGACGTACGGGTCTCCGGATTCACGGAAGCGGCGTGCGCATTCGTTCAGCGTCGCGTTGTCGCCGTCATGAATCCAGCCGTCGTGGGCGACCAGGACGCGCCGGGTGTCCACGATTTCGGCGAGGCTCCGTTCCAGCTTGTCGGGCAGCCATTCGTCGTCGGCGTCGAGGAAGGCGACGAATTGCGCCGAAGCGCGCTCGAGGCCACGGTTGCGTGCAAACCCGGCGCCGCCGTGGGTGACGCGCAGCACGTGCAAGTCGGTTCCGCTCAATTGTTTCGCCGCCGCCTCGGCCTGGGCTGCGGTCTCGTCGGGCGAGCCGTCGACGACGACGATCACTTCGCGGGGTTTGACGGTCTGGTTCGCGACGCTCGCGAGCGCGCGCCCGATGGTCGCGGCGGCCCGGTAGGCGGGGATGACGACGCTGACGTCGGCGAAGCCGTGCGGATCAGGCGGCATCGGCGAATGCTTCCAGGGGCTCGGGCGGCGGCACAGACGGGTGCGCACCTTCGATGTGAACGCGCACCGCGAGCTCCAGCATGAGAAGGGAGTAGAGCCGGTAGGCGTGGTCGCGCGGTCGCGCCAATAGCCGCTCGATCCCTTGCGCGGACCACCAGCCGCGTGCCAGCGTATCGGGGCGCGTCAGCACCGAGCGGATCGGGGCCGCAAGTCCCGCCTCGAGCCAGGCCGGTAGCGGTGAGACGAACCCGCGCTTGGGCGCCTCGAGGACCGCGTC
>JASLLV010000027.1 GCA_030746935.1 Rhodospirillales bacterium | reverse complement strand
GCCCGATTCGACGGCGAGTCGCATGGCCCGGGCCATGCGGATCGGGTCCTTGGCCTCGGCGATAGCGGTGTTCATGAGGACGCCGTCGCAGCCGAGCTCCATGGCCACGGCAGCGTCCGAGGCGGTGCCGACGCCGGCGTCTACGAGCACCGGCACGCCCGCCCGTTCGACGATGAGGCGGATGTTGACCGGATTCTGGATCCCCAATCCGGAGCCGATCGGCGCTGCCAAGGGCATGATGGCGACGCAGCCCAAGTCTTCGAGGCGCTTGGCCATGATCACGTCGTCCGAGCAGTAGACCATGATCTTGAACCCATCGGCGATCAGCTCGCACGCGGCCTCAATCGTTTCGGTCATATCCGGATAGAGCGTCTCTTGGTCGCCCAACACCTCGAGTTTCACGAGCTCCCAGCCGCCAGCCTCGCGCGCGAGCCTGAGCGTGCGGACCGCCTCGGCGGCGGTGAAACAGCCGGCCGAGTTGGGCAGGTACGTGTAGAGCTTTGGATTTAGATAATCGACGAGCATCGGCTGGCCGGGGTCAGTCACGTTGACCCGCCTTACGGCGACCGTCACGATCTCGGCGCCCGAGGCCTCGACCGCGCGGGCCGTCTGCTCGAAGTCCTTGTATTTACCGGTCCCAATCAGAAGGCGCGAGCGGTAGGATTTTCCGGCGATGTCGAACGCGTCCTCGGGTTGCGCGCGAACCGGCGCGTCGTCCGGCGCCCCGCCGCCGATGAAATGGACGATCTCGAGCCGGTCCCCTTCCGCCAGCGCGGTCGCCGGGTAGGCCGATTTCGGCACGATCTCGAGGTTGCGTTCGACGGCCACTTTGGCGGCATCGAGCCCGATCTCGCCGAGCAGGGCGGCGACGGTGAGCGGCCCCGAAAAAGTGCGCGCTTTGCCGTTGAGCGTAAGCCGGACAGTCTCATTTTGGTGGACGAGCGTCATGTCCCAAGTATGGGGTTCGCCGTTTGTGCTTGCAACCGGCGGTTCCGGGGGCGCGAACGGTAAAAGCGTGTTCCGCTGTCGAGCCATTCGGTATATATGAATCTGCCGGCGGGGGAACCGATCAAACGCCATGTCAGCCAAGGTGCTGGTCCTCAACGGACCCAATCTCAATATGTTGGGCGTCCGCGAACCGACACTCTACGGCCGCGCGAGTCTGGCCGACGTCGAGGCTGCGTGTAAAACGCGCGGCGCGGCCCTGGACCTCGAAGTGGATTTTCGCCAATCCAACGACGAAGGGGAATTGGTGGACTGGATCCTTGCGGCCCGGGGAACGTACGCCGCGCTCGTCATCAACGCCGCCGCCTACACACACACCTCGGTCGCCATTCTCGACGCGTTGCTCGCCGTCGAGCTTCCCGTCGTCGAGATCCACCTCTCGCATATCATGAAACGCGAGACGTTCCGCCGCCATTCGTACGTCGCCGAAGCTGCGGACGGGTTGATCACCGGGTTCGGAGCCTACGGCTACGAGCTGGCGGTGGACGCAGCGGCGCACCTTTTGAAATCGTCTGCGAAATCCTGAGATGGCGAAGGGCCCAGACAAGAACGACGTCGACGATGAGTTGGTACGGAAGCTCGCGCGGCTTCTCGACGAAACCGGGCTGACGGAAATCGAATACAGCAGGGACGGCTGGAACCTGCGCGTTTCCAAGGGAACTATCTTCCGCGACGTCGGCGGCGACGCGACGCGCGAGCCGGGAACGAACGGAGCCGCCGCCAAGGAAGCGGACGACGAGCGCGTGGTCACATCGCCCATGGTCGGCATGATCTACTGCTCGCCCGACCCCGACGCGCCGCCGTTCGTCAAGGTCGGAGACGTGGTCGAAGAAGGACAGACTTTGTTCCTGATCGAGGCGATGAAGGTCTACAACTCAATCCCCGCCCCATTTTCCGGCAAGGTTGCGCGCATCCTGATCAGCAACGGCGAGCCGGTCGAATACGGCGAACACCTTCTCGTGCTCGAGTAGGAAGCGCCGCAGACCGCATGTTCGAAAAGCTCCTGATCGCCAACCGCGGAGAAATCGCGCTTCGCATCCAACGGGCGTGCCGCGAGATGGGTATCAGCACGGTGGCCGTGCACTCCACCGCCGACGCCGACGCCATGCACGTTCGCCTAGCCGACGAATCGGTCTGCATCGGACCGCCGCCGGCGCAGGAAAGCTACCTCAACGCCCACGCCGTACTTTCGGCGGCGGCGATCAGCAACGCCGACGCCATCCATCCCGGTTACGGCTTCCTCGCCGAGAACGCCGATTTTGCCACCATGGTGGAAGAGCACGGCTTTACGTTCGTCGGGCCGTCGCCCGAACACATCCGCCGCATGGGCGACAAAGTCGCGGCCAAGCAGACGGTCCAAGAGGCTGGAATTCCCGTCGTTCCGGGTTCCGACGGCGCCGTCGCCGGGCCCGACGGCGCCCTCGAGGTCGCGGCCGAGATCGGATACCCCGTCATGATCAAGGCGTCCCTCGGCGGCGGCGGGCGAGGAATGCGCATGGTGGCCTCGGCCGACGAGATGCGCGACGCGTACAATGCGGCGTCGCACGAAGCCCAATCCGCGTTCGGCTCGGGCGCGCTGTACGTGGAGAAATACCTGGCCAACCCGCGCCACGTCGAAGTTCAGATCCTCGCCGACCAGCATGGCGCCGTCGTTCACTTGGGTGAAAGGGACTGCTCGCTCCAGCGCCGCCACCAAAAACTGGTCGAAGAAGCCCCCTCGCCTGCCCTCAATCCCGAGCAGAGAGAGGAGATCGGCCGAATCGCGACCGAAGCGGCGCGTCGGATCGGTTACCGCAGCGTCGGCACGTTCGAGTTCCTTTTCCAGGACGGCCAGTTCTATTTCATCGAGATGAACACGCGGCTTCAAGTGGAGCACGCAGTCACCGAGATGATCTGCGGTCTGGACCTGGTGCGCGAAATGGTGCGGGTCGCGGACGGCACGCCGTTGGACTTCGGCCAAGAGGACATTCGATTCTTCGGTCACGCCATCGAATGCCGTATCACTGCCGAAGATCCCGAAACGCTTCAACCCGCGCCGGGAACGGTGAACATGTACCATGCGCCCGGAGGACTGGGCGTACGGGTCGATTCCGCGCTCTACTCCGGCTACCGGGTTCCGCCCTACTACGACAGCATGGTCGCCAAACTCATCGTTCACGGCGCCAACCGCAACGAGTGCCTGATGCGCCTCAGGCGCGCGCTCGACGAGTTCGTGATCGACGGTTTGACCACCACGATTCCCCTTCACCAGCGCTTGGTCGGTGCCTCGGATTTCATCAACGGCGATTACGACATCCATTGGATGGAGGGGTTCGCCGCCGGCGCCGCGGCCGAGGCCGCCTCATGACGCCACGCCGTCGCCGGCTTGGGACCGCGTGACGGACTGCCGCCGTGAGACGACCGCCGAGGGAATACGGCAGGCTGACGCCAGAGCTTCTTGTTCGCGCGTACGCCGCCGGCATTTTCCCGATGGCCGAATCGGGCGACGACCCGGCCGTGTACTGGGTCGATCCGCCGGTCCGGGGAATCGTGCCGCTCGATCGCTTTCACGTGCCGAGGCGCCTGGCGCGAACGGTGCGCAGCCAGCCGTTCGACATTCGCTGCGACCGCGCGTTCGCGCAAGTTGTCCGGGCGTGCGCCGAATCCACCGAATCGCGGCCCGAGACCTGGATCAACGGCGAGATCTGCAACGCCTATGCCGAACTGCACGGCCTCGGCCTCGCCCATTCGGTCGAGTGCTGGCACGGCGGCGACTTGGTAGGCGGGTGCTACGGCGTCGCGCTGGGCGGCGTGTTCTTCGGCGAAAGCATGTTCTCGCGGGCGACGGACGCCAGCAAAGTGGCCCTCGTCCAACTGGCGGTCCGCCTAGTCCACGGCGGCTTCCGGCTCCTGGACGTCCAATTCGTCACCCCTCATCTAAGGCAGTTCGGCGCCCTCGAGGTCCCGAGCCGGCGCTACCTTCGGCTGTTGGCCGACGCGCTTCCCGTCAAGGCGCTCTTTCATTCGGAACTCGCGCCTCCCGTGTTCGGTGCCATCTTCGAAACGCTGACGCAGTCGAGCACCCAAACGTCGTAAACGGGATGTTCGAGGGCCGAAAGCGCTGGAATCGAAGCGAACATCCAGCCCCGGAACAGGCTCAGCGCCGGTAGGCCCTGACGAACCTCCCAGATGTCGAGAAATGCGGCGCTTTCGGGCGTCTCTTCGGGAGGTCGCTTGTCGCAGGTCCGGGCGATGATCTCGAGCGTCCCGAAACGCACGGTGCGGCCGACCGGCGCCTCGATCTCCGTAACCCGGGCGGTGACTTTGTCGAGTCCTTGCAGCACCGCCACTTCGTACGGTTCCGCGAACGAGGCAGCGGAATGCGCGAGCGTGAACGCAACCGCCAACGGCGCCACGAACGGGCAGCATCCGCCCGTGAGCGAAAGCGCGCGCCGTCTTGCGCGCCGCGCGCCGCACCCGACAGGCGCGCGCCTCATCCGGTGCCTCGCCCCGGCGCCGATTTGTGCGCGGCGAATCGCAGACGCACGTAGTCCACGGACCAGCGCCCGTCGGAATCGCAAAGCTCCGCCGCATCGCAAACCTCGCCGAGAAACGCGGCGCGTTCGGACGAAGGCACGGCCCCGCTCACGCCGGCGGCGAAGATTTCCAACCAGTCCGAAAGGTGGCCCGGTATCGGGGTCGGGCGGGGAACGAGGGCGATCGAAGCGACGCGGAACCCGCCTTCTTCGAGTTCGCGCCGGTATTCTTCCGCGTCCGGGAAGTACCACGGGTCGAGCGCCTTCCAATCGAGGCCACGCGTGGCGAGTGCGCGCGCAAGCGCCTGTGTCACGACGCGGATGTTGCCCGCACCCCCGAATTCGCCGACGAAACGGCCGCCCCGCTTCAAGGCGCGCTCGACACCCGCGATCACCCTTCGCGGCGGCCGCATCCAATGGAGGGCGGCATTGCTGAAGACGGCGTCGAACTCGGAATCGTACGCAAGCGCTGCGCCGTCGCCGAGGTGGGCATCGATCCCGCGCGCGCGCGCGGCCGCCACCTGCTCGGGGCTTGAATCGAGGCCTATTACGTCGGCCCCGCGCTCGCCGATCAGGGCGCTCAACGTGCCGTCGCCGCACCCCAAGTCGAGAATTCGTTCGCCGGCCGTGGGCGCGAGCGCTTCAACGACCGCGATGCCGTACTCGGAAACGAAGCGCGCGTCGCGCCCGTAGCGTTCCGGATCCCAGGTCTGGCGGGGTGACGCGGCTTCGGCGCTAGAACGGATCGCGGTTGATCGGAACCGCGTGATTCCGCTCGATTTCAATAGTGTTGGCCAGATTCACGTGGTCGGCGGATCGCTGTGGGCGATTCCGACCGAACACGATCTGGTCTAATCGCCCGAGCCATTCGAATCGCTGCCGCCGGTGGCGAGGAAGATGATCTCGCCCACCTGATCTTCGGGCGAGCGGAAGTCCTTGGTGCGGCTGATGATCTCGCCCGATTCGAGGGCCGTCTCATCCCTTCCGGGCTCGAGTCGCACATACTTGCCGCCGAGAATCCCGTCGCTCGCGATGGCGGCGACGGTGTCGGCGGGAAGTTTGATCGTCGGCATGATCGACAAGGTCGCGAGCGCATCGTAGGTCTCGGCATCAAGGCTGAGATCGACGACGGTGCCGACCTTGATGCCGCTGATCCTAACGTCGCTACCCTTCTTAAGGCCGCCCACCTTGAAGAAGGCGTCGGTCACCTCGTAGCCCTCGACCGCTTTGATTTCGGCGGTCGAGTAGGCGAAGTACACGAACATACCCGCGACCAACAGGACCACGGCGCCCAAAACCGATTCGACGAGGTTGCGGCCCATGCTCAGCTTCCCTTCTTCGCCGGCGGGTCGGCCCCGCCTCGATTCTTTCGCGCGCGCTTGGCCTTGCCTTCGGCGATGATCAATTCGAGCAGTTCGTCCACGAGGACGGCGTCCTGGGTGAAACTGATGTTATCACCGTTCTCGTAGTAGTTTTCCTCGCCGCCGGGGTCGAGCACCACGAACTTGGTGCCGAACAGCCCGTCGGTATGGATCGCGGCAGCCGAATCCGTAGGGATTCGGACGCCGGCATCGAGCTGAAGCGCGATTCGGGCGCGGAAATCGTCGACCAGCGTCATCCGTTGGACCGAACCGACCCTGATTCCCCCCAGCCGGACCTCGTCGCCGACCACTAGGCCGTCGACCCGGTTGAACGTCGCGGTCAGCACGTTGGCGCCGATGGTCTTGAATTCGCTCGCCTTGTAGGACTGAAGGAAAAGAAACGCGAGCGCCGCGACGATCGCCGCGCCGACAAGGACTTCCTGGGTCTCGCGGATCATTTACCGGCCCCGTCGCCGGCGTACTGGGCGAAGCGGGGGCCGGGTCCGCGCGCGCGCGTTCACTCCGGCGTCCACGGTTCGTAATCGCCTGTGGCGCGAGCCCGATGACCGCCTTTGATGTCGTGGCCCGCGGGCCGATAGGCAGCGGTCGTTCCGGTGAGATTGGGAAGGTGCTCTTTCTGCCAAGGCCGGGATTCGGCGGCGCTTTCGGTCAGCGGCGCGTCGGTCGTGTGATGGAGCCAGGCGTGCCATTCCGGTGGCACCTTCGACGCCTCCGCCTTGCCCCTGAACAAGACCCAACGTCTTTCGCGGCCATGCAAGCGGGCGCGCCGAGAACGGTAATAGCGGTTCCCGAACTCGTCCCGTCCGATGGGTTTGCCCGCGATCAATGAGTAGACGAGCGTTCGAATGTCCATGGATTTGCGTTGTCGTGCTCGAAGTCGAGCGTTCGGATCGAAGAGAACGCGCACAACTATGGCACCTTGGGACTAGCGCGTCCAGAGCGACCGGCGCGGGCGTACAGACCGGGACCGCCCGGCGATCCGAACACCTTTAAGCCTCGCGTTCCACCGTCCCCATTCGCGGGGAGACCGTTCTCGCCTGGGAAGCGAGAGTCAAAAAAACAAACCCAAAATGGGCGTTCCAACCGATGCGGGGGGTCCCGGAGTTGAGGCGCTGCCCCAAGAACGGCGCTCAACCTTTTGACATACAACATCTTGTGATCGAGTTAGAAAAAAATACAAAATACTGTTGCGCCGCAGACAATTATAGCTACATATTGTGTCTTGCGCGTCCACGACCACGAAATGTTGTTTCTGGGGACGACGCGACGTGGGGCCGCGGGCCAAGAATAAGGCCGATGGCTCTGGGTAGGGGCTATTCGGCTTCGATAAGGTCGTTGGGGGGAAAATGCGGATCAACCGCTATTTCACGGATTCGGATGCGTCGCCGTACGCGGCAATCGAGTTCGTCACAACATCGAGCGAAATTCGCAATCCCGACGGATCGGTCGTGTTCCACGCCGATTCCGTCGAAGTTCCGGCATCCTGGTCGCAGATCGCCTGCGACGTGCTTGCGCAGAAGTACTTCCGAAGGGCGGGCGTTCCCAGCGAGCGGAAGCCGGTTCCGGAAGACGATGTCCCGTCCTGGTTGTGGCGGTGCGTACCGGACGAGGACGCGCTGGCCGAGCGGCCTGCGGCCGAGCGCTTCGGAGGCGAGACCAGCGCCAAGCAGGTCTTCGACCGACTCGCCGGCGCGTGGACCTACTGGGGCTGGAAAGGCGGCTACTTTGATTCCGAGGACGACGCGCGGACCTACTTCGATGAAACGCGCTACATGCTCGCGACCCAGAAGGGCGCCCCCAACTCGCCCCAGTGGTTCAACACCGGGCTCCACTGGGCCTACGGCGTCGACGGTCCGGCCCAGGGACATCATTACGTCGATTTCCGGACCGGCGAGTTGGTGCGCTCGAAGTCGGCCTACGAGCACCCGCAACCCCATGCCTGCTTCATCCAGAGCATCGACGACGATCTCGTGAACGAAGGTGGAATCATGGATTTGTGGGTGCGCGAGGCGCGCATCTTCAAGTACGGGTCGGGCACCGGGACCAACTTCTCGCGGCTGCGCTCTGAGGCAGAGCCGCTTTCGGGCGGTGGCCGGTCGTCGGGTCTGATGAGTTTCCTCAAAGTCGGCGACCGCGCGGCCGGCGCCATCAAATCGGGGGGAACGACGCGGCGCGCCGCCAAGATGGTGGTCGTCGACGTGGATCATCCCGACATCGAAGACTTCATCAACTGGAAGGTCGCCGAGGAGCAAAAGGTGGCGGCGCTGGTGGCGGGCTCGCGCGTGACCAAGATACACCTGACGGCGGTGATCGAGGCCTGCCAGGACGGCGACGGCGAGGACCGCTTCGACCTCCGGCGTAACAAGGCGTTGAAGGCCGCCGTCATCGCCGCCCGCAATTCCATGATCCCCGAGAACTACATCCAGCGCGTCCTTCAGTTCGCGCGCCAGGGCTACACGAACATCGACTTTCCGGTCTACGACACCGATTGGGATTCCGAATCCTATCGCACGGTCTCGGGCCAGAACTCGAACAACAGTGTGCGGCTTAGCAATGGGTTCCTCGACGCCGTGAAAGAGGACGGCGATTGGGAGTTGATCCGGCGCACCGACAAGGCGACCGCAAAACGGGTCAGGGCGCGCGAGTTGTGGGAACAGATCGGTTACGCTGCCTGGGCCTGCGCCGATCCGGGCCTACAGTTCGACACCACCATCAACGAGTGGCACACCTGTCCGGCAGGGGGCCGGATCACGGCCTCGAACCCGTGCTCCGAGTACATGTTCCTCGACGACACGGCGTGCAACCTCGCTTCGCTCAATCTTCTCGCGTTTCGCCGCGAAGACGATTCCTTCGACGTTCGGGCGTTCGAGCACGCCGTCCGCCTGTGGACGATCACGCTCGAGATTTCGGTGTTGATGGCGCAGTTTCCGTCGGCGCGGATCGCCGAGCTTTCGTACGCGTACCGGACGCTTGGGCTCGGCTTCGCCAACCTCGGCGGATTCCTGATGGCATCGGGAATTCCGTACGATTCCGAGTCCGGGCGCGCCACCTGCGGCGCCCTCACCGCGCTCATGACCGCCGCGTCCTACGAGACGTCGGCCGAGATGGCCGGCGCGCTGGGGGCATTCCCCGGCTTCGCCGCGAATCGCGAGCCCATGTTGCGGGTCATCCGCAATCACCGCCGCGCCGCCCACGGGCTGAGCGAAGGCTACGAAGGCCTGTCGATTCCTCCGGTTCCCCTGGACGGGCCGTCCTGTCCGGATCAGGCACTCGTCCGCGCCGCAGGCGAGGCCTGGGACCGGGCCGAAACCCTTGGCGAGGCGAACGGTTTTCGCAACGCCCAGGTCTCGGTCATCGCGCCGACCGGGACGATCGGCCTCGTCATGGACTGCGACACGACCGGCATCGAGCCCGATTTCGCCATGATCAAGTTCAAGAAACTCGCGGGCGGTGGTTATTTCAAGATCATCAACCGCATGGTGCCGGCGGCGCTCCTGCGGCTGGGATACAGCGAGAGCGAGGTCGCCGACATCGTCGAGTACGCCGTCGGGCACGGATCGCTCGAGGGCTCGCCGGTGATCGACCACGCCGCGTTGACCGAGAAGGGTTTCACGCCTGACGCCGTCGAAAAGGTCGAGGCGGCGCTGGGAGACGCCTTCGACATTCGCTTCGTGTTCAACAAGTGGACGTTGGGCGAAGCATTCTGCACCGAGGGGCTCGGTCTCACCTGCGCCGAGCTCGACGACGTCGGCTTCGACATGCTGACCGCCCTGGGTTTCTCGCGCGGCGAGGTGGAGGCGGCCAACACCTTCGTGTGCGGTGCGATGACGCTGGAAGGCGCGCCGCATCTCAAGATCGAGCACCTCGAAATCTTCGACTGCGCCAACCCCTGCGGACGGCTGGGTACCCGCTCGCTGTCCTGGGAAAGCCACATCCGCATGATGGCGGCGGCCCAACCCTTTGTCTCGGGTGCCATCTCCAAGACCATCAACATGCCGAACCCGGCGACGGTCGAGGATTGCAAGGACGCGTACATGCTGTCGTGGCGTCTGGCCCTCAAGGCGAACGCTCTTTATCGCGACGGGTGCAAGCTGTCGCAACCGCTTCAGGGAGCGTTGCTGGACGATGACGACGGCGGTCTGGCCGACGAGATCGTGGAACTGCCGGACACCCAGCGCGCAAGCGTGCTCGCCGAACGGGTCATCGAACGGGTCATCGAAAGGCAGGCCAAAAGGCGGCGCCTGCCGCCGCGGCGCAAGGGTTACGCCCAAAAGGCCATCGTCGGCGGTCACAAGGTCTATTTGCATACGGGCGAATACGAGGACGGCGTGCTTGGCGAGATATTCATCGACATGCACAAGGAAGGCGCCGCGTTCCGCAGCCTGATGAACAACTTCGCGATCGCCATCTCGATCGGCCTCCAATACGGGGTACCGCTCGAGGAATTCGTCGAGGCGTTCACGTTCACGCGGTTCGAACCGGCCGGCATGGTGGAAGGAAACGATTCCATCAAGATGGCAACGTCGATCCTCGACTACATCTTCCGCGAGCTCGGGGTTTCGTATCTGGGCCGCATGGACCTTTCGCACGTCGAGGGCAACAACATGGCGGCCGACGGGCTCGGCGGCGGCCACGAAGAGGGCATGCCCGAACACGACGAGGTGATGGCGGCAACGGTGTTGCGCTACGCCTCGACCGGCTACGTCCGCAACAACGTCGTCGTGTTCGAGGGTGGCACGCCGGCAAGCCGCGGGACGGCGCCGGGACCGCCAGCCCCGGATCTCACCTCGCCGACTTCGCTCGCGGCCACCGGCCAATCGGTGAATGTCCAGGCCTTCGAATCGCTCGGTGTAGCGACGGATGGCGCCGGCGCTGCGATGCTTGTTCGTTCCGAAAGCTCGCGCGAAGCCAGGCTGCGCGGCTACGAGGGCGATTCGTGCACCGAATGCGGAAACTTCACACTGGTCCGGAATGGAACCTGCCTCAAGTGCATGACCTGCGGCGCCACCAGTGGGTGCTCGTAAGCATGATGATTTTGTCGAGATCCTCCCTGGGAAACTTGGGGCGTGTTCCGGGGCTTCGCTCCGGAACCGCCCATCTTTTTCCGGTCTGAGGTCTTGACGGCGTGAGCCGAACCGCGATGACGCCCGAATGGCGCTTTGTTTTGACCGAGATCCTCCCTGGGAAACTTGGGGCGTGTTCCGGGGCTTCGCTCCGGAACCGCCCATCTTTTTCCTATCTGAGGTCCTGACGGCGTGAGCCGAACCGCGATGACGCCCGAATGGCGATACGTCAGCCGGCGCTTCGACCGGTTCATCGAAGACCTGTGCCCGACCGAGACCGAATGCCGCGCGGCCCAGGCGGCCGCGGCCGAGATCGCGGCCTGCCTGCGGACGCGCTTCCGTCCCCTCGACAATCTGCTCGCCGGCGGATTTCCCGACGCCGGCGAAAGCGATTACATCGTGACCGGAGGGCACGGCAAGGGAACCGCAGTCCGGCCCGCATCCGTCGTCGACATGCTGTACGTGTTTCCGGGCGCGTCGCGCGCGCGCCTGACGGACGCGAGCGCGTCGACCGCGGATTGGATGGCCGACCAATTGGAGCACGCTGTGGGTGCGCGTTTCGCCGCCGTCGCGGCCCGCGGCGACGGATGGATCACCGTCACTACCAACGAAGTGCTGGCCGAAGGGGGCCCCGGTCGCGATCTCGCGGTGAACGTCCTGCCCTGCTTCCCAAAACCGGGATCCGCCGAGGGCCGGCGCCTCAGTTACCGTGCGTGCGACGTCGACGGACTCGACGCTTGGCGCACCATCGACCCCGGGGCCGAACGCGACAGCCTGCGGGCGGCCGACGAAGTGGGTGACGGCAAGGCCACGCACCTCATCCTAATGCTCAAGGCATGGCGCCGCGAACGCGACGTCCCCCTCGGCTCGTTCGCGATCGAGCTTCTGGTGACCGAGTTCGTGACGACCTGGAATTACCAGCGACGGGGCCTCTTGTTTTACGATTGGATGGTGCGCGACTTCTTCTTCTGGCTCTATCACCAGGACGGCCGGGCGCTTTCGATCCCGGGAGCGAACGACCGCTTCGGGCTTGGCAACGCTTGGCTTGGAGCCGCGCGATTGGCCTTTGCGGCGGCGCGGCGCGCCTGTGACGCTGAGCGCCAGAACGCAAGCGATGCGGCGCTCGGCGACTGGCGCGGTATTTTCGGGAGCTCATTTCCGGCGCCGGGCGAACGTTCAAACCTGCCGAGGCCGCCGGCGCCTGCACATCTTGCCGGCATCGCCTCCTAAACGGCTACGACTGCGCGTCTCATCCCCGCGGTAGCGTTCGGGACTGCCATTCCAAAAGCCCCGGCTCGCAGCTTGTTTCCGCCTTCGTTTCCGTGATATGATGAACCCGGTTCCGGCGCGCGGAACGCGGGAATTCTGGGCGTTCCCCCCCCACCGAACGACGTACGTCCTCGATACTGGGAGCATACTCCAATGCGAGTGATAGGTGACGGCATCCAGACTGTTACCGAAGAGATCGAAATCACCTTCGACGGCGAGACGTTGAAGGCCTACGAGGGCGAGACGGTCGCGGCAAGCCTGACGGCAGCCGGGAAACTCGGACTTCGCGAAACCAAGGACGGCACGAAACGCGGCATCTTCTGCGGGATGGGCGTGTGCAACGAGTGCCTGGTCAGCATCGACGGTCAGCAGAACATCCGCGCCTGCATGACTGGGGCGCGCGCCGGCATGCGCATCGAAACCCAGAAGTACCCGGGCGCGATTCCGGGCCCGGACGTGCCGATCCTCGCCGAGCCGCCGAGCGGCGAGATACCGGTGCACAGGCCCGACGTGCTCGTGATCGGCGGCGGGCCCGCCGGTCTGTCGGCGGCCTACGCGGCAGCGTCGGCGGGCGCCGAGGTCATGCTCATCGACGAGCGGCCGGCGCTTGGCGGCCAGTTCTACAAGCAGTTGTCCAAGGTCTACTCCTTTGCCAACGACGGCGCGATGGACAAGCAGTTTCGCGCCGGCCGGGATCTGATCGAGATGGTCCGGGCCAAGGGCGTCAAGGTGTTCAGCGAGGCGCTGGTGTGGGGCGCGTTCGGACCCCAGGAAATCGCCGTGATCGCCGACGGCATCTCGCAGCTCTTCGAACCCAAACAGCTCGTGCTTGCCACCGGCGCCTATGAACGCGGCCTACCGGTTCCCGGCTGGACGCTTCCGGGCTTCATGACCACCGGCGCCGCCCAGACACTGTTGCGCTCGTATCGCGTCGCGCCGGGACGCCGGGTGCTCATGGCCGGGAACGGACCGCTCAACCTTCAGGTCGCTTACGAGCTTCTGGGCGCCGGCGTCGAGGTCGTGGCGCTGGCGGAGGCCGCGAAGTTTCCCAATCCGAGCGACATCGGCCCGGCTTGGACGGCGCTCAACGAATCGCCCGATCTCATGATCGACGGCTGGCGCTACATGTGGCGGCTTAAACGCGCGGGCGTGCCGATGCTCTACCGTCACATTGTCGTCGAGGCCCAAGGCACCGACAGCGTCAAATCGGTCACGGTCCAGAAGATCGATCGCTTCGGCAAGTTGATCGAAGGCACCCAACGCGAGTTCGAGGTCGACGCCGTGTGCGTCGGTTACGGCTTTCAGCCATCGGCGGACGTCTCTCGTCCGCTGGGCTGCAAGCACCGTTACGATCCCGATAAGGGGTCGCTGGTCATCGAAAAGGACGGGGATTGCCAGACCAGCGTTCCGGGCGTTTTCGTCGCCGGCGATTCCGGCGGCCTCGGCGGGGCCCGCGCCGCGGTCGAGGAAGGGTTCGTCGCTGGCTGCGCGGCGGCGCGCAACCTGGACCGCGAGCTTCCCGCCGAGATCGCTAGCGAACTCGGGGCGAGGCGTCGAAAGCTTGCAAGCCATCGCCGCTTCCAAGAGGCCTTGTGGACCATCTATAAGACGCCGCGCATGATGGACGAACTGGCCGCCGACAACACCCTGATCTGCCGGTGCGAGGAGGTGTCGCGGGCCGCCATCAACGAGGCGCTCGAGAGCGGTACGTCGACCGTCGGCGGCGTCAAGCGCCAGACCCGCGCCGGTATGGGCCGTTGCCAGGGCCGCTACTGCGGCCCCATCATGGCGCATCTGGTATCCGGCAGTACGGAAAGCGAGATCGAGGAGTTCTCGTTCTTTGCCCCGAGACCGCCGATCAAGCCGGTCCCCATCAGCGCCATTGCCAGGAAGCCGCCGGACGAGTGAGGCCGGCCCGCGCGCAACGGACGCGCGCGCCACATTCGGGAAACGGGCGTCGACGTGACCTTCGATACCGATGTCTTGGTCGTCGGCGGCGGGATCCTAGGCTGCTGCGTCGCATATTTCCTGGCCCAAGAAGGCGTCGACGTGCTGGTCATCGACCGCCATGACGTCAATTACCAAGCCTCGGGTTCGAACGCGGGAAGCCTGCACGTCCAGATGGAATCGGCGCGCGCGAAACGGACCGATCCGGTGTACGTGGCCGCCATCGACCGCTCGCTCGCGGTTTTCGCCGAGGGCGTCAAGGCCTGGCAGCGACTAGCACCCACGCTCGACCGCGACGTCGAGCTTCGCGTCGGCGGCGGGCTGATGTTGGCCGAAACCGAGACGGAATTGCGATTCCTCGAGGCGAAGACGAAGCGCGAGCGCGCCCAAGGCCTCGCGGTCGACGTCATCACGGCGGCCGAGGTCCGGGCGATCGCGCCGTATCTTTCCGAACGCGTGATCGGTGCCGCCTACTGTCCCCAGGAAGGAAAGATCAATCCTGGAATTGCGACGCCGTCACTGGTTCGTAGCGCCGAACGCTTAGGCGCGCGATTTCGGCGCCAATGCGAGCTCTTGGCGCTCAGCCCCGAAACGGGGGGCTTCACGGCCACTACCCGCCAGGGCACGATCCGCTGCCATCGCGTGGTCAACGCCGCGGGGTCGTGGGCCAACGCGGTTGCGGACATGGTCGGGATCCACCTTCCGACCAGCCGGCGGCCACTGCATATGAACGTCACCGAGGCGACGGCACCGCTGGTCGGCCACCTGATCCAGCATGCGAGCCGCCGGCTCACGGCCAAACAAGCCGAAGCCGGCAACGTCATCATCGGCGGCGCCTGGCCGGCGAGCCTTCACGCGATCACCGGCGAGCCCGCGGTCCTTCGCGCCACAACGGAATCGAACCTGTGGGTGGCTCAGCAATTGATTCCCGCGCTCGGCCATTTGCGCCTGATGCGGACGTGGACCGCCTTCAATATCACCATGAATGACGCCAATCCGATCCTCGGTGAAGTGCCCCGGGTGCCTGGTTTCTTCATGGCGGTGCCCGCGAACTCGGGCTATACGAATGGCCCCATTTATGGACAGCTCGTTGCCGAGGCCGTCCGCGGAAAGGATCCGTCGTTCGACATCAGCGGGTTCTCCATCGAGCGCTTCCCAGAGCGGCCGTCGTAAGCGACCCGTTCTTGGGCCGGAGGATCGGGAACCGTGAGCGAAATTGGGACCGAAACGGACGTCCTTGTGGTCGGCGGCGGCATCATCGGCTGTTCGACGGCCTATTTTCTCGCTCGCGATGGCGTCGAGGTCGTCGTCGTCGATCGCGGCGATATCAACACCCAGGCCTCGGGGGTCAACGCCGGAAGCCTTCACGTCCAGTTCCAGTCGTTCCAAGCCAAGCGCACCGACGGCGACTTTCCCGCCTACTACGAAGAGAGTACACGCCTGTTGAGCCGCGCGGTGACGTTCTGGCAGGAGCTCGCGGTTGAGCTCGACTGCGACGTCGAGATCCACGTCGAAGGCGGCCTGATGCTGGCCGAAACCGAAGACCAGATGCGCTTCCTCGAAGCGAAGATAAAACGCGAGCAGCGCCTCGGCCTAGACGTCCACATCGTGCGCGGAAACGAGATGCGCGATCTCGCTCCCTATGTGTCGGAACACGCGATCGGCGGCGAGTTCTGCACGAGCGAAGGCCGAGTAAACCCGACGCTGGCGACGCCGGCGCTGCTGCGGGGCGCGGTGCGCGCCGGCGCCCGCCTCCTCCGTCACACCGAGCTGCTTACGCTGACGCGTGAGAAGGCCGGTTTCGTCGCCCAAACGGACCGCGGCGCGATCCGCGCCAAACGGGTCGTCAACGCGGCAGGCGTCTTGTCGCCTGCGGTGGCGGCGATGGCGGGGATCGAGCTTCCGGTCGTGTTCGGCGAGGCGTTGCACATGAACGTCAGCGAAGCGGCGGAGCCGTTCATGAACCATCTCGTCCAGCACGCCGGATACCCCTTGACCATGAAACAGGCGACCAACGGGAACGTGATCGTCGGCGGCGGCTGGCCCGCGCAGCTCGGCCCGGCCATGGGCCCGCCACGGGTGCTGCGCCCGAGCATCCAAGGGAACCTTTGGGTCGCCCAGCGGCTGGTCTCCGGGCTCGCGCATCTCCGCCTGCTCAGATGCTGGACCGGCGTCAACGTCTTCAACGACGGCAAGGCGATTCTCGGCAAGGTTCCGGCCGTGCCGGGATTCTTCATGGCCTCGACCGGGATCGGCTACACCCTGGGGCCCCTGACGGGACGCCTGGTGGCCTCGGCGGTTCAGGGCAAGCGTGACGAAATCGACATCGAAACGTTTTCCATCACGCGACTCGCCAACCACGTCTCGGCCGCCTGAAATGGTTCCCGGGTACGACCGCTGGACCAAGGAGATCGACACCGACGTCGTGATCGTCGGCGGTGGTATCGTTGGATGTGCCCTCGCTTACGAGCTCGCGCGCGAGGACGTCGAGGTCGTACTCGTCGAACGCCACGATCTGAATACCCAGGCCTCGGGCGGCAACGCCGGAAGCCTTCACGTTCAAATCATGTCGTTCCAGATGACCCTCGAGGACGCCCGTTGGCAGCGAATCATCGACGGCAATGTCCGCCTATACATGGCCGCGGTCCGAACCTGGCAGGAACTCGCCCCGGAACTGGACGTGGACGTCGAGCTGCACGTCGAAGGCGGCCTTATGGTTGCCGAGACCCACGATCAGCTCGAACGGCTGGAGTTGAAGGCGACCCGCGAGCGCGCCATCGGTCTCGAAAGCGACGTGCTCAGGGGAGCCGAGCTCTTTGCCGTCGCGCCATATCTCTCCGAGCGTCACGTGATCGGCGCCGCGCGTTGCCCGATCGAGGGGCGCATCAACCCGGCACTTGCGACGCCGGCGATCGCGCGGTCCGCCGAACGCGCTGGCGCGCGTATCCTCCGCCACACCGCGGTCGGGGCGATCTCGCCTGGCAATCGCGGCTTCGAGGTCGAGACCGCGCGGGGCCGCATCCGTTGCAAACGGGTCGTCAACGCGGCCGGCTGCGGGGCGGGCGAAATTGCGGCCATGGTCGGCCTCCATATCCCGCTTGCGGCGCCGGAAGTCCTGCACATGAACGTGACCGAGCCGACTTGCCACTTCGTCGATCACCTGGTCCAGCACGCGGGCATGCGCCTGACGTTCAAGCAGGCATCCAATGGAAGCCTGATCATCGGCGGCGGTTGGGACGCGGTCATCGACCCGGCGACCGGCTTGCCGGCGGTCACGCGAGCCAGCGTCCAGGGCAATCTCTGGATCGCCCAGCGAATCGTCCCCGAGCTTGGCCATCTCAGGCTGGTGCGCACCTGGGCCGCCGCCAACGCAGGCGTCAGCTCAGGTCCGATCTTGGGGGAAGTTTCTGGGCTTCCGGGATTTTTCAATGCCGTATTCGGCGACGCCGGATTCACCGCGGGACCGATCTGTGCGCGGATCGTCGCCGACGGACTGACCGGGCGCGCACCGTCGTTCGACCACGCCTCATTCGCGATCGAGCGCGTTCAGGCCGGCCCGTGATGACGTCGGCGCCTATGGTCGGGGAGACGCGACCCCGAGATGGGAAAGGAACGCGGCCGCCGCCCGGAACTCGGCGCCTACGCGCTCGCGCAATACGCGTGCTTCGGCGTCCGAACCCCAGCGCTCCATCTGGAAATTCTCGTCCAGTTGCGAGAGGTTGAAAGCGTCTTCGGTGCCGATACGCCCCGAAACAAGGCCTAGCGCAATGACGAGAGACCCGGACGCCCGCGCAGCGCTGGCGGTGGCGATGAGCGCGAACGTGTCCAGCGCCTCGAGCGTGCGCTGAAGCGCCAAGACAGCGTCCGCGGGTTGTTCGACCGGCATAACGCCGCGCGTGACGCGCAAGCGCGCGCCGTGCGCCTCGGACATCCAGTCCAGCAACGGCTGCCACGCCGCTTCCTGGCGCTCAACGAGCGCCGGCGGTTCGCTGGCGCGATAGCAGAGAAGATCCGTCTGTGCGAATCGCATTATCGCCTTGACGATCGTGTCGCGCCCGGCGCCCGCTGCGTTCAGGGCCTCGTGGGCGAGGCGGGTGAGCGGCATGGATTCGGGGTCGATCGTCTCGGCTTGGGACCGCCACTCCTCGGCCACGGCCCCGGCCAAGGAACGCGTCGGTAGCACCAAGGGCGCGGCCCGGGGCAAGCGTGCCGGGCGACCGTCCAGGGTGACGGCAAAATCTTCGGCAAGGGTTTCCACGGCGACCGAGCCGTAGAAGCGCCGCATGGCCCCGGCCTCGGCGACAGTCACGCTCCCGGTCCTAGGGTTCGCCGCGGCCCTTCCCTACTGCCCGCAAAGGCATCGTCGGCGCCGCGGGCATCGAAGCCGAGGGCGCGCATGGCCTCTCGCATATGTTCGGGCAAGGGCGCCACGACCTCGAGCGTACCGCCGGCGGGATGGGGAATGCGGATCGCGCGGGCGTGGAGATGAAGATTGCGGGCAATCCCGTCGGCCTCGATGAACGCCCGCCGGCCACCGTACTTGCCGTCGCCCAGCACCGGCGTGCCCAGGGCAACGGCATGGGCACGGATTTGATGGGTACGCCCCGTGAGGGGCTCGAACACAACCCAGGCGGCCTTATTCCCGGCCCAGTCGATGACCCGGTAGAAAGTACTCGCCCGCCTGCCGCCGGCCTCTACCACGCGGGTCCGCTCACCCTTTTGCCCCGGCCGTTTCGCGAGATCGAGATCGATCCGACCGACCGCTGATGAGGGAACGCCCGCGACAATCGCCCAGTAGATCTTGCGCGCTTCGCGTGCACGGAAAGCCGCGGCCAGCGATGCGGCGGCACGCGCGTTTCGCGCGAGCACAAGAATGCCGGAGGTGTCCTTGTCGAGACGGTGGACGAGCCTGGGCCGATCAAGAGCCCCGTAACGAAGCGCGTCCAGCATGGCGTCCAAGTGGCGCCGTGTCCCGGTCCCGCCCTGGACGGCGAGGCCCGGCGGCTTGTTGATGGCCAGAACCTGGTCGTCACGGTGAAGCACCAGCGCGCGAAGCGATTTGGCATCCGAAGCCGACACCTGCGGCGCCGGCTTCGGGCGTATCGCGGTGGTCGCCGCGGTCACTGGCGGAAGACGGACTCGATCGCCCCGCTGCAGGCGCGCGCCGGCGCGCACGCGGCTGCCGTTGAGGCGGACTTGCCCGGTGCGCAGCCACTTCTGGACCAGGGCATAGGGGGCTTCGGGATAGCGGCGACGCAACCAGCGGTCGAGGCGCGCGTCCGCGTCCTCGGGTCCAATGCGCACGGTGTCGTCGCCGGGCGCAGGCTTCTCGGCGGTGTCCCGCAAAGACGTCAATCGCCGGCCTTCTCGCCGCGCAACCGGTCCCAATAGGCGAGCCGTTTCGCGATCTCACGTTCGAAACCGCGCTCGCCCGGCTCGTAGAACCGGCGCCGCGGCATTTCCTCGGGAAAGTAATCCTGGCCGGAAAAACCCTCGGCGGTGTCGTGGTCGTAGACGTAGCCGTCGCCGTAGCCAAGCTCCTTCATCAGCCGCGTCGGCGCGTTGAGAATGTGCTTGGGCGGCATCAACGAGCCCGTCTCGCGGGCCGCGCGCACCGCGGCGCCGGCCGCCTTGTAGGCGGCGTTGGACTTTGGCGCCGAACCCAGGAACACGATGCACTGGACCAGCGCCAGCTCGCCTTCGGGCGAACCCAGGCGCTCGTACGTCTCCCAAGCCGCGAGCGCCTGCACGATCGCATCGGGATCGGCGAGGCCCACGTCCTCGACCGCGAAACGAACGAGGCGGCGGGCGATGTAGCGCGGATCCTCGCCGCCGAGGATCATGCGCGCGAACCAGTACAGCGCGGCGTCGGTATCGGAGCCCCGGAGCGACTTGTGCAGCGCGCTGATGAGGTTGAAGTGACCTTCCTGGTGCTTGTCGTAAAGGGGGACGCGGCGTTGCACCACTTCGGCCAGCGCCGCGGTGTCGAGATGCGCCTTGCCGTCGAGCTCGAACAGCGCCTCAGCCATGTTCAGGACGTACCGCCCGTCGCCGTCCGCCATGGCACGAAGCGCGATCCGCGCGTCGTCGTCGAGGGGAATCGGCCTTCCCACTTCACGCTCCGCGCGCTGCAGCAATTCCTCGATCGCCTCGTCGCTCAAACGGTTGAGTACCAGCACTTGGCAACGCGAAAGGAGCGCGCCGGTAAGCTCGAATGACGGGTTCTCGGTAGTCGCGCCAACCAGGGTCACGGTTCCGTCCTCGACGTAGGCGAGGAAACTATCCTGCTGGGCGCGGTTGAAACGATGAATCTCGTCGATGAACAACAAGGTGCCGCGACCCATCGCGCGGCGCTCGCGCGCGCCGTCGAAGACCTTCCTGAGATCGGCAACGCCGGAAAAGACAGCCGAAAGCGGTTCGAAGTCGAGGTCTATGACGTCCGCAAGAAGGCGCGCGATGGTGGTCTTGCCGGAACCGGGAGGCCCCCAAAGGATTATCGAGGCCATGCGCCCCGAGGACACCATGCGCCCGATCGCACCCTCCGGTGACAAGAGATGGTCCTGTCCGACCACGTCGGCGAGAGACGCGGGCCGCAGCTTGTCGGCAAGCGGGCGCGGCGCGTCGCCCTCGAACAACGTCCTCACAGCTCGACGACCAGGCGACGGACCCGTCCATCGCGTTCGATCGCGATGCGCCAGCGCTCGGCAGGGCGCGCGAGCGCCGCGTCCAGCTCGTCGACGATACCCGGTTCCTCGCCATTGACCGAGACGATCACGTCGCCCGCCTGCAGGCGCAGGCGCGCGGCCGCGCTGCCTGCGCGTATGTCAAGCACCGTCACCCCCGCCCCGAAGCGGTCCAGACCGAGTTCCTCGGCCAGCGCCGGCGACATGTTCGCGACCGTGGCGCCCGAGAACGGGTTTCGCCCACCGATCTCGGTCACATCGCGCGGCGGGTCCTCGGGGGGCGGCGCCAACGAAAGAGAAAGCGTCGCCTCATGTGCCTGGCGCCAGATCCGGAGACTCGCCGTCTCGCCGACCGGCAGTGTCGCGATCCGGAACCTGAGCGCCGTCGGGTCGTCCACCTCGTGGCCGGAGACGGCCAGCACCACGTCACCGACACGCAGATCCGCCCGCGCCGCCGGTCCGTCCGGGTAGACCTCGTTGATCAGCACGCCCGTGGGCCGCTCCATGGCGAGCGAGCTCGCGATCTCGGGCGACACCCGCTGGCCCCAGGCGCCGAACCAGGGCCGAATCAGACGGCCGTCGTCGGTCAGTCCGACCAGGATGGAGTGCACCATGTTCGACGGCGTCGCGAAACCGATTCCGTGCGAGCCCCCGCTCTTGGAGAAGATGGCCGTGTTGATGCCGACCAGATTGCCGTCCATGCTGACGAGCGCGCCGCCGGAATTACCCGGATTGATCGCGGCGTCGGTCTGGATAAAGAAACTTAGATCGGAAACGCCGAGTTGCGTCCGCGCGAGGGCCGAGACGATCCCGCTCGTTACTGTTTGGCCGACGCCGAACGGATTGCCGATGGCGAGCACCAGATCGCCCACCTCGAGCTCGTCGGAATCCTCGAGCTGCATGGACGGAAGCTCAGCGTCCACATCGAGAGCCTTCAGCACTGCGAGGTCGGTTCGCTCGTCGGTCACGACAACGCTCGCCTCGAACTGGCGCCGGTCGTTGAGGATCACCTTGATTTCGTCGGCGCCCTCGATCACGTGGTTGTTGGTGACGACCAGGCCGTCGGCGCGCACGATGACGCCGGAACCGAGCGAGTTCTGGACACGCTCGCGCGGCTGATCGAGTCCGAATCCCTCGCCGAAGAACCGGCGGAAGAACGGATCGTCGAACAGCGGCACGGCCTGGCGGGACCGTCGAACCCGGCGGGTGTAAATGTTGACGACCGCCGGCGCCGCCTTTCGGACCAAAGGCGCGAACGACAGCCGAACCTCGTTCTCGGATTCGGGAATCCGCCGCTCGGCCGCGCCGGCCGATAGTGTCAGCGTGGCGGCCAACCCAAACACGACCGCGACGCCTGCGAGGCCACGCCAGCCCCGCCCGAACGCGGTCGTCGTCGTATTCCCGATCCGTCTCATCGCGCAAAAACTAGAGCGGATCGCGATTGATTGGAACCGAGATGCGGTTGAAATCAGGCGCGCCGATCCGCTCGATCATAAATAAACTGACCAGATCGCGACCGGTAATTTGCCGCACGCGATTCCGACCGACGGCGATCTTGTCTAGAGTCCCGCGCACACGGCGCGCGCGCCTTGGGCGCGGCGCGCAGCACGAAAGACGGCGCGCGCCACCGATTTGCGCCTATTCCGCCTCGACCGCTTCGGATTCCAACTCGGCTTCAATTCGCGCCCTGTCGTCGGCGCCCTTGGCGGACTCGTCGCGACCGACCAGTTCGATGATCGCCATCGGCGCGCTGTCGCCGTAGCGGTACCCGGCTCTCAGCACGCGCGTATAGCCACCCTGGCGTTCGCGATAACGCTCAGCCAGCGTGTCGAACAGTTTCGCGACCGTGCGGTCGTCGCCGAGTGCGGTGGCGGCGCGGCGGCGCGCATGCAGATTCCCACGCTTGCCCATGGTGATTATTCGGTCGGCGAAGCGCCGCAGCTCCTT
>JASLLV010000026.1 GCA_030746935.1 Rhodospirillales bacterium | reverse complement strand
TGTGATGTCCTCCTTGAACAGGATCATCATCATCGGCAAAAATGCTGAACAGAAAATTAATGGGTCCTGACCCTAATTAATTGCAGGTGCTATCTCGCCACCGCCGGGACCGGTTGTCAAATTGTTGTCGGTCACGTCTGCCCGCCCTCGACGCCATCACCGATGCGGCGATATCATCGCGCCATCGTGCGCAGGGCGCGAAGGCAAGGGGTTGTGATGGCGGAGCGTGTGGCTTTTCTGGGTCTCGGCGTCATGGGGGCACCGATGGCGGGGCACCTCGCGGCCGCGGGTCTCGAAGTCGTCGTCTACAACCGGACCGCAGAGAAAGCGCGCGCCTGGGCCGCAGCCCACGGCGGGCACGCCGCGCCGACGCCTGGCGAAGCGGCGGATGGAGCGACGTTCGTCGCCGCCTGCGTGCTCGACGATGCCGCCCTTCGCGCCGTTACCGTGGGCACGGGCGGGGCCTTCGAGGCGATGGGGCCGGACGCGGTATTTGTCGATCACTCGACCGTCACGGCCGCCCTCGCCCGCACCCTCGGCAAAGACGCGCGCGAGCGCGGGTTCGCGTTCCTCGACGCGCCTGTCGCCGGCGCCGTCGAAGGGGCAACGAAAGGCGCGCTTTCGGCAATGGTCGGCGGCGAGGCCGACGCTCTCGAGAAAGCAAGACCGTTTCTCAGTTGCTACACCCGCGCGGTCCGCCTGATGGGGCCCGTGGGCCACGGCCAGCTCGCCAAGATGGTGAGCCAGATCGTTCAGGCGACCACCATCGAGGGCCTGTGCGAGGGCCTGCGTTTCGCGCACGCGTCGGGGCTCAACCCAGAAAGGCTGATGGCGGCGTTGAGTTCGGCGACGGCACGGTCCTGGTGGCAGGAAACCCGCGGTCGCCAGATGTTCGCCAACTTAGACGCCGGGCACCACGTCGAGCACGGTCGCCAGGGCCTGTTGCTCAAGGATCTCGCGATCTGCCTGACGGAGGCGCGGCGGCTCGGCATCGGGTTGCCGGTGACCGGTGTCGTCAGCCAGCTTCCCGGAACGGGCTGAGGCTGAGGCGGTCGGGTGCACATGAACAAAGGTGATGCGTGAACGGGGCGATGGCCTTCATCGGCGTCGGCGCCATGGGCGGACCGATGGCCGGGTACCTGGCGAAAGCCGCCGCCGGCGCCGAGTTCGTCTTCACCAGCGTCGTCGACGATGTGGACTTGCGCCCGGTCACCTCAGGCTCCGGCGGCACGTTTGAGGCCATGGCCACGGGCGGCGTCCACGTCGACCACACCACGGTCTCGGCCACCATTTCTCGCCTACTCGCGGCCGAGGCGGCAGACCGGGGTGTAGCGTTTCTCGACGCCCCGGTCACGGGATCGGTCGAAGGCGCACGCGCCGGTACGCTGAGCGTCATGGTGGGGGGCGAGGCGGGAGCATTCGCACGCGCCGAATCCCTGATGCGCACATACGCGCGCGACGTCCGCCACATGGGGCCGTCGGGCGCCGGCCAGTTCTGCAAGATGACGCTTTCGGTCGCCATCGCAGGGATCATGCAAGGCCTGATCGAGGGGCTTACCCTGGCGCACGCGGCCAGGCTCGATGCGGACAAGCTGGTCCCGGCGTTGGCCGGGGGTTCGGCACGTTCCTGGTGGCTCGAAAACCGGGCCGCACTGATGATGGCGAACCTGGAGGCCGTCCACAACATCAACACCGGGCGCGCCGGTATGCTGCTCAAGGACTTAGGGCTCGCGCTGGTCGAGGCGCGGGCTTGCGACGTCGCGCTCCCGCTCGCCGCCCTGGTCAGCCAGTTCCCCATCCAGCCGCCAACCTCCAGTCGCTGGCCGAGGCCATGGCGTTCACGTTCGAGACCGGCCAGGACCCGGAAGCGGTCCTGGAGGTGATGCGGTCGTCGACGGCCGCGACGTGGATGCTTGATAACCGCGCAGACAGATTCGTGAAACGCGCGTTCGCGAACGATACCGGCGGAGTCGACATCATGATCAAGGACCTGAGGCTCGTTCTCGACGAGGCGCGGCGCCACAAGGTCGCGATGCCCGCGAGCGCGATCGTCGCCCAGTTCTTCGCCGAACTCGCCGCAAAGCGGCGCGGACGCTGGGAGATCGCGAGCCTGATGACCCGGCTCGGCGGTCTCGGTGGAAAGACGCGGTGATGGGCGGCGCCGGGTGGCCGCGGATAGGGCGCGGCCGCGAAAACTGGCGGATCGGGTCGGCTCGGGTTGGTTTGGCGGAGGGACGCGGAGGGGATTCGGTGATTCGTGCGATCCTGGCGGCCGTCGCCGCCGTGCTGGTGGCCACGCCTTCGTTCGCCCAGGAAACGAACGAATTGAAGCTGCGCGCCCTCGACAATTTCTCGCACGAAGCGACGGAATGCGCAGCCTTCTACCTCATCAGTTCCGGGGCGCACCATAACGCGTACGATTCGGCATCGGCCGAACGAACGAAGAAGATGTCCGATGCGCTGCTCTTGCGCGCGGCCCGGGTGAATGCTTCGGACACGGTGCTCGCGAACTTTATGGTCAGCGCCGATGAACAGCAGCGGATGATGGACAACGACTACGACAACTTTCAGGTCGTCGTTGATCGCTACGAGGATCGCTGCCAAGTGGTGTTGGACGATTACGAGGGGCGCCTGGAATACTGGATGGATCAGGCGCTGCGCGGGCTGGACCCGTGACCGCTATTCGCCGGTTTCAAACGTCCTGACGCTGCGCCCGCCGGCCCTACTCGGCCCCGTCGACCGCCGCCTTTACCCGCTCGCGAACGGTTTCCAGGAGCTCGAGCGCACGCCTCGCCGCATGCGCGCCGCCGGGATCGTTGCCGCGGACGAAGAAGGGGCGGTAGCCCTCGATGGCGTCGGACGCCCGCATCACCTCGGCCCCGAGCGCGTGTTCGAGCGCGTGTCGCTGGTGACCGTCGAGCATGAAGGGGTGAATGAAGTCGTCTTCGTCGGCGCTCACCCCCAGCGCATGAAGGCCGAAGTTGATCCATTGGCTGGAGGCCAGCATGCAGGCGTCGATCATCGCTTCGGAGTCGGCGGCTGTCAGTTTGGCGAGCGAGCGTTCGATCCGCTCGGCGCGGTCGCGGTGCTGCCCGGCCTTCACCGCTCTTCCCCCTGGGCATGGGCGACGACGATCGCGCGGCACCGCTTCAGGCATTCGCCGTAGGCCGCAAAGTAGGCGTCCTTCATCTCCGCCGTCACGTCGAGAGCGCCGCGAACGCCCGCGTCCAGGTTTTCATCCAGTGCCTGAAGCGCCTCGACCGCGCGTTCCATCTCGGGCGTCAACGCCGCCTCGATCGGCGGAAAGCCCACGTGGAGGATGTCGCCGAGCGGTTTCTCCACGACGACCTATGATCCGGGCTCGTCGCCGGGTTCCAAGTACCTTCCCGAGCGCACCGGATAGCAGTCGCGCCCGTCGGTGATGCCAGCCGCGTGCAGCGCCGCGTTCAACGCATTGACCGCGGCCGAGACCATGCACCAGTGCCAAAGCTCGTAGTCGTCGTCGCGATCCAGCCCGGGCACCAGGGCCTCGTAACGGGCCGCCTTTTCGAGATGTACGGTGATGTTCACGGACGTGCGGGCATGCCGGGGGCGCGAATCAACCGCCCGTGGACTTGGCGTGCGCGCCTTGGCGGATCAAGTCGAGGAGCGCGAGCGCGCGTCGTCCCGCCGCCTCGCCGCCCGCGTCCGCGCCGCGTACGTAGAAGGGGCGCAAGTCCTCGATCTCGTCGTAGGCGCGAAGCAGCTCGGACCCGAGTGCCTGGTCATAGGTCGCGCGCTCGTCGTCGGTCAGGAAATAGGGGTGCTGGAAGTCCTTGTCCGGCGGCGACAGCGCAAGCGCGTGGAGGACGAAGTTGATCCAATGGCTGGCGGCCAGCATCGCGCCTTCGATTCGGGCCTCGTGGTCGGCGTCGCCGCACAGGGCGAGCGAGCGCTCGAACCGCTCTGCCTTTTCGTGGTGCTGCTCGGGCGTCATCCCGCCCCTCCCAGACGTTCTTCGAGGATCGGCTTGGTCGCCTCGATGCAGTCGCGGTAGGCGGCCTCGCAGGCTGTTGCCAATTCGGGCGTGATCTCGCGCAAGCCGCGAACGCACGGGTCGCGCGCGTCCTCGATCACGCGCAGCGCTTCGCAAGCGCGCTCCAGCGCCGTCGGCAAGGCGGCCTCGATTGCCGGCACGTCGACGTGCAAAACGTCGCCGAGCGGCCCTTCCTCCTGCGTCCACGTTCCGGGGCTGGCGCCCGGTACCATGTAGCGGTTGGGGCGCACCGGATAGCACGCGCGGTCGCTGGTGATGCCGGCGGCGTGAAGCGCGGCGTTGAGGACGTTGGTGCCCGAGCTCATCGCCACCCAAACCCAGAGTTCGAAATCGCGAAACGCATCGAGCCGTTCCATGAGCGCCTCGTAGCGGGCGACCTTTTCAAGGTGCTGGGCGAGATTCATTTGAGATGGCGTCTCGGCCTGGGGGCTTGCGCGACCGTATGAGTGCCGACGCGCAATGTCAATTTGCGCCGCCGTGGCGGGCGAGGGCGAAGGGCGACGGATCGAATGCCGGCGCCCGGCCGCTAATCATGTCCGCGGCCATGCGCCCGAAAAGGGGGCCGGCCGTGAATCCGAAATAGGGGAACAGGCCGACGAAGAACCCCGGCACCGACTCGGCTTCGCCAAGTACCGGGGTGCCACGGGCGGTTGCCGGCGAGCCCGCGGCCCAGCTGCGAATGATGCGAAGGTGGCCCAACTCCGGTACCACCCGTCTCGCCACCCAGGCGCTGTAGGCGACGTGGGAGCGCAAATTCACCGCCAACCCCGTCACGTCGTGCCATCTGGCGGGCCAGGCGCCGCCGATCACGAAGTTCCCCGACCGGGTCTGCTTCATGGTCAACCGCTGACCTGTGAAATAGATCAGGTGATCGGCGGTCCGCCCGACCGGCTCGGTGACGATGATCTGAATCGGATCTCGCCGGGTCCGGATGTCGACGCCGACCATCGCAGCGACTTCGTCGATCCACCCGCCGGCCGCGGCGAAAACCTTGCCCGCCCTGATTCGGCCCCGCGACGTTATCGCCTCGAAACCGCGAGGTGCGCTTTCCAGGCCCGCGAGCGTGGTGTGGCGGAAGATCCGGGCGCCGGCGGCCTCGGCGCCCCGGGCCAGGGCGGATGCGGCTGTAAGCGGGTTCGCCGTGCCTTCGCTCGGGCAATACTCGGCGCCGATCATGTGTTCTGCGATGTAGGGGGCGAACGCGCGCAGCGCGTTGCCTTTGATGATTTCGGCCTCGAGGCCAAACTGGCGCTCGAAGATGACCTTTTCCTCCAGCACCCGCATCTGGGCCTCGGTCTCGGCGACCATGAGCCCGCCGGTGATTGCAACCTCGAGGTCGATGCCGAAATCGCGAGCCATGGTCCGGGCGAGATCTTTCCATTCCTCGATCGCCGCCAACAGCAGGGGACGCATACGTCCCATCTCGGCGCGCAAATCCGCCCGGCCGTCGCCGTATTCCTCTTCCTCGCCGGTGAAGAACGCGTGCGGAATCTGCGAGTGCAGATTGCCGGCGTTGGCGCCGGACGCCTGGGTGTTGAGCTCGTCGCGCTCGATCAGGACTACGTCCGCACCGGCGCGCGCGAGGTAATACGCGACCGCACAGCCCAACAGTCCGCCGCCGACCACGAGCACGTCCGTCTCGACGTCGCGAAGCGGCTCCATGACGCGCCCGCCGGTCGCTAGCGCCGGGGCTCAGGCGTGCTTGCCGACGTTCCAGCCCGATGGCGCGAGATGGGTGTAGGCGAACGCGCGCGGGTTGGGCTCGAGCTCGGTCGCCATGGTGTCGTTCCAGCGGTTCCAAAACCCGAACCAGGCGATCATGGCGACGATCTCGACGATGGCGGCCTCGCTGAAGTGCTCTCGGAGGCTTTCGAAATCGGCGTCGGTAACCGCGTTGGGCACCGAGGCCGCGCCTTGGGCGAAGCTCAACAAAGCGCGCTCGGCGTCCGAGAACATGGGGTTGGTCTCGTATTCAAACGCGGCCTCGATCTTGGCATCGTCCATTCCCCATTCGCGTGCCGCGTGCGCGGTGTGGGCGGCGCAGTACTGACAGCCGGCGGTGCGGCTCAACACGTGCGCCATCAGCCGCTTGAGCTCGGGCGCCACCTCGCCCGGCGCGTTGACCGCCTTCGAGATCTCCGCCATCGCGCGCAGGATGTCGGGGCGGTGCGCAAGGGTCAAAAGGCTGTTCGGCACGTAGCCGGTGGATTCCTCGAAACGCCGCCAGAGGTCATCGAACTCGGGCAGGTCCTCGCGGCGCAGTGGCGTGATCCTGGACATGGGTCCTCCTCAGCTCGGGTTCAGCGGACGTAGGACGCGCTGGTGATGTCGATGGTCGTGCCGGTGGCGTGCTTCGCCTTGCCGGTAGCGAGGAACGCGGCGATGTCGCCGATGTTCTTCGGATCCGCCCACTCGTCCATGATCAGCGACGCCGATACCACGTCGCGGCCACCGGGTAGTCGCGAGGCGAAGTCTTCGGACATCTTGCCCTGGGTGACGCCGGGGGCAAGGATGTAGACGAGCACGCCGTCGCGCGCGAACCCGCGGGCGATGCTCTGCGACATGGCCTTGATGGCGCCCTTTGAGGCGGCGTACTGGATACCGGCAGGGTGCGAGTGGCCGCGGTGCGCCACCTGGCTCGAGGTGTTGATGAGGATGCCGCCGCCGCGGCCGCGGAAATGAGCCACCGCCTCGCGGCACATATTGGCCATGGACAGCAGATTAACTTGCAGCGTCTCCTCCCAGACCGCGGTCCAGGTCTCGAAATCGCCGTCGATCGGACCCCAAAGTTGAATGCCGGCGTTGTTCATCAGCACGTCGATGTGGCCTTTCCAGGCAAGCGCCTCGCGCCACAGCCGGAGCACTTCGTCGGTGGAGTGGAAGTCGGCCTGCAACAGGTGGCAACGGTCTTGGCCGAGGGTATCGGCGAGCTTTTCCGCCGCCTCGCGGCTGCGGCCGTAGTGCGCGATCACCTGCGCCCCCGCCTCGCCGCAGGACTCCACCATGGCCATGCCTATGTCGCCAGACGCGCCGGTCACGAGAACGACTTTTCCGTCGAGATCACCCATGTTTTGCGGTTCCCCTGGGATTCGTGGTTGCTGAGAGCGGGCCGTCGCGCGTGCCACGGCCGTCGGTCTGATTTGATACGGCGTCTGAAGCGTCGGCGCAAGGCGGCGGGCGAGCGGCCGGTTTCCGCGCGCGCTGGGCTCGCGCGCTAGCATGCGCTACGGATTGAGGTGCGCGCGCATCGAGACCAGATCGCACTCGGTCGGGAATTTCGTGGCTGTGATCGAGCGGGAGCGTAAATCTGGTCTGCACACTTGAGATCGAGTGGATGGGCGCGTTTGATTGCGACCGCAACACGGTTCCGATCAAACGCGATCCGCATCGAGGAGGATGGACATGAGCAATGGTGGCGATAGCAGCGATGGTGGCGATGGCGGGAACGGCTTCTCGGGTCGCATCTATGTGGTGACCGGGGGGACCCAGGGGATCGGGGCGGCGACCGCGATCGCGTTGGCGCAAAAGGGTGCCGGCGGCATCGTCACCTGCGGGCGCAACGAGGACGGCGGCGCGGCCACCAAGTCCGCGATCGAGGGCGAAGGAACGCCTTGCGAGTTCGTACGCGCCGACTTGGGCAGCGTCGAGGACTGCCGCCAGGTGATCGCGGCGTGCGATCAGCGTTTCGGGCGCATCGACGGGCTGGTGAACGCGGCCGGCATGACCGACCGGGGGACGCTGGAATCGACGACACCGGAACTCTGGGATCGGATGTTCGCGGTCAACACGCGGGCCCCGTTCTTGCTCATGCAGGATGCGATCGGGCTCATGCGCCGGGATTCCGTCGAAGGCGCCATCGTCAACATCGGCACCCTTTCGGGCTACGGCGGTCAGCCCTTTATCACCGCCTACTGCGCGTCCAAGGCGGCGCTCGCGACGTTGACCAAGAACGTGGCATATTCGGTCCGCTTCGATCGCATCCGCGTCAACCAGCTCAATATCGGCTGGACCAACACACCAAACGAGCGCAAGGCGCGCGTCGGCATGGGATACCCCGAGGACTGGCTCGCCGACGCCGAGGCCAAGCAGCCCTTCGGGCGGTTGCTGAGCGTGGAAGACGTGGCGCGCGCAACGCTTTTTCTGCTGGGGTCCGATTCAGGGATCATGACCGGCGCCCTGGTCGACCACGCCCAGATCGTGATGGGGGCGTGGGAGTAGGGGGCGGAAAAAGAGCCTTCCTCGCCGCGCGTTCGCATTGGCCGGGACGACGCCCGGCCTTTTTGGGCAAAACCCATCGCCGGGGGTACGAATCCAAACCGGCCCGCGAGACTGAGCCCCCGGGCCGGTTCGAAATTCGCCTCGCCGCCCCGTGCTTGGGCGGCTGCGGATTGGTAGTCGCTTACTGGGCCGCCGCCTTCTTGGCGATGTCGAAGGCGCGGATCTCGTCGTACAGCGGGCGCACCTGGGCCATGCGGTCGGTGCCCTCCTTGCCGAGCGCCTTGAACGACGTGATCGGCGCGCGCGGATCGCCCAGGTCGTGGCCCGACCATTTGATCTGCTCGCGTCCGTAGCACGAATGACCGTAGGCGGGGTGACCCGCGCCGGTGACCTTGCTGATCGCCGTGAACTTGTCTGAAAGCCACTTGGCGGTGGCGCGGTCGCCTGCGGCGAAGCTGTCCATCATGATAGCGGATTGCTTGGGCGCCCAGTTGCCGGGCGGAGATACGTAGCCTTCCGCACCGAACAACATGCACTCATACGTCCGCCCGCCGGCGAAGCAGTTCATGACGCCGTCGGTCAGCTGCGCGATTTCGTAGCAGCGGTCCGCGGTCCCGCTCGCCTCCTTGATGTAGCGGATGTTCTCGAAGTTCTTGGTGAGCTTGGCGACGAAGGCCGCCGACATGTCGACGTTGGTGGTGATCGGGTTGTTATACAGCATGATCGGGATCGAGATCGCCTCCGAGACCTGGCGGTAATATTCGAAGATCTCGTCCTCGGTGGGCGTGTAGTAATACGGCGGCGTGATCATGATTCCCTGGGCGCCGAGCGCCTCGGCTTCGCGGCTGTAGCGCACCGCGTTCTCGGTCCGCGCGTTCATGGTGCCCACCAGCACCGGCACCCGGCTCTTGCACTTCTTCACATATGTCTCGACGATCGCCGTCCGCTCGTCGTCGTCGATGGCGAGGAACTGGCCGATTGACCCGAGCGCGATAAGCCCGTGGCTGCCTTCCTCGATCTGCCAGTCGATGAACTTCTCGAGCGCGGCGAAGTCGATCGCGTCGCCGCCTTCGGTAAACGGCGTGTACGTTACCGTGTAGCTTCCTCTCAACTCGGCCATGGGATGAACCCCTTATCGTTATGTAAATGCGGTTGCGCAGCACCCGGCCCTCGTCGATCGAGATGAGGGAAGGCCCCGGTGCGCGCTTGCCGGTCCATACTTATCCCCGGCACGACTCGAATTCAATAACCACCCATCGCGGCAGCGTGCTTGTCCCGGCAGCCTACGTATCCTTTAATTCCAACGACGGGTCGCATTCGGCCATGGGAATGCGACGGCGAGGGGAGATAGAGCGATGCCAGGGGTTCTCGACGGCAAGGCGGCGGTGATCACCGGCGGCGGCACCGGCCTCGGCGCCGCCATCGCGCGGCTATTCGCGCAGCATGGCGCCGACGTGGTGGTTACGGGGCGAAGCCTCGCGCCGCTGGAGGAAGTGGCGGGCGCCACGGACGGGCTCGCGGTGGTCGCCGACGTGGCCGACGAGGCGGACGTGGCGGCCCTCATGGGGCGTTGCGAGGACGCCTTCGGCCGCCTCGATATCCTCGTCAACAACGCCGGACTCTCGGGCCCCATCGCGGCCGCCGAAGCGATGGACATGGCCGAATGGGACGTGCGCTTCGCGGTCAACGCGCGCGGCGTGATGGTTTGCATCAAGCACGCGCTCCCGATCATGAAGCGGACGGGCGGCGCCGTCGTCAACGTCTCTTCGCGCATGGCGCTCTATCCCAAGGGGATGCGCAGCGCGTATGCGGCGAGCAAGGCCGCGGTGCGTGCCATCACCGAATCGGTGGCGCAAGAGGTGGGCCGCGACGGCATCCGGGTCAACACGCTGGTGCCGGGCGCCATGCGGACACCGATGACCGACGGCCTCATCGCCGAGCGTGCCCGGACCGAAGGCCGCAGCGCCGAAGAAATCGTAGACGAGTCCTACATCCAGCCCTCGGTGCTGAAGCGCTGGGTCGAGGTGGAAGAATGCGCCCGCGCCGCGCTCTATCTCGCCAGCGACGCTTCGTCCGCCGTCACCGGCACGCACCTGGTGGTTGACGCGGGCCGGGCGTGGGGGCCCCGCGTTGACTCCGGCCGGGGTGTCCGCGTTTATTAGGCGCCGCCTTGCCCGCGCGCGTAGGGCGGCGGGACGGGGCGGGGTCGAGGCGTCGAACACCTAAGGGATCGCATGCGCAAGACCAAACGCAGGCCCGAAGAGTTGAGGAGCCACCGCTGGTACGGGGTCGAGGACCTGCGCGCCTTCGGGCACCGCTCGCGCAGCGCCCAGATGGGTTACGGGCGCGAGGAATATGCCGGCAAGCCGGTGATCGCGATCCTCAATACCTGGAGTGAGATCAACCCCTGCCACACCCACTTCCGCGCCCGCGCCGAAGAGGTCAAGCGCGGCGTCTGGCAGGCCGGCGGCTTTCCCGTCGAGATGCCGGCGATGTCTTTGTCCGAGCCGTTCCAGAAGCCCACCACCATGATGTATCGCAACCTCTTGGCCATGGAGGCCGAGGAGCTTCTGCGCTCGTACCCCGCCGACGGGGTGGTTCTGATGGGGGGGTGCGACAAGACCACGCCGGGCTTGCTGATGGGCGCGATCAGCGCCGGATACCCGGCCATATTCGTTCCCGCCGGGCCGATGTTGCGCGGCAATTGGCGCGGCCAGTTGCTGGGAAGCGGCAGCGATTCCTGGAAGTACTGGGACCGCCTCAGGGCCGGTGAACTCGAGACCAGCGCCTGGCACGAGATCGAGGACGGGATCGCGCGCGCCGCCGGCCACTGCATGACCATGGGCACTGCCTCGACCATGACGTCCGTGACCGAGGCCCTGGGGATGACGCTACCGGGCGCCGCATCGATCCCGGCCGCCGATTCCAACCATTCCCGCATGGCCATGATGAGCGGGCGCGCGATCGTAGACATGGTCTGGCATGAGCTGAAGCCCGCCGACATCCTGACGCCCGCGGCCTTCGAGAACGCCATCGTCACCGCGACCGCGCTGGGGGGATCCACCAACGCGCTCGTCCACATCATCGCCATGGCGGGGCGCGCAGGCGTCGAGATCACGCTTGAGCGCTTCGACGAGATCGCAGGCCGCACGCCGACGCTGGCCAACGTCCGCCCGTCCGGCGCCTATCTGATGGAGGACTTCTACTACGCGGGCGGGCTTCGCGGCCTCATGAGCAGGGTGCGCGACCGGCTGGAACCCGCGTGCATGACCGTTAACGGCCTGACGCTCGGGGCGAACCTGGAAGGCGCCGAAGTCTATGACGACAACGTAATCCGGACCGTGGACAAGCCGGTCTACGAAGCGGGCGGGCTCGCGGTGCTGCGCGGCAACCTGTGCCCCAGCGGCGCCGTGATCAAGCCGCCCTCGGCCGATCCCAAGTTCCTCAAGCACACCGGCCTCGCCGTGGTGTTCGACGACTACAACGACATGGCGGCCCGTATTGATTCCGACGATCTCGCCGTCGACGAGACCTCGATCCTGGTGCTTCGCGGCGCCGGTCCCGTCGGCGGGCCGGGAATGCCGGAATGGGGCATGCTGCCGATTCCGAAGAAGTTGCTGGCCCAAGGGGTCAAGGACATGGTGCGCATCTCGGACGCGCGCATGTCGGGCACCAGCTACGGAACCTGCGTGCTGCACGTCGCGCCGGAATCCTTCGTCGGCGGGCCGCTGGCCCTGGTCCGCGACGGCGACGCGATCGCGCTCGATGTGGCTGCGCGGCGGCTCGATCTCCTGGTCGACGACGAAGAGCTCGCGCGCCGGCGCGCCGCCTGGGATCCGCCGAAGCCGCGGTACGCGCGCGGCTATGGGGTGATGTATGCCGACCACGTCACCCAAGCCGACAAGGGCTGCGACTTCGACTTCCTGCACGCCGGTGCCGCCGTGCCCGAGCCCGAGATCCACTGATGGCCGGCCACCCGCCCGTCGTCGTGCCCATTGGACACGCGCCGTGACCACCACCACCAACGCCACCAATGCCACCAACGCCTATGAGCAAGCCTTTGCCCGGGCGCTGAACGATCCCGAGGGTTTCTGGGGCGAGGCGGCGGAGGACGTGCGCTGGCACAAGCGCTGGGACAAGGTGCTGGACGTTTCCAACCCGCCCTTCTATCGCTGGTTCGCGGGCGCCCAAGTGAACACGTGCTTCAACGCGCTCGACCGTCACGTGGAAGACGGCCGGGGCGCCCAGGTGGCCCTGATCTACGACAGCCCGCTCACCGGCGCACCGGTCAAGCGCTTCACCTTCGCCGAGCTTACCGATCGGGTGGCGCGGTTCGCCGGGGTGCTGGCGGCCCAAGGCGTGGGAAAGGGCGACCGGGTGATCATCTACATGCCCATGGTGCCCGAATCCGTGATCGCGATGCTGGCGTGCGCGCGCATCGGCGCCGTGCATTCGGTGGTCTTCGGCGGCTTCGCCTCGAACGAACTCGCGGTGCGCTTTGACGACGCCAAGCCGAAGCTGATCGTGACCGCTTCGTGCGGGATCGAGCCCGGCCGCGTCATCGACTACAAGCCGCTCGTCGATGGGGCGTTCGAGCTTGCGCGGAACAAGCCTGCAAAATGCATCGTTCTCCAGCGCCCCGAGAAGCCCTGGGCGCTGGTTTCGGGGCGCGATCTCGACTGGGACGACGCGATCCGTGCCGCCGACGCCTGCGCGTGCGTGCCCGTGGCCGCCACTGACCCGCTTTACATCCTCTATACGTCGGGAACGACGGGAACGCCCAAGGGCGTCGTGCACGACAACGGCGGTCACCTGGTCGCGCTCAATTACTCCATGAAGGCGGTCTACGGCATGGACGCCGGCGATGTCTATTGGGCGGCCTCGGACGTGGGCTGGGTGGTCGGCCACTCCTACATCGTCTACGGGCCGCTTTTCCGTGGCTGCACGACGATCCTTTATGAAGGAAAGCCGGTGGGCACGCCCGACGCCGGCGCCTTTTGGCGGGTGATCGCGGACCACGGCGTCAACGCACTCTTCTGCGCGCCGACGGCCTTTCGCGCCATCAAGCGCGAGGATCCCGATGGCACGCTCGTCAAGAACTACGACCTCTCGCGCTTCCGCACGCTGTTTCTCGCCGGCGAACGCACCGATCCCGACACGCTTCGGTGGGCCGAGCGGATTCTCGCGAAACCGGTGATCGACCACTGGTGGCAGACCGAGACGGCCTGGGCGATCGCCGCCAACTGCGTCGGGCTTCACACGCTGCCGGTCAAGCCGGGCTCGCCCACCAAACCGGCGCCGGGCTGGGACCTGCACGTGGTCGACGCCAAGGCCAACGAAGTGAATGCGGGCACCATCGGGGCCCTGGTGGTCAAGCTGCCCATGCCGCCCGGCGCGCTGCCGACCCTTTGGAACGCCGACGAGCGGTTCGTAGACACATACCTCGCTGAGTTCCCCGGCTACTACAAGACCGCCGACGCCGGCTATATCGATGAGGACGGCTACGTCTACGTGATGGCGCGCACCGACGACATCATCAACGTCGCCGGGCACCGATTGTCCACCGGCGCCATGGAAGAGGTGCTGGCGGCCCACGCCGACGTCGCCGAATGCGCGGTCATCGGCGTCGCCGACGCCATCAAGGGCCAGATTCCCATCGGTCTCATGGTGCTGAAGGCGGGTGTGGAGCGCGAATCCGGGGCAATCGTCAAAGACGTGGTCGCGATGGTGCGCGAACGGATCGGGCCGGTGGCCGCGTTTCGAACGGCGCTCGTCGTCGAGCGCCTGCCCAAGACCCGGTCCGGCAAGATCCTGCGCGGCACCATGCAAAAGATCGCCGACGCCGAGGACCCGATGCCGCCACCGACGATCGAGGATCTAGCCGTGCTCGACGAGATCGAAACCGCCCTCAAGGGCATCGGTTACGCCGGCGCCGGCTCGGGCGAAGCTGACTCACCGGCATAGGGGGCCGAGCCCCGTCGCTGGATCGCCGGTCGCTGCGTGCCCCATTCGGAACGATCGGGAGGGTCGATCGATGAATTTGGACGAGCTGTACGGCGCGCTCGGTTTGGACCCAGCCGCGCTTCGGCGCGGCGACTTCCCGGTCACCTCGCCCATCGACGGCGCCACGATCGCCAGGCTCGCCGCCGATTCGGACGCCGACACCGAAGCCAAGATTGCGCGCGGCGCGGGCGCGTTCCCGGCCTGGCGCGATACCCCGGCGCCCCGCCGCGGCGAGCTGGTGCGCCTGCTCGGCGACGAACTGCGCGCCCACAAGGACGCGTTGGGGCGCCTGGTCACCGTCGAGAACGGCAAGATCCTGGCCGAGGGTACGGGCGAGGTGCAGGAGATGATCGACATCTGCGACTTCGCCGTCGGGCTTTCGCGCCAGCTTTACGGGCTGACCATTGCGTCGGAACGCCCCGGCCACCGGATGATGGAGACCTGGCACCCCCTGGGCCCCATTGGCGTGATCACCGCGTTCAACTTCCCGGTCGCGGTGTGGTCGTGGAACTTCGCGCTCGCCATGGTCTGCGGCGATCCGGTGGTGTGGAAGCCTTCGGAGAAGACGCCTCTCGTCGCGCTCGCCTGCCAAGCCCTGCTGGCGCGCGCGTGTGAGAAGTTCGGAGACGCGCCCGACGGGCTTCTGGAGGTCGTGGTCGGCGGGCGCGAGACCGGAACCCTTCTCGTCGACGACGAACGGCTCAAGCTCGTCAGCGCCACCGGGAGTACGGCCATGGGGCGCGTCGTCGGCCCCCGTGTGCACGCGCGCTTCGGGCGTACGCTGCTCGAGCTCGGCGGCAACAACGCGATGATCGTCGCACCCAGCGCCGATCTCGATCTCGCGGTCCGCGCCATCCTGTTCGCCGCCGTCGGCACCGCCGGCCAGCGCTGCACGACGCTTCGGCGATTGATCGTCCACGACGCGGTGCGCGAGCGCCTCGTCGACCGGCTCAAGACGGCGTACGAAGGCATCCGCATCGGCGATCCGCTCGAGCCCGAAACCCTGGTCGGCCCGTTGATCGACCGCGCGGCGTTCGATTCCATGCAGGCGACGCTAGGGCGCGTCGCTGCGGACGGCGGGCGCGTGTTCGGCGGCGAGCGGTCACTGGGGGACCGGCACCCCGACGCCTATTACGTGAAGCCCGCGATCGTCGAGATGGAGGCGCAGACCGAGGACGTTCGGACCGAGACCTTCGCCCCGATCCTTTACGCGATTGGATACGAGGATTTCGCCGAGGCAATCCGCATCCACAACGACGTTCCCCAAGGGTTGGCGTCCAGCATATTCACCAACGATGTCCGCGAGGCGGAAACGTTCACGTCGGCCGCGGGCAGCGATTGCGGCCTCGTCAACGTCAACATCGGTCCGAGCGGGGCCGAGATCGGCGGTGCCTTCGGCGGCGAGAAAGAGACCGGCGGTGGCCGCGAATCCGGCTCCGACGCCTGGAGGGCCTATATGCGCCGCGCCACCAACACCATCAACTATTCGCGCGCGCTGCCCTTGGCCCAGGGCATCACCTTCGGCGAAGGGTGACGGGCGCCGACTTCAGGCGGGTTCAGTTCTATCGCGGGTGTCGGGCGCGTGTGACGGCGAAGCGGTCTCGTCCGGCGATTCGCCGGAAGCGTCCTCGGGAGGCGTCGGCGGGGACGGCACGGTTTCCGGTTCCGGACCGGCTGGCGTTTCGGCGGGGGCCGGTGCAGCGGCTTCGCTCGGCGCTTTGCCAAAAACGTGCTCGGGAGATAAAGGCGCGGGCGGGGACGGCTCCGGTACCGGTTGCGGATCGGCTGACGCCTCGGCGGCGGCGCCCGGAGCCGCGGCCTCGTCCGGCGTTTCGCCAAAAACATGCTCGGGTGATAAAGGCGGGGAAGGCTCCGGTTCCGCTTGCGGATCGGCTGACGCCTTGTCCGGCGTTTCGCCAAAAACCTGTTCGGGAGAAATAGGCGCGGGTGGGGGCGGTTCCGGTGCCGACTCCGTTTGCGGTCCGGCTGGCGCCTCGGCGGCCTTACCCGCAGTAGCGTGCACGACGCCGGCGCGGGCGCGCGCCAAGTCGACGGCCTTCTCGAGTTCCGGTTCCGAACACAAACCCAGCCCGATCGGGTTTTGGGGTTTGATGTTGGGCGCGTTCCAGTGGGTGCGATCGCGGATCGCGTTGATGGTGGGCTTGGTGGTGCCGATGAGTTTCGAGATCTGAGCGTCGCTCACCTCGGGATAGTTCTTGAGAAGCCAGGCAATGGCGTCGGGCCGATCCTGTCGTTTCGAGACCGGTGTGTAGCGGGCGCCCCTGGGTCGAGCCTGCGGTCGCGGTACGCTCGGCTTTGCCAACTCGAGGCGGGCCTCAAGATCGGCGGTGCAACGCTCGATCTCCTCGGCCGTGAGCTGGCCGCTTGTGATGGGATCCATGCCCTGCATGCCGATGGCCACCTCGTCATCGGCGATCGCCTGCACCTCGAGGGCGTGCAGTTCGCAGAAATCCGCGATTTGCTCGAATGTGAGCGTCGTGTTCTCGACCAGCCAAACGGCCGTCGCCTTGGGCATCAAAGGCCGCGCCATCGCACTCCACCTGTTGCAGAGACTGGGGACGAAACGCGTGCGCGCCGCAGCTTCGTCCGATCACTGTCGGGTCTTATAGCGCCCGCCCGCGGGGTCGGTCAAACGCCTGCGATCCCACCCCTAGACCGTCAACACGATTTTACCGATATGGGCGCTCGATTCCATGAGCCGATGGGCGGCCGCGGCCTCGGCGAGCGGGAAGGTGGTGTGAACCACGGGCCTGATCGTGCCCTGATCGATTAACGGCCAGACGCGTTGGCGAATGGCGCGCCCCATCTCCGCCTTGCGCTCGTCCGACTGCGGGCGAAGGGTCGAGCCGGTGACGACGAGCCGTTTCACCATCACCTGGCGAATGTCCACGTCGGCGGTCGGGCCCTCCATGGTCGCGATGTGGACGAGCCGGCCGTCAGGCGCCAGGGCTTCGATATTGCGGTCCACGTAAGAGCCGGCGACCATGTCGAGGATGACGTCGACGCCCTTGCCGTCGGTCATCGCCTTGGCCGCCGCGACGAAGTCGTCTTGGTCGTAGTTGACGCAGCGATCGGCACCCAGCGCCTCGCAGGCGGCGCATTTCTCGGCCGTCCGGGCCGTCGCCATCACCCGCGAGCCGAGCGCCCGCGCCATCTGGATCGCGGTCACCCCGATGCCGCTCGAGCCGCCGTGGACCAGCAAGGTTTCGCCGGGTTTCAGGGCTACGCGTTCGAAGACGTTGGACCAAACGGTGAAAACGCATTCGGGCAACGATCCCGCCTCGACCATGTTCAGTCCATCGGGGAACGGTAAACAGTGCGCCGCCGGGGTCGCGCAGTACTCCGCGTACGCGCCGCCGTTGGTCAATGCGCACACTGGATCGCCCACCGCCCACTCGTCGACGCCATCGGCGATCGCGGCCACCGTGCCGGCGGCTTCGAGCCCGAGGATGTCGGTCGCGCCGTCGGGGACCGGATAGTTGCCCTGGCGTTGCATCGTCTCGGCGCGGTTGATGCCGGCGGCCGCGACCCGAATCAAGATCTCGCCCGGGCGTAACGAAGGCAGCGGACGGGTCCCGGGCTTGAGCACTTCGGGTTCGCCGGGCTCGGTGATTTCGATGCAGGTCATGGTTTCGGGCAAGGTTTCGCTCATGCTTGCGCTCCTCTTGGTCAGTCCGGCCCCCGTCTAGTATGTTGGTGCACCACTGACAAGCGCCGATGGGAAAGGGGGACGAGAATCTATGGACCCAGACGATCTTGAACCCCAAACCGCCAAGCCTCAGCCGAAGAACCTCGACGTGATGTCGATCGAGGCCCTGGGCGAGTATGTCGACGAGCTCGAGGCCGAGATTGCACGTGCTCGCGCCGTCATCGCCGCCAAACGCGAAGCCCGCTCGGGCGCCGACGCCGTCTTCAAGCGCTAGAGCACTATCTGATCAGATAGTGCTCTCAGGTCGCGTTAAGGGAAAGTTAATGACTTGCGCCTAGGTTTGGCCGCGGATGAAAGGCGGCCGCCTGGTGCGATTTTTCGAGTCTTTCATTCCTCTTCTAAGCCTCCCTGTTGAACTCGCGCCGCCTTTCCATAGGCGGCGCATTTTTTTCGCCGTTTCCTTGACCGAAGGGGTCAGCTTTATCTAGAATCGCGGCGATCGTTCGAACGCGAGTTCGACAAGGAGATCAAAAACAGATTTTGGGAACCGCCGGAAACGGCCGGTTCCCGAATTTTTTGCCACCGCTCGACGCGGTTGCGTGCATTCGCGCGGACGCGCCGGTTACGCCCGTCAGTCGCTGGCGGTCTGGGCGACCGGTTGTGCCCGGGCCTCGGGCGCCGCAGCCTCGGAGGTCTGCGCGGCGGGCGCGGGCGCGGTTTCCGGGGCCGGTTCCTGGACGCCCCCGGCATCCTGGGCCGCCGGTGCCGCGGCGGCGGTGGCGGTGGCGCCGTCCTCCCACGTGACCTCATAGAGCGTGACGGGATCGGCAAAACCCTTCATCTCGAACCCGCCGCGGTTTGAAAACTTCAGCTCCTTGCCGGCACAAATCCCGCGAACGATTCCGGATACCAGGATTTCACCCTGTTGCGCTTTGTCGACGATACGCGCGGCGAGCTGGACCGTGGTTCCGAACAGATCGTCGTCCTCGGCGATCGGCTCGCCCGCGTTGATGCCGACCTTGAGGACCAAGGGCAGATCCGGATTGGCCGCGTTTTGGGCCTTAGTCTCGCGTTGGATGAAGATCGCTCCCTCGACGGCGTTCGACGTGGTCGGGAACGACGCCATGATCCCGTCGCCGGTGTGCTTGATCTCCTTACCCGCGTATTTGGAGAGCGCGTCGCGGACGATTCGGTTGTGGGCCCGGACGACTTGCTGGGCGACCGCGTCGCCCCTCGTCTGCGTCAGTTTCGTCGAGCCGACCATATCGGTGAACATTACCGAGATCGGGCCCGTGGATTCTTCTCGTTGCTTGGGTGTGTTCCATTCAACGAGCGCTTTTTCAAGTTTTCCCGCGCCTTCGGTGTCGCCGGAGACGTGGGCGCTCATCGCGTTCCGGCCCTCGTGATACATTTGCATGTATCGGGAATCGGCCAGCAGGTATTCGTCGCATTTATTCGAGAACGAATCCGCCTGCGCTTTCCCGAAGCCTATGATCTGAACGCTTTCGCTGAGGATCCGCGCGGTCGAGGCGTTGTCGAGATCATGCGATCGGGCCAACCCCTCGCACGCACCCGCGAGAAACAGGTTAATCCCGAACTTGTTGAACGCGTCCATCTTCTGCTGGCCCGCGTTCACCCGCTCGAGCGATTGGCCCAGGAACGCCATCATCGACACCCTCTGCTTCTCGCCTTCCGGCGAAAGCGGCTCGTCCGCATCCTCTTGTTCGTCTTCTTGTTCTTCTTCCGCCGGCTCCTCGACCTCGTCCGCTTCGGGCTCTTCGGCCACGGGCTCTTCCGCGTCTTCGTCTCGCGTTACCGGCTCTTCGCGCGAGGCGTCCTTCTTCTTGGCGGGTTCGGCCTTCTTTACGGGCGTGGGCGCCGGCCGTTTCGTCGGCTCGCTCTCCAGCAACCCGGCCTCGTGCTTGAGAAAGCTCCAGGCGAGCGGCAACGCGATCAACATGAAGGTTCCGACGAAGACGGCGAACATCACGTTCGCCTGGAGATCTCCCGACATCGCCATGCCCAAGCCGGAAAACTGTCTGAGGGCCAACGCCGCCAGTCCCGTGACGACCGAGGCGATGGCGATGCTGCTCAGCGTCACCAGCAGAAGCTTGGTGACGATACCCATTTTTTTGGTCGGTTTGGCGGTGGCGGGGGGTTTGGGTGGCGCCTTGTTCGACGCTCCGGGCCTGCGTTCGGTTTGCGCACGGCCCCCCCGGTTCGGAGGATCGGGAGCCCGCCCCACTTTGGCGGGCCGTGGCGGTGGTGGGGAGCGCTGCGGTGGTGGGGGCCGTGGCGAATTCGCGGACCGGCGTGCAGCCGGATCCTTCGCATCCTTGTAGATCGTCGATTCTTCGGCGCTGCCGTCGGCGGTATCGTAGGTTTCCTTGACCACCCGGACGGCGTCGATCTTGGGCATCTTGACCAGCGATTTCGCTTCGTTGATCGAGGCCTCCTTTTCCGCCGCCCCGTGGCGTGCGTGGATTTCCCACCGGCCGCCCTGCTGGACGTACACCTCGTATGTGACGTTGCGGGCCACGCCTCCTCCGATGGCGGTTCCACTTCTTTCGTTGCGCCCGCTCTGCCGCGCCGCGTGCTCTCGGCGGTGTTGCGGGCGAACGAGGCGCCGGACTCGCCAATTCTTTCAATTCAAACGCGAATCCCGCGCATCATACCCGAGATTGATCCTCGGGCAAACCCGCGCGGGCACACGAACAGGGCCCGTTCAGGCCGGCGCGAAGCGCGGATGTGCCGTTTCGGGTCACATCGAGCGGATCGCGTTTGATTGGAACCGCGACGCGGCTCCGTTCAAACGCGTCAAATCGCTCGATCTCTTTAGGGACGACCAGAATCACACGCTCGATGGATCACCGCAGGTGATTCCGCTCGACCGTGATCTGCTCTAGCTTTTAACCTTGAAGTCGCTGAAGCGCTTGTTGAATTTGGCGAGCTGGCCGCCGCTGTCCATGAGCCGGTGGACCCCCGTCCACGCCGGATGGGTGCTCGGGTCGATATCGAGCTTTAGTGTCGCGCCGGGCTCGCCCCAAGTCGAGCGGGTCTGGAACGACGTCCCATCGGTCATCACGACGGTAATCTCGTGATAGTCAGGGTGGATTTCTTTTTTCACGGCCTTCACCTCAAGCGTTCGTGGCCCCTTATAGCGATCGCCAAGGTCTAGTTCAAGGACCGGCGGGCGCCTTCGGGCGCAGCAGTCGCAGGCTGATCACGGTCACGAATACCATGACCATGGCGCCGCCGACGAACGGCCAGTGACGGCCCAGCCCGGCGAACAGGAATCCGGCCCATGCCGGCCCGACCACACGCGCGAAAGTCGATGCCGAGCGGGTTGCGCCGAGGACCGCGCCCTGGCTTCCCTGAGCCGTGCGCAGCGAAATGAGGCTGTTTAACGAGGGCGTGATGACGCTGAACCCGTAGGCCAACACGGCCATCGCGGCAAGCAGCGGAAAAAGCGAGGTGCACAGCGGAACCGCCAAGCTACCCAAGGCGAGCGCCGCGGCACCGTGGGCAATCATCGGGCCTTCGCCGAATCGTCGCGCCAGCGGGCCGATGAGCGTGCCTTGGACGATCGCGCTCAGGACGCCGATGAAGGCGAATAGGTATCCGTTTTGCTGCGGTCCCCAACCGAGCTGGCGTTCGGACCACATGGCGAAAGTCGCCTCCATGCCGGCGAAGACGAACGTGGCGAGAAACGTCAGTAGGACCGGAACGTTGAGGCTGCGGTCGCGCACCACTTCGCCGATGCTGGCCCAATAGCGTCGTATCACATGAGTGGAGGCGCCGATTCGTGCCGCCGGCGCCAGCGATTCTCGAAGAAAGAAAACGGCGGCCAGCAACGCCGAGACCGATAGCCCGGCGGCGACGAAGGCGGGCAGGTGATAATTTGCGTTCGTCGGGTCGGGTCCGGCGAGAATGCCGCCAAGTGCCGGTCCGAAGATGAAGCCGAGCCCGAACGCGGCACCGATGAGCCCCATCCCCTTGGCCCGCCCCTCGGGCGGCGTTACGTCGGCGACGTAAGCGAAGGCCGCGGCGATGTTTCCGGCCATGGCGCCGCCGAGCGCCCGGGCGGCGAACAACATCCACAGGCTTTCGGCCATCCCCAGCCAGACATAGGATGCTGCCGCGCCGGCCAGGCTGATCAACAGAACCGGCCGCCGGCCGATGCGGTCGCTCAAGGCTCCCCACAGCGGCGCCGACAGGAACTGGGTGAAGGAGTAGGACGCCATCAGAAGCGCCACCGTGTCCGGTTCGGCGCGGAAGTGTTCGGCGTAAAACGGCAAAAGCGGAATGATGATCCCGAAGCCGATCAGATCGATGAGGACGACGAGAAAAAGGGCGACCATGACGATGGGTTAGCGCGCGGGTGCCGGTCGGCCGTGGCGCCGTCAGCGCTGGGTGAGTTTCAACTCGATACGGCGGTTGCGCCGATAGGCGGCTTCGGTGCGCCCTGGATCGAGCGGCTGGAACTCGCCAAATCCGGTCGCGGCCAGCCGATTTGCCGGAATCTCGAGATCGGTGAGGAACTTGACCACGGATGTGGCGCGGGCGGTCGACAGTTCCCAATTCGACGGATACTGGGCCGTGCGGATGGGGACGGCGTCGGTGTGGCCGTCGACGCGAAGGATCCAGTCGATCTCGGCCGGGATGCGCTGGGCGACCTCGCGCAAGGTTGCCGCGAACTGCTCGATCTGGCCCCGACCCGCTGGACCGATCTCGGCCGAGCCGGTCGCGAACAGAACCTCGGATTGAAACACGAAGCGGTCGCCGACGATGCGTACGCCGGGTCGATCGCCGAGGACCTCGCGCAGCCGGCCGAAGAATTCGGAACGATAACGCGCCAGCTCCTGCACCCGGCTTGCGAGCGCGGCGTTGAGGCGCCGCCCGAGCGATGAGATCTGGACCTTGTGCTGCTCGGCCAGACTTTCCGACGCGTCGAGCAAGCCCGCGAGCTGGCGTAGCTGCGCGCGCAGCGCCGCCATCTGCTTGTCGAGAAGGGCCACTTGGGCGCGCGCGGTTTCCGAGATTTCGCGCTCGTCGCTCAACGCGCTGGTCGAGCGCGAAACCTCGGCCTGGGATGCGGCGAGCGCTTCTTCAGTCTCCGCCCTTGCGGTCTCGGAATCCTGCAATCGCTGCGAGAGCGAGCCGACGTCCTGCTCGAGGCTTTCCTTGAGCGCCCGCAGGGCGGCAATCTGGTTCGACAGCGTGGCCAGTTCGCTCGCCTGTGCCTCGATCGTTCCCTTGTTGGCCATAATGGTCTTGAAGGCGTCATCGAGTTCGCGGCTCATGGCTGTCGAGCGCGCCTCGCTTTCGCTCAGGTTCAACGACAACGATTCGACGCGGGTCGTCAGCTCGTCGCGCGTCGCCACCGACGCCTGAAGCTCCTCGGAAAGCTGGGCGAAGTCGAGGCGAAGATTCACGTTGGCGCCGCGTTCCAACGCCAACAGATCGGCCAGTTCGTCGATTTGAGACTGCAACTTCACCAGCGCGGCGTCGCGCCCGGAGAGCGCCTCGTTGAGAAAGAACTGGGCAAGGACGAAGATCATCAACAAGAAGATGATGACCATCAGCAACGTCGCCAACGCGTCGACGAAACCGGGCCAGATTTCGGACGTGCGGCGGGTTCGGCGGGCAAGTGTCGCCATGACGGGGTCGCGGGCGGCCGGCTAGCGCTCGGCTTCTTCGGCGATGGCCGCGATGGTGCGGGCCAGCAATTTGATCTCGCTTCGCACCTGTTGGATGATCTCTTCGCGGCCGGCGCCGAGGTCTTCGACAAGCCGGGCCATGTATACGTCGAGGTTGCGGATGTGGGCGCGCGTCGCCTCGTCCATCTCGCCCGACGTCGGCACGCTCAATTCGGAAAGCCGGCTCAGGATCGGCTTCAATTCCATCTGGTTCTCGGCGAGGCGCATCATCAGCGCCTGTTCGGTTCGCATGTGGTCGGTAAGCGTTTCCAGCTTCTCCATCAACGCTATCTGGTTGTCGTTGGCCGAGATGCGGTGTTCCTCGCCGCGGGTCAGCGTCCTTTGCAGGTTTTCCAGGCTCTCGGCACTTTGCTCCAGGAGCGCCTGGACGTACGCGGGAACCGACTGATCGCCGTCGGTCGAGAGGGCGCCGCTCGACAACCGTGTCAGGCTCGAGAGCCAGTCCTCGAGATCGTTGTAGAAGTAGTTCTGGGCTTGACCCGCCTGCAGATCCAGGAAGCCGAGGATCAACGAACCGCCGA
>JASLLV010000025.1 GCA_030746935.1 Rhodospirillales bacterium | reverse complement strand
CCCACACTTTCTTCTCAGCCATATGCATCGCCGCTTTCGTCATCTTCTATCTCAATCAATGAGTCCTGAGCCTAGCAGCAGCAGAAGCAGAAACAGCGCGACGCCGATGCTTCGCGATTCCTCCTTCAGCACCTGCGAAAGCAATGAGATCGAGGACGCATACCGGGTCAGCTTGAAGATGCGGAGCAGCCTAAGGACGCGCAAGATGCGCAAGTCCGCTTCGACGAAGAACGCGAGGTAGAACGGAAGGATCGCGACCAAGTCGATCAAGGCCATGGGCGTGATCATGTGGCGAAGGCGCCCCAGGACCGGGGCGTGGAAGCGCGGATCGGGCGATTCGACGGCCGACCACACGCGAAAGACGTATTCGATGGAGAAGATGGCCACCGAGAAGGTTTCGAACGCATCGAAGAACGGCTGCCAAGCAAGTGCGATCGAAGGCACCGATTCGATGACGACCGCGACCGCGTTGGCCGAAATCAGCGCGATGAGCACGGCATCGACGACGCGCCCCGCCGGATCTTCCGAGCGGGCGGCGTCCAAAATTTCGTAGACCCGCTGTCTTCGCATCCCTATCACGGCCTCCGATATGGGTCCGGGCGCGCCGCACCTCCATGATCTCGGTCAAGTCCGCGCCGGCAGGTTGACCGGTCCGCCAAGCTCAGCGACCCTTGACGGCGGCCCAGATCAGCGCCGCCCATCCGGCGAAGAGCAGAGAGCCGCCGAGCGGCGCGGTGCCGGCGAGTAGCGTCTCGCCGGTCAGTCCCCTGACGTAGAGTGGGCCCGAGAACAAGATAATTCCGGAGACGAAGGCGCCGCCGGCGACGTTCAATGTGCCCGAGTTGGGTGCCCGTGCCTCGCCCGCCTCGGGCCGGAGCCCGCACCGGGCCGCGAGCGCGGCCACAGCCAAAAGTGCCAGCGCGTGCCACATGTGGACGTCGACGCCGATCATGAAAACCTCGCGAAGCCCGGATTCGGACACCGCGAGACCGTGGCGCCCGAAGGCCGCGGCGGCGAGCGCCAGCAATCCGTTGAGCGCGCCAAGCGCGAGCCAAAGCCGGGCGGCGTCGGGCATGGACGGAGAGGGCGTCATAGGCGATTCCTGCCTGGGCGTGGAAGGCGCTGGAACATGGCGATGGACGGATGGCCAATCGGAAACAGGTTTGACCTGACGCTCGGTCCTGCCTCACACCTAATCGCCGGTGGCGGCGATGGCCTGGACCTCGTCGGCGGCGCTCACGGGGTGTTCGAGGTTGTCGCGAATCTCGTTCGGGACCACTTGGAGGAACTTTCGGCGCTCGCGGTCCCAATCGCGCACGATGGCCGCCGCGTATTGGGAGTCGGTCTCGCGTGCGTGCTCGGCGACGAGGTCCCGGAGCACAGATTCCCAATGCGCGGTCTCGACCGGCTGCCACGAGACCGAATCGCCGTTGACCATCAGCGCGAACTGATCCTCTGGCTGGTAGACGAAGGCCATCCCGCCGGTCATTCCAGCGGCGAAGTTGTCGCCAATGGCACCCAAGATCACGGCGACGCCGCCCGTCATGTACTCGCAGCCGTTGGCGCCGCAACCTTCGACTACCGCAAGGGCGCCTGAGTTGCGCACACAGAAACGGTCGCCCGCCCGCCCGGCGGCGAACAGCTTGCCCGCGGTCGCGCCGTATACGACGGTGTTGCCGACAATCACGTTTTCCGAGGACACCAGCGTCGACGACGGCGGCGGGCGGACGACGATGGTGCCGCCCGAGAGCCCCTTGCCGACGTAGTCGTTGGCGTCGCCCAAAACCTCGAGCTTGAGCCCCTGGACCGCGAAGGCGCCGAGCGATTGGCCGGCCGAACCACGCAGGCGTAGCGTAATCTGGCGGGCCGGCAACCCGTTCATGCCGTGGCGCCTGGTTATCAGGGAGCTTAACCGGGTACCGATGGAGCGCTGCGTGTTGCGGATGGTGTAGGCGAGCTGCATCTTCTCGCCCTCTTCCAGCGCCGCCCGCGCGTCCTCGACGATTTGGGCGTCCAAGGTGTCGGGCACTTCGTTCCGTCCCTCGATCGTGCAATAGGCGGCGAAGCCGCCGGTGTCCGACTTGGCGAGAAGGGGATTGAGGTCAAGATCGTCCAGATGCGGACTGCCGCGGCTGACCTGGAACAAAAGATCGGTGTGCCCGATAATCTCGGTCAAGGATGCGACGCCGAGCGAGGCGAGGATCTCGCGCACGTCTTCGGCGATGAAGGTAAACAGATTCATGACCTTCTCGGGCGTGCCGGTGAACCGCTGACGCAAGGTCTCGTCCTGGGTGCAGACGCCGACCGGGCAGGTGTTGCTGTGGCACTGGCGGACGAGGATGCAGCCCATGGCGACCAGCGTCGTGGTCCCGATCCCGAATTCCTCGGCGCCCAGCATGGCGGCAATGACCACGTCGCGCCCCGTCTTGATGCCGCCGTCGACCCGCAAGGTCACGCGGTGGCGCAGACGGTTGAGCGTCAGCACCTGATGGACCTCGGACAGCCCCATCTCCCACGGCACGCCGGCGTACTTGATGCTCGACTGGGGCGATGCCCCGGTGCCGCCCGAGTGGCCCGAGATCATGATCACGTCCGCCTTGGCCTTGGCGACGCCGGCGGCGACGGTGCCGATGCCGGCGCGCGCCACTAACTTGACCGAGACGCGGGCGTCGGCGTTGATCTGCTTCAGATCGTAGATGAGCTGCGCCAGATCCTCGATCGAGTAGATGTCGTGGTGCGGCGGTGGTGATATCAGGGTGACGCCGGGGGTCGAATGGCGCAGGTGCGCGATCTCGGCCGAGACCTTGAAACCGGGAAGCTGGCCGCCTTCGCCGGGCTTCGATCCTTGGGAGATCTTGATCTCGATTTCGCGGCAGTTGTTGAGGTACTCGGCGGTGACGCCGAACCGCGCCGAGGCGACCTGCTTGATCGAGGAGTTCGCGTTGTCGCCGTTGGCGCGCGGCCGGAAGCGCTCGGACGCCTCGCCGCCCTCGCCCGAATCGGACTGGGCACCGATCCGGTTCATGGCGATGGCGAGGGTCTCGTGGGCTTCGCGCGACAGCGCGCCGTGCGACATGGCGCCGGACACGAAGCGCTTGCGGATCTCGGTGATCGACTGCACCTCGTCGATCGAAATCGGCGCTCGGCTGGGCTCGAAGTCCCATAGATCGCGGAGATGGATGGGCGGCATCGCGTGCACGGCCTCGCTGTAGGCCTTGTAGGTGCGATACGAATCGGTGCCGACCGCGGACTGAAGGATATGGATCTGGCGGCCCTCGAAGGCGTGCAGCTCGCCGGTGCGCCGCGAGCGATAGTAACCTCCCACCGGCAACGGCGTGGCGTCGTCGGCGAACGCGGCGCGGTGCATTGCCACCACGTTGCGCTCGATGCCCGGAACACCGATTCCCGAGATCCGCGACGGCATGCCGGGGAAGAACTCCGCCACCAGGGTGCGCGACAGCCCAACCGCCTCGAAGTTGGCGCCGCCGCGGTACGAGCTGATCACCGAAATCCCCATCTTCGACATGATCTTCAACAGCCCGTCGTCGACGGCATTCTTGTAACGCGCCAGCGGGGCCTCGAGATCGGCGTCGGCGAAAAGGCCTCGGTCGTGGCGCTCGGCGATCGTCTCCTCGGCGAGGTAGGCGTTGACGGTGGTCGCGCCGACGCCCACGAGCACGGCGAAGTGGTGGACGTCGAGGCATTCGCCCGCCCGCACATTGAGCGAGGTGAAGGTGCGCAAGGACTGGCGCATCAGATGGGTGTGGACGGCGCCGGTGACGAGGATCATCGGTACCGGCGCCCGGTCCGCATCGGTGTTCTTGTCGCTGAGAATCACGTGAACGCAGCCGCCGCGAATCGCGTCCTCGGCCTCTCTCTGGATGCGGTCGATGGCCCGGCGAAGCACGGATGCGCTGCCAACCTCGTCCTCGTCGGGCTCGTCCGGCCCGAAGGTGCAGTCGATCTCGACCGCGGACTCTCCCATCGAGCGGCGCATGGCCTCGAACTCGGCGTTGAGAAGGACCGGCGATTCGAGTTGCAGCACATCGCACTGACTTTCGTCTTCATCGAGAATATTGCCGAGATTGCCGATCCGGGTCTTGAGCGTCATGACGCTGCGCTCGCGAAGCGAATCGATCGGTGGGTTGGTTACCTGGCTGAAGTTTTGGCGGAAGAAGTGGTGCAGCCCCCGGTACTGGTCCGACAAGACCGCCACCGGCGTATCGTCGCCCATGGAGCCGATCGCCTCACGGCCCTCGGCGGCCATGGGTTGGAGGATCAATTCGAGATCCTCCATGCTCCAGCCGTAGCACATCTGGCGGCGGTGCAAGGTATCGGGATCGAACTCGGGTGCGGCGACGGCGTGGGACTGGACGAGAGAATCGATCTGCGTGATGTTTTGAACCCACTCGCCGAACGGCTGGCGGCGGGCGAGATGGTCCTTGAGTTCGGCGTCCCGGTACAATCGGCCCTCGCTCAGCTCGACCGCGATCATCTGGCCCGGCCCGACGCGGCCCTTTTCCACCACGTTGGTCTCGTCGAGGCGCACCATCCCGGCTTCCGAGCCGACCACCAGATACCCGTCGGCGGTAATCGAATAGCGGAGCGGCCGGAGCCCGTTCCGGTCCATGCCGGCCATCACCCAGCGCCCGCCGAACGCGGCGAGCGCTGCGGGTCCGTCCCACGCCTCCATGACGGAGGCGGAATAGGCATAGAGGTCCTTGTGCGCCTGCGGCATGGCGGCCTTGCCGGCCCAGGCGTCGGGAATCAGGAGCACGTGCGCCGTGGGGAGCTCTCGCCCGCTCCGGACGAACATCTCGAAGACGGCGTCGAGTGCCGCCGAATCCGAGCTTCCGGGCTGGATCACGGGTTTGATGTCGTTGATGCGGTCTGCGAAGAGACGCGAGTCCATGCGTGGCTCGTGGCACGCCATCCAGTTGGTGTTGCCGCGCAGCGTATTGATCTCGCCGTTGTGGGCGATGACGCGAAACGGCTGGGCCAGGTGCCAGGTGGGGAAGGTGTTGGTGGAATAGCGCTGGTGGTAGATGGCGAAGTTGGAGATGAACCGCGCGTCGTTCAGGTCCGGGTAGAAGGCGCTTAGCTGCTCGGCCAGGAACATGCCCTTGTAAATGACCGAGCGGCACGAGAGCGAGCAGATGTAGAGATCGGTGATATGGGCGGCGAGCGCCGCGTTCTCGATGCAGCGACGGATGATGTAGAGCTCGGTCTCGAACTCGGAATCGCTGACGCCCTTGGTGTTGGCGATCATGATCTGCTCGATCTCGGGGCGGGTCGCGTTCGCCTTCTCGCCGATCACCGAGACGTCCACCGGCACCTGACGCCAACCGTAGATGTAGTAGCCGCAGCGAAGGATTTCGGATTCCACGATCTCGCGGCAGCGCTCCTGGGCGGCAAAGTCGGTGCGCGGCAGGAAAACCATGCCGACGGCGAGCCTGCGCGGCTGCACCTGGTGGCCGGTGCGCTCGACGTGGCCTTTGAAAAAGTCCTGGGGGATCTGCAGGTGAATCCCGGCGCCGTCGCCGGTCTTGCCGTCGGCGTCCACCGCGCCCCGGTGCCAGACCGACTTGAGCGCGTCGATGGCGGCGAGCACGAGTTCGCGCCTGGGCTTGCCGTCGATGGCCGCCACCAGGCCGACCCCGCAGCCGTCGTGCTCTTCGGCCGGATCGTAAAGTCCGTCGCGGGCGAGGCGTTGGGAATTGCGCCGCCAGCTGTCGACGAAATCGTTCGGCCCGTGGTGCGGCGATCGCGCCATCCCCGTTCCCTCAGGCGGCCGCGGCCGCGGCGCCGGCCTTGGCTTGGATGTGGCGGTCGATGGCTTCGGCCGCGACGCGCCCATCGCGGATCGCCCAGACCACCAACGAGGCGCCGCGGACGATGTCGCCGGCCGCATAAACGCCGTCGAGGTTCGTTGCCATGGACTCCCAGTCGACGGCCAGGGTGCCGGCTTCGCTAAGCTCCAAATCGGGCACGTCGAACAGCGTCGGCACGTCGTCGACGTCGAAACCGAGAGCCTTGATCACAAGATCGGCCGGGATGTCGAAGGGGGGCGAATCGGCGGACACCGGGGCCCGGCGGCGTTCGGCGTCGGGCGCGCCGAGGCGCATGGCCTGGGCCCGGACCGCGGCGACGGCGCGTTCGCCCAGGAACGCCTCGGGCGCGGTCAGCCAGGCGAATTCCACGCCCTCTTCCTCGGCGTACGCCACCTCGCGCGCCGAACCCGGCATGTTGGCGCGGTCGCGCCGATACAGGCACGTCACCGAACGCGTGCTCTGGCGGACTGCGGTGCGCACGCAGTCCATGGCGGTGTCGCCGCCGCCGATCACGACCACGTTTCGGGCGTCGGCGTTCAGTGCGCCTGAATCGAAGGCCGCGACGGGTTCCCCGAAACCCTTGCGATTGCTGGCGATCAGGTAGTCGAGGGCAGGTACCACGCCTTCGAGCTGGGCGCCGGGAACAGCGATCTCGCGGGCCCGGTAGGCGCCGACGGCGATGAGCACGGCATCAAAACGGGCGCGCAAGTCGGCGAACGCGATCTGGCCACCGACGTCGGCGTTGAGATGGAAGCGAATGCCGGCTGATTCGAGCAGGTCGGCGCGGCGTTGCACGAGATGTTTTTCCAGCTTGAAGCCGGGAATTCCGTAAACCAAGAGACCGCCGATTCGGTCATAGCGGTCGTAGACGTCGACCGAGTAACCCTTGCGGCGAAGCTGCTCGGCCGCCGCCAGGCCTCCGGGACCGGCGCCGATGATGGCGACCGAACGGTCGAGTTCGCGCCGGGGCAGGGGCGGCCTCACCCAACCCCGATCCCAGGCGACATCCGTGATGTGCTTTTCGATGGCGCCGATGGTGACGGTGCCGTGGCCCGCCGACTCGATGACGCAAGAGCCCTCGCACAGTTTGTCGTGGGGGCAGATGCGCCCGCAGATCTCGGGCATGTTGTTGGTGGCCGAGGAAACCCGATACGCCTCCTCCAGGCGTCCGCCGGCGGCGAGCATCAGCCAATCGGGGATGTCGTTGGCGAGCGGACAGTCGATCTGGCAGTAGGGAATGCCGCATTGCGAGCATCGGCCCGCTTGGCCGGCGGCCTCGGCCGGACCGCAAAGGCCGTAGATCTCGCGAAAATCGTTACGGCGCTCGTTCGCCGCGCGCTTTTCGGGCGTGCGCTTGGGTCGGCTGACGAACTGAAGCATGGGTTCGGCCATGGGGGCCCTCGCCGTGTCCTGATGGTTCGGACGCGGCTCTCGGTGCGCCGCCCCGCCGGACATAATGGAATTCCGCCGGACATAAAGCATAAGCATTGCGTCCGGCGCAAGACCATCAAGGTCAATATTCATTGCCTAAATTTCAGTCTTGGTTCGAAGCGCGGCGTTTCCCGGACCCTTGTCCGCCTGGACCGCAGGGGTCTTCGGGGTATTTTAGTCTCATTTCGGAACCAATTGGTTCTTTGACCGGCCGGCACCCGATGATATAAGCGCATCAATATTTGGGGTGGATCAGACGTGAGACTCCTACATATTGTAGTAATTTCCCTGATTCAGGGAATCGTTGAGTTCCTCCCGATCAGTTCGTGGGGCCACCTGGTCCTGCTCAAGGAACTCGCGGGCTGGCCCGACCATGGCCTCGTCATCGAGGTCGCGGTGCACGTGGGCACGCTCGGCGCCGTGGTCGTCTATTTCCGGCGCGATCTTTGGGCGATGGTTCTCGGTGTGGTGCGCGCCATGCGCGGACGCCCCGAACCCGGGGCCCGGCTTGCGGCCCTCGTGGCGGTGGGTACGATCCCCGTGGTGGTGGCCGGGTTCGCGGTCGATCGAATGCTTGGCGATTCGCTCAGAACGCTCGAGATCGTGGCGTGGACGACGTTCGTTTTCGCGATCGTGCTTTACGTCGCCGACCGCCGCGGCATGACGGTGCGCCGCCTTGAACATGTGGCCTACGGCGACGCCATCGTGATCGGTCTCGCCCAAGCGCTGGCGCTTGTTCCCGGCACCAGCCGGTCCGGTATCACCATGACGGCGGCGCGCATGCTCGGCATCGAACGTCCCGACGCGGCCCGATTCTCGATGCTCCTGGCGGTTCCGGCGATCCTCGGCGCCGGCGTCCTCAAGTCGGTGGAGCTGGCCGAGTCCCCAGACGCCCAGCTCACGCTCGCGTCCATCATCGCCGCGGCGCTGGCCTTCGCCACCGCGTTGATCGCGATCGCAGGCCTGATGGCCTGGCTCCGGCACGCCGGCTTCACCCCGTTCGTCGTCTACCGGCTGATTCTCGGCGCCGGCTTGCTGGTACTCGTCTACGGCACTTGAGATGGGCCCCGGGGCCGGAGCCGAATAAACGTAGTGCTTTAGGTGGCGACCGCGCCGTCCCCGTCCGCCCGCATCTCGAAAGCCGCCGCCATCAGGGCCCGCGTGTAAGGCGTCTTGGGCTCGGCGAACAACGCGTCCGCCGAGCCTTCCTCGACGACGCGCCCGGCCCGCATGACGATCACATAGTGGGCCAGCGCGCGCACAACCTTGAGGTCGTGGCTGATGAACAGATAGGCGAGCGTGTGGCGCTCTTGCAATGTGCGCAACAGCTCCACGATCTGCGCCTGCACCGTCATGTCCAGCGCGCTCGTCGGCTCGTCGAGGACGATGAACTTGGGCTTGAGCACCAGCGCCCGGGCGTTGGCGATCCTCTGGCGCTGGCCGCCCGAGAACTCGTGCGGATAGCGGTCCTGCATTTCGGGCTCGAGGCCGACTTCCGCGAGCGAATCGCCGATGATCTCGCGCCTCGCCTCAAACGTGCCGCCGAGCCCGTGCACCAAAAGTCCCTCTTCGATGATGCGCCCTATCGACATCCTGGGGCTCAGGCTTCCGTACGGGTCCTGAAAGACGATCTGCATCTCGCGCCGGAGCGGCCGGAGCTCGGCCGCGCCCAGTCCCTGGATGTCGCGATCGCGAAATCGGATGATGCCCTCACTGCTTTCGAGCCGCAGCAGCCCGCGCCCGAGGGTGCTCTTTCCCGAGCCGCTTTCGCCCACCACGCCCAGGGTCTGGCCCTCGCGAACCGCAACCGAGATCCCGTCCACCGCCTTCACGTGGCCGACCGCGCGCCGAATGATTCCGCGCTTGATCGGGAACCAGACCTTGATGTCGGTGCTGGCCATGATCTCCGGCGTGCCGGGGGGAACGGGGTTCGGGGCGCCGGCGGGCTCGGCGGCGAGCAGGCGCTGGGTGTAGGGGTGCTGGGGGTTCTCGAAGATCTCGGCCGACGTTCCTGTCTCGACGAGCGCCCCATCTTCCATGACGCAGACCCGGTTCGCCATGTGGCGGACGATGCCCAGGTCGTGGGTGATGAGCAGAAGCGCCATGTGGAACCGCGCCTGCAGGTCCATCAACAGCTTCAGGATCTGGGCCTGGATCGTGACGTCGAGGGCGGTGGTGGGCTCGTCGGCGATCAAGACGTCGGGTTCGTTGGCGAGCGCCATGGCGATCATGACGCGCTGCTGCTGGCCGCCCGAGAACTCGTGCGGCAGCGCATCCAGCCTGTCCTCGGCCTCAGGCAAGCCCACCAGATGGAGGAGCTCGACCACCCGATCGCGGGCCTGGCGCCTGTCCATGTGCTTGTGGACGAACAGCACCTCGCTGATCTGGCGCTCGATCGAGTGCAGCGGATTGAGCGACGAAAGCGCTTCCTGGAAGATCATGGCGATGCGGTCGCCGCGCAATTGACGCAGCCGCGCCTCGGGCGCCCCCATGAGCTCTTCGCCCGCGAACCGGATGCTACCGCCCGGATGCCAGGCCGGCGGATAGGGAAGAAGCTGCAGAACCGACAGCGCGCTCACCGACTTGCCGGACCCGCTCTCGCCGACAAGACCCACCGTTTCGCCGCGCTGGATGTCGAACGATATCCCGCGGACGGCATCGACCGCCCGCGCCCCGCGTCCGAACGAGACGCGAAGGTTCTGAACGTCGAGCAGCGCCGCCTCGGCCATCAGCCACCGCCCGCGCCGGCGCCGGCTTCGCTCGCGACCCCTCGGGCGGGCGCCGGGGCCTCGTCGTCCGCGGCCATGGCGCGGCGCGGATCGAATGCGTCGCGCACGCCTTCGCCGATGAATATCAGCAGGCTCAGCATCACGCCGATGGCGAAGAACCCGGTGAGCCCCAGCCACGGCGCCTGGAGGTTGGCCTTGCCCTGGGCGAGAATCTCGCCGAGCGAAGCCGATCCTGGCGGCAGCCCGACCCCAAGAAAGTCGAGCGCCGTCAGCGTGGTGACCGCACCGGAAAGGGTGAACGGCAGGAATGTCAGCGTCGCCACCACCGCGTTCGGCAGGATGTGGCGGATCATGATCATGGGGTTGCTAACGCCCAAGGCCCGCGCCGCACGGACGTAGTCGAAGTTCCGCACTTTCAGGAACTCGGCGCGCACCACGCCGACGAACCCCATCCACGAAAACAGCAGCATGAGCCCCAGAAGCCACCAAAAGTTGGGCTCGACCACGCTGGCGAGGATGATCAGGAGATAGAGGATCGGCAGGCCCGACCAGATCTCCATGAAGCGCTGGAAGGTAAGATCGATCCAGCCGCCGAAATATCCCTGAATGGCGCCCGCCGCGATGCCGACGACGGCCGAGACGACCGTCAACGTGAAACCGAACAGGACTGAAATGCGGAACCCGTAAATCAGGCGCGCGGTCACGTCGCGGGCCTGGTCGTCGGTCCCCAGCCAGTGCTCGGCGTCCGGCGATGACGGCGCCGGATCGCGAAGGTCCCAGGCGACCGTGCGGTGGTTGTAGGGAATCAGCGGATGGATCATCCAGCCCTTGGCCGCGATCAGCGAGGCGACGACGGGGTCGCTGTAGTCGGCCTCGGTCGCGAACTCGCCGCCGAACGTGGTCTCAGGGTAAGCATTGAAGACCGGCGCGTAGAAGGCGCCGTCGTAATAGACCACGATCGGCTTTTCGTTGGCCACGAACTCGGCGAACAGGCTGACGCCGAAAAGGCCCAAGAAGATCCACAGCGCATAGAAAGCGCGGCGGTTGCCCCGGAAGTTGGCGAGCCGGCGGCGCCCCATGGGCGTGATGCGAACGCCCAAGATGCGGTCCTCGACGACGGCGGTCACGTCCCGTGCCTTTCGAAGGTGATCCGGGGATCGATGACGTGGTACATCAAATCGCCGATGAGGCCGAGGATCAGCCCCAGAAGCGAGAAAAAGTAGAGGGATCCGAACATCACCGGGTAGTTACGCGCGAAGGCGGCCTCGAAGCCGAGAAGGCCCAGCCCGTCGAGAGAGAAGATGATCTCGATCAGGAGCGAGCCGGTGAACAGCACGCCGATGAAGGCCGCCGGAAAGCCGGCGATGACGATCAGCATGGCGTTGCGGAACACGTGGCCGTAAAGCACGCGGCGCTCGGTCAGGCCCTTGGCGCGCGCGGTGACCACGTACTGCTGGCCGATTTGGTCGAGGAACGTGTTCTTCGTCAGCATCGTCAGCGTCGCGAAACCTCCGATCACCATGGCCAGTACCGGAAGCGCGATGTGCCAGAGGTAATCCAGAATCCGCGCGGGCCAGTCGAGATCCTCCCAATTTTCCGAAACCAAACCCGCCAACGGAAACCATTCGAGATACGTGCCGCCGGCGAAGACGACCAGAAGCAGGACGGCGAAGAGAAAGCTGGGGACGGCGTAGCCGACGATGATGATGCCGCTGGTCCAGATGTCGAACCGGCTGCCGTCGCGCACCGCCTTGGTGATGCCCAAGGGAATCGAGATCAAGTAGACCAGCAGGGTCGTCCAAACGCCGAGCGATATGGAAACCGGCATCTTGTCGAGGACCAGCGACACCACGGACTGGTCGTGAAAGAAGCTGTTGCCGAAGTCGAAAATCAAATAGCTCCAGATCATCTGACCAAAGCGAACGTGCATCGGCTTGTCGAAGCCGTACATGCGCTCGATCTCGGCGATGAACTCGGGGTCCAGTCCTTGGGCGCCGCGATACTTGCCGCGCGGACCCGACGCGTCCGCGCCTTGCCCACGCGGCGCGCGCGCCTCCAGCGTCTCGCCGGTGCCGGCCCGGGTTACCCGTTCGGTGATGTCCGTGCCCTCGCCCGTGAGCTGGCCGATCAATTGCTCGACGGGCCCGCCGGGAGCGGCCTGGATGACCACGAAGTTGATGATCATGATGCCCAGCAGGGTCGGCGGGATCAGGAGAAGGCGACGGACGATGTACGCGAGCATGGCGGCGTTCAGCCTATGGACCCGCGCCGGAGCACGCGTCGGAAAACGACGTAGCCCAGCGCCAGAAGGCCCGAGAAGACGGCCAGCACGATCATGGTTCCGGGCCTGTCACTTTGCTCTCTGGCCTCGGCCAGCGGCTCCGATTCCTTGCGCGCGTCGAGCGCCGATGCCTTCACCGGGTCGATCCACCAATAGCTCAGGCTGGTCCCGTCCTTCGGCGTGAGCGCGGGCCGCGCGAACTTGTTCCAATAGGCGATGCGCTGGTTTCGCGCGTGCCATTGCGGGATCACGTAGTGACCCCAAAGAAGCACGCGGTCCAGTGCGCGGGTGCGCGCAATCAGGCTATCGCGGTCCGGCGCCGCGATGATCAGTTCGATCAGTTCATCGACCACCGGGTTGCTGACGCCGGCGTAGTTCCGTCCGCCCGGCGAGTTGGCGGCCGCCGAGCCCCAGAAATCGCGTTGCTCGTTGCCCGGCGAATCCGACTGACCCCAGCCGCTGACGATCACGTCGAAGTCGAATTCGCGGAGCCGGTTGATGTATTGCGAGCGGTCGACGAGGCGGACGCGGACGTCGATCCCCAATCTGCCCAGGTTGCGCTTGAAGGGAAGCACGATCCGCTCGAACGCCGGCGACACCAGCAGGATCTCGAAACGCATGCCCTCGCCGGTCTCGGCGTTGACCAGTTTCGAATCGCGCACGACCCACCCGGCTTCGGCCAGCATCGCGAAGGCTTGGCGCAGGTTCGCGCGCGGCCAGCCGGACCCATCGGTCGCCGGCACAGCGTAAACTTCCGAAGGGACCTCATCCGGAATGCGGCCACGGAAGCAATCAAGGATTTCCTTCTCTTCTCCCGCCGGCAGGCCCGAGGACGCCAGTTCGGAATTGGAGAAATAGCTCTCGGTTCGCGCGTATTGGCTGAAGAACAGGTTGCGGTTGGACCACTCGAAATCGAAGGCATACGCGAGCGCCCTGCGCACTCGCGCATCCGCGAACACCGGTCGGCGGACGTTCATCACGAACGCCTGCATGCCGGTCGGCCTTTGATGGGGGACTTCTTCGAGCTTGAGCCAGCCCTCGCGAACCCGCGGCACGTCGTAGTCCACCGCCCAAGCCTTGGCTTGATTCTCCTCGCGGTAATCGATCTGCCCGGCTTTGAGGGCGAGACGAATCACGGTGGGATCGCGATAGTAGTCGTAGCGAATGCGATCGAAGTTGTTTTGGCCGCGTTTGACGGCGAGATCCTTGCCCCAATAATCCTCGACCCGTTCGATGACGACGTAGCGGCCCGGCTCGAAATCGACGATCCGGTATGGACCGCTTCCCAAGGGTGGCTCCAGCGTGGTCTTCTCGAAATCGCGGCTCTCCCAATAGTGCTTGGGCAGGATCGGAAGCTGGCCCACGATCAGGGGAAGCTCGCGGTTGATTTGCGGGCCGGCGGCGAACCTTTCACGGCATTCCGCGGGCAGGATCGATGGTTGGCCCGCCGTCTGCGGGAGCCCGCGGTCGATTTGCGGGGCGAAGACGAACCGCACCCGCCGCGGTCCTAACTTTTCCGCCTTTTCGATGCTTCCATAGTAGAAACGAAAAAACGGCCGGCCCTTGGCCTTCAGCGTCTCGAACGAGAAGATCACGTCGTCGGCGGTGATCGGCTGGCCGTCGTGCCAGCGCGCTTCCTTGCGCAGCCTAAACGCCACCCACGAGCGGTCCTCGGGCCATTCGATGGTCTCGGCGATTAGCCCGTATTCGGTGAAGGCCTCGTCGGCACTGGAGGCGGTCAAGGATTCGATCGCGCTTCCGGCGCCCGGCACCCCTTTGATGATATAGGGATTGAAGCTGTCGAAGGTGCCCTGTACGCCGAGCCGCACCTCGCCGCCCTTGGGCGCGACCGGGTTGACGTAGTCGAAGTGCTTGAACGCGGGGCCGTACTTGGCCTCGCCGTGCATGGCCATGGCGTGCGAGACGTGGACCTTTTCTTCGCCCGCGGCACCGGTGGGCGCCAGCGCGGCGATCACGAGCGCGGTCCCGACGCGGGCGACGGTGCCTGCCATGTTTTCCCCAATCCGCCTCAGCGGTGGTTCATCCGCCGATCCCATCCGCCGATAATGTCGGGACTGGAGCGCCGGGATCAAGAGCCGCGTACTTCACGTGCCCGCGAGCGCCTGCGTTCCTCAGCTCCGGCTGCCGCCTTTGCCGAGGATGCCAAGCGCGGCCGCGTGCACCCGGGCATCGCCGGCGGCGATGACGCGGCCGTCCGACGAAAGATCGAGAGCATGGCCGGCCCAGTCGGACATTACCCCGCCCGCGCCGCTCACCACCGGAACCAGGGCCATGTAGTCGTAGGGCTCGAGATCGCCCTCAACCACCATGTCGACGAAGCCGCTGGCCAACAGCCCGTAGGCGTAGCATTCACCGCCGTAGACCGCGCGCCGCACGCGCACCCGCAAGTCCTCGAACGCCTGGAGATTGGGACCTTCAAACATCTGGGGCGAGGTGGCATACAGCCAAGCCTGGTCGAGATCGGGACAGTTTCGGGTGGTGACCACTTCACCGTTGAAGTGGGTGGGCTGGCCCGCAGCCCCGACCCAGCGTTCGCCGAGGATCGGTTGGTCGATCACACCCAGGACCGGCGCGCCGCGCCTGGCCAGCGCCACCAGCACGCCGAACGTGGGCTTTCCGGTGACGTAGGCCTGGGTACCGTCGAGAGGGTCGAGCACCCAGACGTACTCGGCATCCGCGCGCACGGTTCCATATTCTTCGCCGACAATCCCGTGATCGGGAACCTCGGCCTCGAGAATCTCGCGCATGGCGGCTTCGGACTCGCGGTCGGCGTCCGAGACAGGACTCGCGTCCGCCTTGTACTGGATCGCGACGCCGGAGCGGTAATGGCGTTTCAGGATGGGGCCGGCGGCGTCGGCGAGGCGCCCGGCCAACTCGACGAACGCCCCGGGCACCGCTGTTTCGGCCGCGCCGCTCATGGAAGGGGGCTCGGCGAATCCGAGAGGGAACGCAGATACACGATCACCGCCGCCCGGTCGCCCGCCTTCTTGAGGCCGGGGAAGGTCATCTTGTTCCCGGGTGCGAAGTCCTTGGGCTTGGTGAGAAAGGCGTTCAGCGCCTCGTAGGACCATTCGCCGCCGAGCCCGGACAGCGAGGCCGAGAATTTGAAGCCTTCGGCGCCACCCTTTACGCGACCGACGACGTCCCAGAGGTTGGGCCCGATCCTGTGAGCGGCCCCGCGGCCAGGCGTATGGCAGGCCTTGCATTTGTTGAAGACCTTTTTGCCCCGCTCGGCATCCACCGAGGCCAGCATCGCGAGCGCGCCACCCTCGTCCGCCGATTCGCCCGTCGTTCCGGTCGCTTCCGATCTTTCCGCGGTGACCGCCGCCAGGGCCGCGTTCACCAGCGAATCGTCGACGTGCAGGAGCGCCTCGCCGATGGTGTGCGATCCCCAGACCAGCCAGAGCGCCGCAAGCACGGCGGCAGCGAATTTCTCGAGCAACGAAAAGCGCATCGAGCGGTCCCCGTCCCGCCGCGTCCGAACGTTCCCGAGGGTGCATTTCAGCGATTTCCTCGCCACCGAACGCATCCCCCGCGCGAGCCTGTTTACACACTTCGGCCCCCGCCTTCCATCCCCGAATCACCGGGGCCTGGGTCGGGCCGTTCCGCGGCGTGGCGCTTCGCGTATCCGCGGCGTGGCACTTCGCGTATATGGTGGGTCCGTCTCGCCACAGCGAAAAAGCGGACCCGCACCGTGACTGCCGCCGGCAACTCCATCGTCGTGATACCTGCGCGCATGGCCTCGACCAGGCTTCCCGGAAAGCCGCTCGCCGAAATCCATGGCGCGCCCATGATCGTTCACGTGTGGCGGCGCGCCGTCGCCGCCGAGGTGGGTCCGGTGGTGGTGGCCTGCGCCGAGCCCGAAATTGCCGCGGCGATCGAGGCGGCGGGGGGGCGCGCCGTCCTGACCCGAGCCGACCATGTGTCGGGCTCGGACCGTGTCTTCGAGGCCGTCGAGGCGGTCGATTCGAACGCCCGCCACGACCTCGTCGTGAACCTTCAGGGGGACCTCCCGACCATCGAAGCGGAGGCGGTGCGGGCGGTCTTGTGGCCGCTCGCCGATCCGGCGGTTGAGATCGCGACCCTTGCCGCGCCCCTTGGTCGGCCGGAAGAGGCGGACGACGCCAACGTGGTCAAGGCGGTGGTCTCGGTGGCCGAAGGCGCCGCCTCGGGCCGCGCGCTTTACTTTTCGCGCGCGCCGGTCCCCTGGGGCGCCGGACGCCGGTTCCACCATGTCGGCATCTACGCGTATCGGCGCGCCGCGCTCGCACGGTTCGTCGCGCTCTCGCCGTCGCCGCTCGAGGTGAGCGAGCGGCTGGAGCAACTTCGCGCCCTCGAGCACGGCATGCGCATCGAGGTGGCGTTCGTTGACACGATTCCGCTAGGCGTCGATACTCCCGCCGATCTTGAGCGGGCGCGCGCCCTACTGGCGCCCGGACGCACCTGATACTCGTCCTCGGTGGACGTTAGCAAAAATTCGATCCGGCCCGAGGCCCGCTGCCGATGTCCGACCCGGAAGAGACGATCGCGTTCCAGGGTGTACTCGGCGCCTATTCCGATCTCGCCTGCCGCGATGCGTTCCCCGAAATGGCGACGCTTGCCTGTTCCGGCTTCGAAGAGGCCTTCGCCAGCCTGAGAGACGGCCGCGCCGCGCGCGCCATGATTCCGGTCGACAATTCCGTCGCCGGGCGGGTCGCCGACATCCATCATCTCTTGCCGAAGTCAGGACTGCACATCGTCGGCGAGCATTTCCAACGTGTCGACCACCACCTTCTCGCGGTTCCCGGCGCGACGATCGGGGATTTGACCCATGCCCACAGTCACATTCACGCCCTTCACCAGTGTCGCAACCTGATTCGCGAGATCGCGCTCGAGCCGGTCGTCCACGCCGACACCGCCGGCGCCGCCAAGGAGATCGCCGAAATCGGCGACAAGACCCAATGCGCGATCGCGTCCCGGCTTGCGGGCGAGACCTACGGGCTCACGTCACTGCGCGCGAACATCGAAGACGCCGAGCACAACACCACGCGGTTCCTGGTTATGGCGCGCGAGGCCCTGATCCCGGACCCCGATTCGGGTCCGACCCTGACCAGCTTCGTCTTCCGGGTGCGCAACGTCCCGGCCGCGCTATTCAAGGCGCTGGGCGGCTTCGCCACCAACGGGATCAATATGATCAAGTTGGAAAGCTATATGGTCGGCGGTGGGTTCGTGGCCGCCCAGTTCTACGCCGACGTCGAGGGCCATCCCCAGCACCGCAACCTGAGGCTCGCTCTGGAGGAGCTCGAATTCTTCTCCCACGAGGTCAATATTCTCGGCGTCTACCCCCAGCATCCCTTCCGCCGCCGTGACGGGGACGACGCCGATTCGTGAGCCGCGCGGGCCTTATTCAGCGGCCAGCCAATTCGCGATCAGCCAGCGGGATATGGAGCCCGACCGCGGTAGCGCGAAGCCGGGCGGGTCAAACCGCGCCACTTCTGCGCGCGAGAACCAGCGCGCGTCCTCGAGCTCGGAATCGTTGACGCGGATGACGTCGGTGGTCGCGCGCGCCGTGAAGCCGAGCATCAATGACGCCGGAAAGGGCCACGGCTGCGACGCCTGGTAACGGACGTCGGTGACCGTGACGCCGGCTTCCTCATACACCTCGCGCGCGACCGCCGCCTCGAGCGTCTCTCCCGGTTCCACGAACCCCGCCAAGGTTGAATAGCGCTTCTCGGGCCATTTCGACTGGCGCCCGAGCAGGCAGTAACCGCCCCTGGGGCCGGGGCGCGTCACCAGCATGATCACGGCGGGATCCGTACGCGGGTGGTGCTCGTGGCCGCACTCGGCGCCTATGCAGGCGCGGATGAAACCGGCTTCCCGGCTCTCGGTGGGATTGCCGCAAATACCGCAGAACTGGGCGTTGCGATGCCAGTACATGATGCCCCGCGCGAGCGCCAGAAGCGCGCCGTCGCGGGCGTCGATCAAGGGGCCAATCTCGCGCAGGTCCGTGAATTCCGCTCCGCCGTCGAAGGGCGCCAGCGTCCGAGGTTCGGGATTTGGGATCTCGAGGGCGAAGAACGCCTCCTCTCCGGCGGTTCCCAGGAACACGACCTCCGAGGCCGCGTCGATCATGGTCCGCGCGGCAGGCCCTGCAATCAGGGCGGCGCCGACGGGATCCCCGCGCGTCACCAGATTGCGATCGCGGCTGACGGGAATCACCCGCGACGGTCCGTCGCGCAAGCGATCCCACAGCTTGTCGGGCTCGCTGCGGAGATGGGCGGCGCGGTCAAACACGCCATCGATGAAGATCATACTGGTTGACACGCGCGAAAACGTGGCACACGCGCCTGCCCGTGGCAACGTTCGCCTGCGCGCGCTCCTGGACGCGCAGTCGGACCGGCGGCCAGATTTCGCTTGGTATTCAAGGGCCTCCTTGTTAGGATTCTCAGGTCTCGCGTTGGGCCCCGGCTCGTACGGCTGCGGAACCGCCGTGCTGTTCGAGGAGGGTGAAAATGCTGAGCGGAGTTCGTACCGCCCTAACTCTATTCGCCGTGGTGGCGTTGTCGGGCTGCATGTCCGGCACCGGCGTCGAACGCCTCGCGTCCTCGGCTCGATGCGTCGCGGACGCCGCGGAACGGGTGTCCGGCGTCGACTGGGCCGCGGCTGAGGCGATCGAGGTCGGGGTCCGCCAGGGTGCATTCGACCCCATGATCATTGCGCTCAATCGCGACACGCCGTATGTGATTCGGATCACCAACCGTGACGACAAACCGCGATATTTCCGGGCAAACGAGTTCTTCGCCTCGATCGCGCTCGCCAAGGTGGTCACCGGCGGCAGGGAGTTCGACTCGGGATGCATCTCGGCGGTCGGCGTCGCGGCCAACGAGACCGCGGAGATTCAGTTCGTCGCGGTCCGCGACGGCCGCTACGACTTCGAAGACATCCGCTTCATGTACGCGCCGGTCGTCGCCGGGTCCGGTCACGGGGTCGTTCTCATCCAATAGCGGGTTCCTCCATTAGCGCGAACTGGGATCGCCGCCGCCCCTGTCGCGGGCGCGATCCGTTCGGGGTGCCGGCGTCTTTTGAATTCGGCGCGTCGCTGATATAGTCTCGGGTGGGAGGCTGTCGGCGGACGGGCCCCTCGCCAATCCGGTCAGGTCCGAAAGGAAGCAGCCGTAACGAGTTACGGCCCGGGTCGCCGGTCCAGTCTCCCGCCCATCGGTCGGGGCCTCGAGGCCGAACCGACGGGATAGCCGCGCCGGGGTATCCATGAACGACCAGGGCGTCGCCGAGGTGCGAGAGACCGGCGGTTCGTACCGCGTCCTCGCCCGCGCCTATCGGCCAAAGACGTTCGCCGAATTGATCGGCCAGCAGGCGATGGTGCGCACCCTCACCAATGCGTTCCGTTCCGGACGCTTAGCGCACGCGTTCGTGCTGACCGGCGTGCGTGGCGTCGGCAAGACGACGACCGCGCGGATTATCGCCCGCGCGTTCAACTGCATCGGCCCCGACGGCACGGGCGGGCCGACCGTTGAGCCCTGCGGCGAATGCGAGCACTGCCGCGCCATCGACGAGGACCGCCACGTGGACGTTCTCGAAATGGACGCCGCCAGCCATACCGGCGTCGACGACATCCGCGAGCTGATCGATGGCGCCCGTTATCGGCCGGCGACCGCGCGCACCAAGGTCTACGTGATCGACGAGGTCCACATGCTCTCGAAGAACGCCTTCAACGCGCTCCTCAAGACGCTCGAGGAACCGCCGCCGCACGTGAAGTTCGTGTTTGCCACCACCGAGGTGCGCCGAGTTCCGGTGACGGTGCTGTCGCGCTGTCAGCGGTTCGATCTGCGTCGCGTCAACACTGAGACGCTGGCAGACCACTACGCCGGCGTCGCCGAATCCGAGGGCGCCAAAGTGTCCGCCGACGCGCTCAAGCTAATCGCCCGCGCCGCCGACGGCTCAGTCCGTGACGGGCTCTCGCTCCTCGACCAAGCCATCGCCCACCGTGCCGACGACGCCGCCGAGATCGGCGCCGCCGACGTCCGAACCATGCTCGGACTTGCCGACCGCACCCATGTCTTCGACCTGCTGGACTCGGTTCTCAAAGGAGAGATCGCCGCCGCGCTCGATCTCTTCGCGGACCAGTACACGGCCGGCGCCGATCCCGCGGCGATCCTCGAGGAGATGCTCGAGCTCGTCCACTGGTTGACGCGCGTCAAGATCGTGCCCGCGATCTTGGATGCCGCCGACGTACCCGAGGCGGAGCGTGTTCGCGGCCGCACGATGGCGGACGCACTTGCGATGGCGGCGCTGGCGCGGGCCTGGCAGATGTTGTTCAAGGGATTGACCGAGGTAAGGGCCGCGCCCTCGGGGCGCGATGCCGCCGACATGGTCCTGGTGCGGATGGCCTATGCGGCGGACCTACCAACGCCCGCGGAGGCGGTTCGCAGCTTGAACCAGGGGACCGCTCCCGGGCCCGCCAGCCCGGCCGCGCCACCGGCGCCAAGCGCGCAGAACGCGACACCGCCCGAGCCCGCGCCTGTCCCCGAGACCGACGTAGACGACGCCCCGAAGACGGGGGATTCCGACGCCCGAGATCGGACGGACGAGGCGACCCGCCACCCACTGGTCCGGGCCGCGCTCGAGACATTTCCCGGTGCCCGGGTCGAATCGGTCCGCCAGGTCGCGGATCCGGCCCGTGATCCCGACTCCGACGAGCCGGCGTAAGCCCATGGGCGAAATCGAATCACGGGAGAAGAGGCCGACAGCCCGCAGCCTGCTCGGACGCGGGTGGCGGGCGGTGCGCGAGTTCGCGACCGTCATGCGGTGGCGGTTGGCCACGGATTCGAGGGATGATCGGTGGTCGCGCGCCAAGCAAACCCCCACCGAGCCCATCGGCACCATGCTTTGCAACGATGTGGTGCTTGCCGTCGCGCGGATGAAGTTCCGCCGGCTCGCCGAGGAATCGAGGCCGCACAAGGAGCGCGGCGGCGACGTCTGAGGGCGCGCCGGCGGGCGATGGCCGGCGCCCGTGGTCCCTGATATACAGGGCCGAGCGATCCCGTCCCCAACCGAAACGCGAGTAGGACCGCAGGCCATGAATAATCTCGGGGAGATGATGAAACAGGCGCAACAGCTTCAGGCCCGATTGGCCGAGCTGCAGGAACGCCTGGCCGAAGTCGATGTCGAGGGCTCGTCCGCTGCCGGCATGGTGCGCGTCACCCTGAACGGCAGGGCGGAAGCGCGAAAAGTGAAGATCGATCCGTCGTTGGTGGATCGCGACGAGGTCGAAGTCCTGGAGGACCTGCTGACGGCCGCATACAACGACGCCAAGGCCAAGGTCGAGGCGCAGCTTGCCGAGAAGATGGCCGAGTTGACGGGCGGCCTCAAGCTCCCGCCCGGCATGATGCCGCCGTTCTGAACGCAATCCCCGCCTCGCCTGTTCGCCGTCCCGATTTTCGGGGGTGCGTTGGTGGGCGGCTTTGCGAGCACCATGATGACCCATTCGGACTTCGATCGGTTGATCCAGCTCCTCGCCAAGCTGCCGGGTTTGGGGCCGCGCTCAGCGCGACGGGCGGCGCTTCACCTCGCCAAACGCCGCGATTCCCTGCTGCTCCCGCTCGCCGAGGCGCTGACGGTGGCCGCCGAGACCATTCGCAGCTGCGCGAGTTGCGGCAATCTCGACACCCGCGATCCTTGCGCCGTCTGCGCCGATCCCGAACGCGATCCGTCCCTGATCTGCGTGGTCGAGGACGTGGCCGGTCTGTGGGCGCTTGAGCGGACGGGTAGTTTTCGCGGCCGCTACCACGTGCTGGGCGGCACCCTTTCGGCGATCGATGGGATCGGCCCCGACGAGCTGAACGTGCCTAAGCTGCTGGCCCGCGCCCGAGTCCCCGAACTCGGCGAGGTCATCCTTGCCACCAGCGCCACGATCGACGGGCAGACCACGGCCCACTACCTTGCCGAAAGGCTGGCGAATTGCGATGTCTCCGTCTCGGGCCTCGCGCACGGCGTGCCAGTCGGTGGCGAGTTGGACTATCTTGACGAAGGTACGCTCTCGACTGCGCTCAAGGCGCGCCGGCCGCTGGACTGAGCGTTCGGAATTGGCCGTGCAAACGCCCGCAAGCGTGCTTTCGGTCTTCCGGGTCTTCCTCCGGCTCGGCGCTATCTGCTTCGGCGGTCCCGTCGCCCACTTCGGCTACTACCGCGACGAGTTCGTGGTCCGGCGCGGCTGGCTGGATGATCGCGAATTCGCCGATCTCACGGCGCTCTGCCAGTTCCTGCCAGGTCCGGCCTCGAGCCAGTTTGGCATCGCGGTTGGAATCAAGCGCGCAGGCCTCGCCGGCGGCTTGGCCGCGTGGCTCGGCTTCACGCTGCCCTCGGCCGCGATCATGGTCGGCTTCGGCTACGGACTTGTGAATCTGGGGGACGCGGTCGGGACGGGCTGGCTGCAGGGCCTGAGAATCATGGCGGTGGCGGTGGTCGCCCGAGCGGTCTGGGGCATGGGACTGACACTGTGTCCGGACGCGCGCCGCGCAGCACTTGCCCTTCTCGCCGCGATATTGGTGGTCCTGTGGCCGTCGCTGACCGGCGGCGCGCCGGGGGCCCAGTTCGCCGCCATCGTCGCCGGCGGAATCCTGGGGCGTCTCATCGTTCCGACCGAGAACGAGTCGCCACGGCCGCTGGACTTCGCGCCCGGCCGGCGGACCGGCGCCGCCGCCTGGATCCTGTTCTTTGCCTTGCTGGCGCTCTTGCCGGCGCTCGGCTGGCTCGGGGTTCACCCGCTGGTGGGCGTGGCCGACGCATTCTATCGTTCGGGCGCGCTGGTCTTTGGCGGCGGACACGTGGTGTTGCCGCTTTTGCAGGCGGAAGTGGTGCCGCGCGGTTGGGTCGGAAACGAGGTTTTCCTCGCCGGTTACGGCGCCGCCCAAGCCCTGCCGGGACCGATCTTTACCTTCGCGGGCTATCTTGGCGCCATGATGGACGCGGGCGCCGCGCCCTGGGTGACGGCGCTGGTCGCGCTGATCGCAATCTTCCTGCCCGCGCACTTGTTGGTGATCGGGGCCTTGCCGTTTTGGGACGCGCTTAGATCGCGCGCCAGGGTCCGGGCCGCACTCGCAGGTGTGACCGCCGCCGTCGTCGGGTTGTTGCTGGCGGTCCTCTACGATCCGCTTTGGACGGAAACGGTGCGCACACCCGTGGATTTCGCCTTCGCGCTCGGAATATTCGGGCTGCTCGTGTTTGCGAAGGTGCCGCCGCCGGTGCTTGCGGTCGCGGCGGCGCTACTTGGCATCGGCGCGGCGCTGCTTTGAGGAATTACGGAGTTTCGGCGTCGTCGATCATGAAGTCGTCGCGGGTGAAGAGCGCAACCAGCTCGAGCCCTTCTTTGGCAAGGTATTCGCGCGCGCCCTCGAGGCGGTCGACGATCGTGATCACCCGAGTGACCGTGCAGCCGCGATTGCGCACGACGGTGCAAGCCTTGAACACCGACGCGCCCGTGGTCGTCACGTCTTCGACGAGGGCGACCGCCGCGCCGTCCTCGATCTGGCCGTCGATCAGCTTGGCGGTGCCGTGATCCTTGATCTCCTTGCGGACGAAGAACGCTTTTAGCGGGCGCCGCAGGAAGCTTTTGACGCAGACCGCCGCGACCAGGGGCACGGCCCCCATCTCGAGCCCGCCCACGTATTCCTCGTCCCCGTTTTCGAGCGCGTCGAGCACGAGATCGGCCACCAGGTTCGATCCCTCGGGATGCAGCATGGTCTTCTTCATATCGAAGAACAGGCTACTGGTCCCGCCGCCGGAAAGTCGGAAGTCGCCGCCCGTGAGCATCGATTCCCGTTGAATGATGGCTTTTAGGCGCCGCCGGCCGGCCTGGCGCGCCTGGGTTCGGGTATCTTCGCTCATCTCCTCGCTCGCACCATTAAGACCACTCCCAAAACCCGCGATGGGGCCCCAATTCTGCCACGCCCCGCATGCGTGCGCCACGCTTGCGGCCCCTGCAGCCAACAATAACTGGGAGCACGGACCAGATCGCGGTCGCTCGGAATCGCAGTGCCGCGATCCAGCGGGCGCGTGGATCTGGTCTGCACTCTTGAGACCGAGCGGGTTGGTGCGTTCGATTGCAAACGCGGTGCGGTTCCAATCAAAGGCGATCCGCTCTAGAAAAACGCCATAAGAGAGTTGCTCGTGACCGGCCGCCGCATTGGCAAGAGGAAATCCAAGGTATGCGATCGTTTGCAATTTACGCCCTGGCCGCACTTGCCGAGATCGCCGGGTGCTTTGCGTTTTGGGCCTGGGTGCGGCTTGCCAAGCCGGCCCTGTGGGTCCTTCCCGGGATGGTCGCGCTGATCGCATTCGCGTACTTGCTCACCCGAATCGACACCCTTTACGCCGGGCGCGCCTTCGCGGCCTACGGCGGCGTCTACATCGCCGCATCGCTCCTTTGGCTGTGGGTGGTCGGGGGCGCGCGCCCCGACCGCTGGGATGCGATCGGCGCCGCCGTTTGCCTGGTCGGCGCGGCGATCATCCTACTGGGGCCGCGCGCCGCCTAAAGCGGGGCAGCGCCCATCCGCCACCAGGGCGCCGGCGTGTGGGTTGGCGGGAATCCAGACAAGCCGACGACGCTATTGCGGCCGCTCTACGGGCCCAAGCGTTCTCTGGCCGCCGCCTGGGCCTTGTGCAGATCGACG
>JASLLV010000024.1 GCA_030746935.1 Rhodospirillales bacterium | reverse complement strand
GCGGAAACGAAAGCGCGTCGGGATAGGTTGCCGCGTATGCGTTGCCCGTGGCCGCCGGCTCCGGTTCGATCGCGTTTTCGATGCCCCAGAGGCCCGCCGCCAGCGCCGCCGCCAGCGCCAAGAAGGGGTTGGCATCGGCGCCGGCGACGCGGTACTCGACGCGCAGCGACTCAGGCTTCCCCGGAACGACCCTCAGCGCGCAGGTCCGGTTGTCGATGCCCCAGCTCGCCTCGGTCGGCGCCCAGAATCCCGGGATCAGGCGCGTGAACGAATTCACGGTCGGCGCCACCATGGCCAACAGTTCCGGCATCAGCCGTTGCTGGCCGCCGATGAAGTGGCGCATCAGGGCGCTGATTCCGTGCTCTTGGTCGGTCGCATGAAAGACGGGATCGCCGTCGGCGTTGCGGAGCGATAAGTGAATATGACCGCTTTGCCCCGGCCAGTCGGGCGACCATTTGGCCATGAAGGTTGCCATCAGGCCCGATTTCTGGGCCGCCACTTTTGTGAAGGTCTTAAGAAGCGCGGCCTTGTCCGCGGCGGCCATTCCGTCCGCGGCGGCGATCGCCGCTTCGAGCACCCCCGGCCCGGTCTCTTCGTGCAGTCCTTCCAGCGCGACGTCCATCGCATTCGTGCCGGCGAGAAGGTCGGCGTAGAAGGCGGAATGGACGGAATTGCGCAGCACCGAATAACCGAAGAACCCGGGCGCCAGGGGCTTGAGGTCGCGGTAGTTCTTGTCCCGCACCGAGTGTGGCGTTTCCTCGAAGACGAAGAATTCGTACTCGAACCCGACGCGCGACACGTAGCCCAGTTCGGCGCACCGTTCGACGACGCGGCCGAGCACGCCGCGCGGGCAATAGGCGTCCGCGGGCGGGGCGAGTTCGCCAAGGAACAACAGCATGTTGTCCTCCCACGGGATCGCCCGGCACGATTCGGGTACGATCCTGACAGTCGCGTCGGGAAATCCCGTGTGCCACCCAGTGAACGTGACATTGTCGTAAAGCTGATCGTGGGAGTCCCACCCCAGGACCACGTCGCAGAACCCGAATCCGCTGTCGAGCGACGAGAAGAGCTTCTCGCGGCTCATGTACTTTCCGCGCAGCACGCCGTCGATGTCGAAGATCCCGACTTTAACGTGGGACAGATCCCGTTCCTCGACGATGGCGCGGGCGTCGGCCGCCGTCTTAACATCGCTCGGGTTCATTGCTTCCTCCCTAGAGCGGATCGCGCTTCAAGCGGGGCTCACGCGGCGCGTCGGCCGCAGGATTCGAGGCCCATCTCCGCAATCGCCTCGCGAACGGCCGCGAGCGCCGCCCGGATCACCGCTTCGTCCAGGTTTCCGATGCACCCGATTCGAAAGCTCTCGGCCTCGGTGAGTTTGCCGGGATAGATCGCAAATCCGCGCGATCGCATGGCTGCATAGAAGGAATCGAATCGGAATCGCGGATCGGCCGGCGCGTGGAAAGTGACCACAATCGGGGCCTGAACCTCGTTCGCGAGGACCGTCTCGAAGCCCATTTCGCGCATGCCCTCGATCAGGGCGCGGCAGTTTCTCTGGTATCGCGCGTGGCGTTTCTCGACGCCGCCCTCGGCCTCGAGCGCGTCCAGGGCCGCCGAAAGCGCCGCCAGCACGTGGGTGGGTGGCGTGAATCGCCATTGGCCGCTGCGTTCCATCGATTCCCACTGGTCGTACAGATCGAGACTGAGCGAATGGGCGTTACCCGCGCATGCCGCCAGGGCGTCTCGTCGCACAAGCGCAATTCCGAGTCCGGGGACGCCTTCGAGACACTTTCCCGAAGCCGCGACAAGCGCATCGAAGGGGGTGTCACGCGCATCGATCGGAATCCCGCCGAACGAGCTCATGGCGTCGATGACGAGGCCGCGTCCGCGGGCCGCAGCCGCAGCCGCGATCTCGTCGATGCGATTGAGGATGCCCGATGTGGTTTCGCAGTGGACGGCCAGCACGTGTGAGATCGCCTCATCGCCGGCCAGCATTGCATCCAGAGCGGCGATCGGGTGGCAACCGTCCTCGGGCGCCTCGAGCGTCGCAACCGCGCGCCCCATCCGCTCGAGGATAAGGACCATGCGCCGTCCGTAAGCTCCGTTGACGAGGACCAGCGCCTTGCCGTTGCGGGGAACCAGGGTCCCGATCGTCGCTTCGATGGCGAACGTGCCGCTGCCCTGCACCGGCACGCAGACGTGCGTCCGTTCGCCGTCAACGAGGGAAAGCAAGCGCTCCCGGACCCGGGCCGTCAGGGCGATGAAGTCCGCGTCGCGCGATCCCCAGTCACGGCGCATCGCGCCCCTCACCTCGGCCGAGGTTGTGAGCGGACCCGGCGTCAATAGGATGGGCGCGTCGTGATCGCGGTCCATGGGAATCGGTCCGGACGCGCGCTTTAGAACCGGTCGGGCCGGAAGGGTCCGATATCGATGCTGGTCGCGTGCCCGCTGGCGAGCTCGGAAACGAGCTTTCCGGTGATGGCGGCCAATTGCAACCCGTTCTGCCCATGGCCGAATGCGAACAGCACGTTGCGATGGTGCGGCGAGGGTCCGATCACCGGCAAGGTGTCGGGTGTCTGCGGCCGCGGACCGACCCACATGCTCGCACCGTCCGCGTTCAGATCCGGAAGGAACTGGCGCGCCTGGCGGATAATGCGTTCGGCGTGCACATAGTTGGGGGGCGCTTCGGGGTGCGAGAATTCTGCGATGCCCGTGATCCGAAGGCCGTGTTCCATCGGGGTGATGATGACGTTGCGGTCCGCGAGCGAGGTTCGCACCGGAACGCTGATACCGGGTTCGGGAAGCATCGCGTGGTAGCCACGCTGCGCTTCCATAAGCACCCGCGTTCCCAGCTTGGCGGCGAGGTCCTTGGACCACACGCCGGCCGCGATTACCGCCAACTCGAAGCTCTCGGTGCCTGCGTTCGTGATCACGTGAGTCGGCGATCCATTCGCGAACTCGAAACCTAAAACCGTTTCCTTGCGAACCGTGCCCCCTTCTTGCTTGAAGTGCTCGATGAGCGTTTGCGTCAAGCGCAGGGGATTGATGGTGCCGGCGCTGTCGGGGTACACGATTCCGCAAGCCACGCGGGAGCCGAGCGCCGGGTTGATCTCGCGGGCCTTGTCGCCGTCCACTTCCTCCATCGCGACGCCGTAGCGTCGCCCGAGCTCGAGGGCGTAGCCTGCGTTTTTTAAAGCATCGCGGCTTTCGAAGACCGTGAGCGCTCCGCCGTGAACGACAAGATCCTGTGCGCCTGCGGCTTCGATCAAGGGTGCGTAGGCGTCCTGGACCGCGCCGAGGATGCTCGCGCGCGCCGCGGCATTGCGTTCGACGCGCGCCAGCGCGCTTTCACGGGCGAACCGGATAAACCATGGGATCATCGCAGGCGAATCGCGCCAGCGAATGAAAAGCGGCTCGTCCGCATCGAACAAGAGCCGTGGCGCCGCACGGACGATGCCCGGCAGCGCAAGGGGCGCGACCGACGAGCCGCCTCCCAAGCCGCCGGCGTTTCCGAACGAACATGCCTCGCCCGGCGCGTCGCGTTCGATAATGACGACGTCGAACCCTTCGCGCTGGAGACAGAGCGCCACACAGGTGCCGACGATTCCCCCGCCGATGACGATGACGCGCCGACCGTTCCCCGAACCCATCGCGGTCGCCTCCCTAATCTGGTTCGTGACCCAACCGGCGCGAGGCCCGGCATCTGGACAGGCGCGCCGATGGTGGGTAGGACGGCGCAATGATAACGGCGGCCGGGCCGCAATGACCAGCCCGACCGAAGATGGGGTCCGAATGATGGCGGGTGGTTACCCCTTCGACGGCGCGGATTTGCCCCATCACGGAGGTGACGTGGCTGCGGCCGCGCGCGCATTCGGCCTGCCGCGCACGGGTTGGCTGGACCTTTCGACGGCTGTCAATCCGCATGCTTACCCGGTGGCGTCGATCTCGTACGAAGGCAACCTCAGGCTCCCCGATAGCGACGACGACCGCTCCCTTCGCGAGGCGGCGGCCGGTTACTACCGCGCGCCCGATGCGTGCTCGGTGGTGCCGGCGCCGGGAAGCCAAGCCCTGATCCGCTGGCTGCCGCGCCTGCGCGCCCGTTCGCGCGTCGCCGTCGTCGGCACCACGTTCGCCGAGCACGCCCGGTCGTGGCGGATCGCCGGCCACGAGGTCGCCCTGGTACCCGAACTTGATGAGGCCGCGGTTGGCTTCGACGTCGTCGTCCTATGCAATCCCAACACACCCGACGGTCGCCGGACCGCGCCGGACCGGCTCGTGGGCGAAGCCCGCCGGCTTGCCGCAGATGGGGGCTGGCTCGTGGTCGACGAGGCCTTCGCCGATCTGGCGCCGGATGTCAGCGTTGCCGCCGCCGCATGCCCGGGCCTGGTGGTGCTGCGCTCGTTCGGCAAGTTCTTCGGCCTGCCGGGACTTCGCCTCGGTTTCGCGGTGGCCGACGCGGATCTCGCGCGGACGCTCTCGGACGCGCTCGGGCCCTGGGCGGTCTCGGGTTGGGCGGGCGCGATTGCGTGCGCCGCCTTCGCCGACGAGGCGTGGATCGAGGGCATGCGCGCCACGCTCGCGCGCGACGCCCAGCGCATGGACGCGTTGCTGGCGGACCACGCATTGGAAGTGGTCGCAGGCACCGCGCTGTTTCACGTGGTGGAGACCCCGAACGCCAAGCGAATCTTCGAGTCCCTTGCCAGCGCGCGCATCCTTGTGCGGTGGTTTCCGGACATGCCGGGAAGCTTGCGGTTTGGTTTGCCCGGGCCCAGGCGCGATTGGGAGCGATTGCGCCGGGCGTTGGAAGGCGCGGCGGGGTAGGGAGCGATTTTTTGCGGGTGCTAACCCGCGTCCAGGACCTGGCCGTTCCGGGCGCACGCGGCGCCCGCCAACTCCACGAACAGATCGGTCACGGCTTCCGCCGCCTTCAGGCGGTCCGCGTCCTCGCCCGGAAATGCCTCGGCCCGCATCCGGGTGCGGGTTGCGCCGGGATTGACGAGGTTGGCGCGAACGCTCGTTTTCGCGATTTCGGCGGCATAGGTCCGCACCATCATCTCGAGCGCCGCCTTGGAGGTCGCATAGATGCCCCAATAGGGGTTCGGAACCTGCGCGGCGCCCGAGGTAACGAAGATCGCGCGGCCCGCCTCGGACATTCGAAGTAGGGGATCGAAACTGCGGATGAGCCGCCAGTTGGCGGTCAAGTTGACCGCGATCGTCGCCTCCCAGGTGCCCGGATCGATGTGGTGGAGGGGGGCGAGCATGCCGAGTTGCGCCGCGTTCGCCACCAGCACGTCCAGCCGGCCGAAGCGCTCGAACACGGCGGCACCCATTCGATCGATGGCGTCGAAGTCGCGCAAATCGCACGTCACCAGGACGCAGGCGCGAGCGGTTGCGCGGATCTCGTCGTCCAGTTCCTCGAGCGCCCCTTGGGTGCGCGCCGTGATGACCAGTTCGGCACCCTCGTCCGCGAACCTCTTGGCCACGGCTCGGCCGATCCCCCGAGAGGCGCCGGTGACGAGCGCCACCCGTCCCGTAAGCCGCCCTTTGGGCGATCGTGGCTTCGCGCCGCCGACCGGCGTCATCAGGTCCGTTCGTCGAGCAAGGACAGTTGCAAGGGAACCGGCCCGCCGTCGCGGTCGGTCAATGCGATCGGGTAATCGCCGGTGAAACAGGCGTCGCAGTACTGCGGCGATTCCGCGTCCCGGCCGGGCTCGCCCACCGCCTTGTAAAGCCCATCGATCGACAGGAACGCAAGCGAATCGACGCCGATGTATCGCGCCATTGCATCGACGTCGTAATTGGCGGCAAGCAGCGCGTCGGCGTCCGGGGTGTCGATCCCATAGTAGCAGGGGAAGGCCGTCGGCGGGCTGGAGACCCGGATGTGGATCTCGGCGGCGCCCGCTTCGCGGACCATCTCGACGATCTTGAGCGAAGTTGTGCCGCGCACGATCGAATCGTCGACGAGGATCACGCGCTTACCCTTCAAGTGCGCCGTATTGGCGTTGTGCTTGAGCTTGACGCCCAGGTGGCGGATGCGGTCCGTCGGTTCGATGAACGTGCGCCCGACGTAATGGTTGCGGACGATTCCGAAATCGAACGGTATCGCGGCCTCTTCGGCATAGCCGAGCGCTGCCGGTACCCCGGAATCGGGGACCGGGACCACCATATCGGCGGGCACCGGGCTTTCCCTCGCCAATTCCGCCCCGATCCGCTTACGGATCTCGTAGACATTCTTGTCCTCGACCGTGCTGTCGGGCCGCGAGAAGTAGATGTATTCGAAGATGCAGAACCGGTTGGGTTTCTGCACGAACGGCTTGACGCTTTCCAGCCCGTTGGCGCTCACGATCACCACCTCGCCGGGCTCCACGTCGCGCACGAACTCGGCGCCGATGATGTCGAGCGCGCACGTCTCGGACACGAGGATTATGGCGTCGCCGATCCGCCCGATCACCAGAGGCCTGACGCCGAGCGGATCGCGAACGCCGATCAGGCTGTCTCCGGTCATGGCGACCAGCGAGTAAGCGCCGTCGATTTGTTTGAGCGCATCGGCCAGGCGGTCGACCACCGACGAATCGGCACTGGTCGCGATCAGGTGGATGATCACCTCGGTATCCATGGTCGACTGGAAGATGCAGCCGCGGTTGACGAGCGATCGGCGCAACGCGTAGGCGTTGGTAAGATTGCCATTGTGGGCCACCGCAAGGCCTCCGAAATCGAATTCGGCGAACAACGGCTGGACGTTTCGGAGCAACGTTCCACCCGCAGTCGAATAGCGGTTGTGCCCGATCGCCACGGACCCGGTCAGGCGGCCGATCACTGTTTGCGAGCCGAATATGTCGCCGACGAGGCCGAGCGCCCGGTGTTGGTGGAACTGCTCGCCGTCGAAGCTGACGATGCCAGCCGATTCTTGGCCGCGGTGCTGCAACGCGTGCAGGCCGAGCGCCGTGTGCGCGGCCGCATCGACGTGGCCGAAGATGCCGAAGACGCCGCATTCGTCGTGAAAGTTGTCGTCGGCGAGGGGTTCGATTAGCGCACGCATCGACGCATGTCCTATTGACGCGTTTCGAGCAGTCTTTGCATCTCGCCTCGCTCCTTCGCATCGTATCCCGGTGCCGGTCCGTTTTCCGTTTCGGCGGGTTCCACGTTCAAAATTCCCCGCAAGACCCGTTCGGTGTCGATCAGCTTTTCCGCCTCGCTTCGCCGGGCCCCGGCAAACGAGGCGGCGTTTGCCGGCATCAGCCCCTGCAACAAATCGGCGCCGGCGCGGACGAACGGCAGCGATTTTGCGCCTTCGACCCATTCGGGCCGTTCCGACTCCGACCACGTCGTCTCGACCAGCGAATATACGACGCATACCAAGACCGCGCCCGTGGCTAAGCCCGCCACCATGCCTAGCGATCGGTCAAGCGCGCTGAGACGGCTGCGCCGGACCCACGATTCGACGATCGAACTCACCAGGAAAAGGGCAACGAGTGTGGGCAGGAACAACGCGACGCCCGCGGCGATGTCGGCAAGAAGCTGGTGGTCGATCAGTTCGCGCGCATAGGGCTGGACGGCGGCAAAGCCGAAAAAGGTTGCGGCGATCGCGCCGAGCCATGAGACGACATAGAGGCCGCCCTTCACAAACCCTACCAACAACCCGATCAGGGTGCACGCGACGATGGTCCCGATCACCGCCAAATCCATGACGTTAATGGGCAGGCTATCCATGGCTGGCGACTTCGCGGGTGCGGCGGGCCGCTTGGCCGGTGCCGTGTTCCCCGCGGCTGCGTTCGGCGCCGAACGGCTCGACCAGATCGCGGACGTGGGCGATTCCGACGATCTCCATGGCGCCTTCGGCGCGGCCGCGCTTTCGCAATTCCGCGGGCGGCGAAGGCTGAGGCGCGATCGCGCGGGTGAACCCGAGCTTCGCCGCTTCCTTGAGGCGGGCTTCGGTGCGCGAGACCGCCCGGATCTCTCCCGAAAGCCCGATTTCGCCGAAAACAACCGTCTTGGGCGGCACCGGAACGCCGCGGGCGGCCGAGACCAGGGCCGCGGCCACCGCCAGATCGGCGGCCGGCTCTCCGATCCGAAGCCCACCGGCCACGTTCAAATAGACCTCGGTCCCCGAAAGCGACAACCCACAGCGCGCTTCGAGCACCGCCAGAATCATGGCTAGGCGCCCGGCGTCCCACCCCACCACGGCGCGGCGCGGCGTGGGCAGATGAGACGGCGCGATCAGGGACTGTATTTCCACCAGCAGCGGTCGGCTGCCCTCGATGCCGGCGAAGACCGAGGCGCCGGTCACGTCGTCCCTTTGATCGCTCAGGAAAAGGGCGGACGGGTTGGCAACCTCCTTCAGTCCGGCGTCCGTCATTTCGAACACCCCGATTTCATCGGTGGGGCCGAAGCGGTTCTTGACCGCCCTGAGCACCCTGAACTGGTGGCTGGTATCGCCTTCGAAATACAGCACGGTGTCCACCATGTGCTCCAGGACCTTGGGCCCCGCAATCAAGCCTTCCTTGGTCACGTGGCCCACCAGCACGACGGTGAACCCGCGCCTTTTCGCGAGCCCGATCAGCGCTTGCGCCGACGCGCGCACCTGGGCGACCGTTCCCGGCGCCGATTCAAGGGTGTCGACGAACATGGTCTGAATCGAGTCGATGATGAGAAGTCCGAGGTCGTCCGGCCGATCGAGAGTCGAGACGATGTCGCGCACCGCGGTCGCCACCGCGAGCTGAATGGATGCGGACTCGAGGCCCAGGCGTTCCGCACGCATCCTCACCTGGTCCACCGCCTCCTCTCCCGAGATGTAGGCGCATGGTGCCTCTCGCGCCAAGGCCGCGGCGACCTGGAGCAACAGCGTGGACTTGCCGATGCCGGGGTCGCCGCCGACCAAGATGCCGGACCCCGGAACGATGCCGCCGCCGCAGACCCGGTCGAACTCGGCGATTCCGGTGGGGCGGCGCCGGGCGGTATCGCTAACGCCTTGTAGGCCGGCGAACGCGATCGAGCGTCCGCGCCGGCGCCCCAAACCCCGCGGCGCCGCCGCCTCGATCGCTTCTTCCTGGATGGTGTTCCAGCTACCGCAGCCCTCGCATCGGCCGCTCCATTTGGTGAAGCTGGCGCCGCATGCCTGGCAAACGAAGCGGCTGGTCTGTCGAGCCAAGGACGTCGTTCCTATCCGCGACCGCCGCATGGAATACCACGAACGGGTGCCCGTGTCTTGGTACCGGCCGTCCCGGCGGTCACGCCCTGACCGCCATCTTGATGGGGCCTTCGGCGCGGCCGTGGATGAATTGATCGACGTGGGCGTTGTCGGCCTCATCGATCTCGCCGGTGGGTCCGGACCAGATGATCTTGCCGTCGTATAGCATTGCGATCCGGTTCGCGATCTTGCGGGCGCTCGCCATGTCGTGGGTGATGGACAGCGCCGTCGCGCCGACCTCGCGCGTGATCTTGATGATCAGATCGTTGATGACGTCAGCCATGATGGGATCCAGCCCCGTTGTCGGCTCGTCGAAGAAGATGATCTCGGGATCGGAGGCGATGGCGCGCGCGAGCGCGACCCGCTTCTGCATTCCGCCCGAAAGCTCTGCGGGAAAGAGCTCGCCCACTTCCGCGCCGAGACCCACCTGGGCCAGCTTGGCGAGCGCAACGTCGCGCGCCTCGTGGCGCGAATAGCGCTTCTCGGCCAGCAGGCCGAACGCGACGTTCTCCCAGACCGGCAAACTGTCGAACAGGGCGGCGCCCTGGAACAACATGCCAAATTTCTTGTTCACGCGTTCGCGCTCACGCGCCGAGATCCCGACCACCTCTTCGCCATCGACCAGGATGCTTCCCGAATCGGCCGCGAGCAGCCCGAGGATGCACTTGATCATCACCGATTTGCCCGATCCCGATCCGCCGATCACCACGAGCGATTCGCCGGTGCCCACGTCAAGCTCGGCGCCGTTCAGGACGATCTTGCCGCCGAACGCCTTGTGGACGTCGCGAAGTTGAATCTTGGGCGCAGCGTCGGTCATTTGGCGAAGAACATCTCGGTCAGGACGTAGTCGAAGCTGAGGATGAGGATGGATGCCGAAACGACCGCGTTGGTGGTCGCAGCACCCACGCCTTACGCGCCACCGCGCGAATGGTATCCGTGATAGCAACCCATCAAGGTGACGATAAAGCCGAACATGCTCGCCTTGACCAACCCGGAGATCACATCCTGGGCCTCGAGAAAGTCCCAGGTGTTCTGGAGGTAGTTGGCGGGATTGAACCCGAGCTTGTAAACGGCGACCAAGTAGCCGCCGAAGACCCCGATGACGTCGGCCACGAGCACCAAGAGCGGCAGCATGGTCAGCCCGGCGAGAAGCCGCGGCGCGACCAGGTACTTCATGGGATTCGTGGAAAGCGTGGTCAGCGCGTCCACCTGTTCGGTGACCCGCATGGTCCCGATCTCGGCGGCCATGGCGGCGCCGATTCGGCCCGCGACCATGAGACCGGCGAGCACCGGCCCGAGCTCGCGCGTGATCGACAGCACCACGACGTTGGCGATCGCGCCCTCGGCGGAGAACCGTGCGAAGCCGGTATAGCTCTGCAACGCCAGGACCATGCCCGCGAACAGCGCCGTCAGCCCCACGACCGGAAGCGAGAAGTAGCCGATTTCGACCATCTGGCGGACGATGATCCGCGGATAGAACGGCGGACGGACGATGTGAGACAACGAGGCGCCCGCGAATATTCCGAGCCGGCCCGTCGTCGCGAGAAACCCGAGGAAGAAGCGGCCGATGATTTGCACGAAGTTCATGGACGCCTAGGCGTTGTTGCGACCGCCGCCTAAGTAGCGGCGATGGTAGCGCGGGCCGAGCCGCGTCAGCACCTCGTAGCCGATGGTGCCCGCGTCTCTCGCCACGTCGTTCAAGGGATTGTGGGGACCGATCAAGTCTACCAGCGCGCCTACGCGAGCCATCGCGTCCGGGGCGTCCGATACGTCGATGGTCAGAAGGTCCATGGACACGCGTCCGACGATCGGCACTCGAACGTCGCCTAGGACGGCGACGGCGGAATTGCCGGTGGATCGGAGAAAACCGTCGCCGTAACCGACGGCAACGGTCGCGATTCGCGCGCGCCGGGTCACGCGATGGCTGGCACCATAGCCAACGGTCTGGGGGCTGTCAACGAGACGGACCTGGAGGATTTTTCCTTGTAATCTAACCACTTGCGCCATCGGGTTGGGTTGATCCGGAGCGGGCGCGATGCCGTAGAGCGCGGCGCCTGCGCGGACCAGATCGAAGTGGTAATCGGGCCCGAGGAAAACGCCCGACGAGTTCGCGAGAGATGCTCGGCCCATGGGTAGAGCCGCGCGCGCGGCGCGAAACGCCTCGAGCTGGCGGCGGTTCAGCGCATGCTCGGGCTCGTCGGCGCACGCGAGGTGACTCATGACGAGCACCACCTCGATATCGGCGAGCCGCCCCGGATCGCCCGCGATGGCCGCGACCTCGTCTGGCGGTAGCCCGAGGCGCGACATCCCGGTATCGACATGGACGTCGGCCGCGAATCGGGCGCCGTTCGCACGCCCGAATTCCGCCCAAACTGCGATGTCGCCGAGACTGTTCAGTACCGGAATCAGCCGGTGTTCGGCGAACAGTCGCTCGGTGCCGGAAGGGATGCCGTTGAGCACGTGAATCTCGGCTGCCGGCAACTGGCGTCGCAGCGCCGTTCCCTCGTCGAGGTGGGCGACGAAGAAAATCCGGCACCCCGCCTCGGCAAGCGTTTCGGCGACTCTCCCGACGCCCAATCCATAGGCATCTGCTTTGATCGAAGCTCCGCATTCGGCGTCCCGGGCCGTGGAGCGGATGAGGCCGTAGTTCGACGCCAGCGCTTGTAAGTCGATGGTGAGGATCGCGCCGGCGGTGGCCGCGTCGGACATCGTCGGCGGGTCAGTATCGGGCGTCGTGATAGGTGTCGAGGTCGCCGAAGCGCGTGAATTCGCCGGCGAAGAACAGAACCACCTTGCCCGTGGGGCCGTGGCGCTGCTTGCCGACGATGATTTCGGCGGTATTGCGAATCCGTTCCATTCGCTCTTCCCATTCGACGCGCTTTGGGCTGTCGATGTCGGGCTCGCGCACCTCTTCGTAATAGGCCTCGCGGAAGATGAACATCACCACATCGGCGTCCTGTTCGATCGTTCCCGATTCACGCAGGTCCGCGAGTTGTGGTCGCTTGTCGTCGCGTTGCTCGACCGCTCGCGACAGTTGGGACAGCGCGAGCACGGGAACGTCCAGCTCCTTGGCCAGCGTCTTCAGCCCCCGCGTGATTTCCGAGATCTCCTGGACACGGCTGTCGTAACGCTTTCCCAAGCTCGGGCCGATCAGTTGGAGATAGTCGACGACGATCAGGCCGACGTCGTGCTGGCGCTTGAGGCGCCGCGCGCGAGTCCTGAGCTGGCCGACTGAAAGCGCCGGCGAATCGTCGATGAAAAACGGTATCTCGTGCAACGCTTGGCTGGCGCCCGTCAAACGGACGAACTCGTCGTTTGAGAGCTCGCCCTTGCGGACCCGGTCCGATGAGATGTCGGTCGTCTCGGAGATCACCCGCGTCGCCAACTGCTCCGCCGACATCTCGAGGGAGAAGAAGCCGACCACGGCGCCGTCTTGCCCGCTCGAACGGCGGAACGAGTGGGCGGCATGGAACGCGATGTTGGTGGCGAGCGCGGTCTTGCCCATGGACGGCCGCCCGGCCAGCACCACGAGATCCGATCGGTGCAGGCCGCCGAGCAGCTTGTCGAGGTCGCGAAGGCCGGTCGCGACGCCGCTCAATCCCCCTTCGCGCCGGTGGGCGACATTCGCCGCCTCGATGGCGCCGACGATCGCGGCCCCGAAGGTCTGGAACCCGCCCTCGTATTCGCCGCTCGATGCGAGATCGTACAGGCCCTGCTCGGCCGCTTCGATTTGCTGGGTTGCCGTCTCTCCCGGCTCGCCCCCGTATGCGCTGTTGACGACGTCCTCGCCAAGCGCGATGAGCTGGCGGCGGAGGAAAAGATCGTAGACGATGCGACCGTACTCGCCGGCGTTGATCACGGTCACGGCGTTCTCGGCCAGCTCGCCCAGATACGCCGGCCCGCCGATATCGTCGAGGCTTCCGTCCGTTTCGAAATATAGGCGCAGCGTCCTGGGATCGGCCAGCTGGCCGCGCTCGATCACGCGCGCGCAGGCCTCGAAGATGCGGCCGTGCTGGGCGAGGGCGAAGTGCTCGGGCGCAAGGTACTCGGTCACCCGCTCGAAGGACCGATTGTTCACCAGGATCGCGCCGAGGAGCGCCTTTTCGGCTTCGATGTTGTGGGGCGGCGCGCGAAACAACGGCGAGGCCCCGTCCGCATCGGAAAATTCGTGGCGTGGCGGGGTTACCAGGGTCGTCGGCATGACTCGCACCCTAGGTCAACGCCGGGCGCGTGAATAGCGCCACCGCCGTCGCCAGCATGTGGATCACGAGGAAGAAATGTGCGCAAGGCCGGGAAAACTCTTCCCCGGAATCGGTCGACGGCACCGGACGGGTCCCGGCGCGCCGGGCGTGCTCACGCGGTGCGCCGGGCGGACACGCCCGCGCCATCGGTTTCGGATGCGTTCCACGACGCCAGGTAATCGCGCGTTAGCGGCACGGCGTCGGGGCGTTTGGCCAGCTGGATCTGGAAGACCACGGTTTTGAGATTGCGGAACGAAGTCTCGGATGCGGCGAGGTAGTACTCCCATATTCGGCAGAACCGCTCGTCGTACAGCTTCTTGACGGCGTCACGGTTGGCCTGGAATCGCTCGCGCCAGTGGCGCAGGGTCTCGGCGTAGTGAAGGCGCAGGACCTCGATGTCGGTGATCACGAGGCCGGTCTTCTCGATCGCACGAGCGATCTCTGAAAGAGACGGGATGTAGCCGCCCGGGAAGATGTACTTCCGAATCCACGGGTCCCCCTCCGCTGGAGGTCCAGCGCGCCCGATGGTGTGCAATACGGCGACCCCGTCGTCGGCCAAAAGGTCTGCGAGCTTGGCGAAGAACTCGCGGTAATGGTCAATGCCCACGTGTTCGAACATACCGACGGAAACGATGCGGTCGAACGTGCCCGTCTGCTGGCGATAGTCGCGAAGGAAGAAGTGCGCACGTTCCGCAAGGCCGGTTTCGTTGGCACGCCGTTCCGAGACCTCGCGCTGCACCGTCGAAAGCGTGATGCCCGTCACCTCGGCGCCTGCTTCGCGGGCGAGGTGAAGGGCCATCCCGCCCCAGCCGGAGCCGATGTCGAGGACCCGTTGCCCGGACGCGAGGTCGAGCTTCGCCGCGATCCGTCGCTTCTTGTTCTCCTGGGCCTCGTCCAGCGTTTCGTCGGCGCGCGCGAAATACGCACACGAGTACTGCTGGTCGCGGTCGAGGAAAAGCGCGTACAGCGCCGCGGACAGATCATAATGATGCGCCACGTTTGTCCGCGCCCTCGGGACGGGATTGAACTGGTGGAACGTCCGCAAGGCGAACCCGAGACCGGACGCGAGCCGCATGATCGCAGGCTTCCCGCCGGCGCCGAGGTTCATGGTTATGAGATCGAGGAATTCGTAAAGGGAGCCTTCCTCGATTGTGAGGCTCCCGTCTGTATAGGCTTCGCCCGCCCTGAGCTCGGGGTTAAACGGCAGTCGCCAGCCCAGCGATCGCTTGTGGAGGCGGACCCGCACCAAAGGTCGATCGCCGTTTCCGAAGCGGTGGACGACGCCCGACCAATCCACCATCTCCAGGGTGCCAGTTCGTACGAGTCGATCCAGAAAGTATTTCAGCAAAAGCATTTGTGAAACGTTTTTCCCGATGGAAGTCCCGAGACTTGGTCCCCGACCCCCGCCCGAATTTATCCGCCAGCGAGGCTATCATGATTCGCCCCGATCGCGGAAGCCTTGCCCGGCCGGCGCCTCCGTTCGACTTCGCTCCTATTTGGTCGCGGGCTAGGAGTCGGATCGTTCCGGCTGGTCCTGATCTCCTTCGGGCGTTTCCGGCGAAGCCGCGCCCGCTTCTTCGATCGGACCGGTCGCGGATTCGGGCGCCGGCTCGGCCGGATCCGCGTCCTCGGCTTCGATCTCGGGCTTGGGCCCGCCGCCTTTCTCGAAGGCCTCGGGCCCGGGCTCTTCCGGTGCTTCCTCTTCTTCGGTCGTGGTGATGGCCCGGCCCGTTCGCTCCTGGATTATCGCCTCTTCGGCTGACCGAGCGACGTTGGCGAGGACTTCGATCTGAACCTCGGGGTGGAGGTCGACGCGAATCTGGTGAAGACCGATCGCCTTGATCGGGCGATCGAGCCGGACCTGCTGGCGATTGATACGGACCCCCGCTTCGGTCGTGCCGTCGGCGATGTCGCGCGCGTTCACCGAACCATACAGCTGCCCGGCCTCGCCGGCTTGGCGCAACAGCGTGATGGTCAGGCCCTCCACCTTCGCCGCGACGGATTCGGCTTCGGTTCGTTGTGCGAAATTTTCCGCTTCGAATTGCGTGCGCCTTTCTTCGAAGACCTTTCGGTTCTCGGTGGTCGCCCGCAGCGCCTTGTTATGCGGCAGGAGAAAATTCCGCGCATAGCCGGGTTTGACGTTCACCACGTCTCCCATCTGGCCGAGGTTCTCGATGCGCTCCAAAAGGATGACTTCCATTCTCAGCTCTCCTGATCGCTCGTGTCGCGCCGTCCCTTCCGCAATCTCTCAGGCGGCCGCACGAACGGTCGCCTCGGGAGTGCAATTCGGGGACTCAGGCGCGCGGACAGCGAATGGCTATTTGACGACGTAGGGCAACAGCGCGAGATACCTCGCGCGCTTTATCGCTCGCGCCAATTCGTTCTGCTTTTTCGCGGAAACGGCGGTAATGCGGCTGGGAACGATTTTCCCGCGCTCCGAAACGAACCGCTGCAGAAGCCTGACGTCCTTGTAATCGATCCTGGGCGCGTTCTTGCCCGAAAACGGACACGTCTTGCGACGCCTGAAGAACGGTCGCCGGGCGCGCCCCGCGCCGGCGTCGGTCCGAGCGTTAGCCGGGGGGCTCATTGTTCGCCTTCCTTTTTGGTTTGGGTGTCGTCGGACGGGCGGGGATCGCCTTCCTTTTCGGCCGGCTTGTCGTCGGACGGCGGGGGTTTGCCTTCCTTTTCGGTCGGCTTGTCGTCGGACGGGCGGGCGCTGGCGTCGCGTTCACCCGCGCCGCCTCGGGAATGACGCGGGCCGCGTCCATCGAATTCGCCGCGACGGCCACGGTCATCCCGGCGGTGTCGATCGTCCCGTCCGGAACCGCGCTGCATCATCGCCGAGGGCCCTTCCTCCAACTCGTCGACCCGGATCGTAAGGTAGCGCAGGATATCCTCGTGCAGCCGCATCTGCCGTTCCATCTCTTCGATCGAGTCGGACGGCGCGTCGATGTTGAAGAGCACGTAATGTCCCTTGCGGTTCTTCTTGATCCGATAGGCAAGATTCTTCAGGCCCCAATATTCCTGCTTGGCGACCTTTCCGCCGGTGTCCTCGATGGCCTTGACGAAGTTGCCCGTAAGCGCCTCGACCTGGGGCGCGGAGATGTCCTGGCGCGCGATGAACACGCTTTCGTAATAGGGCAAGCAGACTCTCCCTTTGGCTTTTCTCAACCCGCGTCCGGCCGGCACTCCGCCGCCGGCGCATCGCAGGCATAGCCGATGACCTCGGCAAAGAGATGAAGGTCGCGCACTATACAGCAACCGGGCCCCCGCGCAAGCGTGACCCTTGACACCTCATCGATTGCCGGTATCACTGAATGGCGCCGAATTTTTCACGGGTTGGGTTGCTCTCAGCACATGCGGCGGGCGTTCGTCTTCCCGGGCCAGGGTTCTCAAAAGGTCGGCATGGGCAAGGAGCTTTTCGACGCCTACCGGGCGGCGCGCGACGTGTTCAATGAGGTCGACGAGGCTTTGGGCCAGGACCTTTCGCGCCTGATCTTCGAAGGGCCGTTCGAGGAGTTGACGCTTACCGAGAACGCCCAACCGGCTTTGATGGCGACCAGCCTTGCCACGGTGAAGGCGCTTCAATTCACGGGCGACTTCCGTCTCGCAGACCACTGCGTGTTCGTCGCCGGACACTCGCTCGGGGAATACTCGGCGCTTGCCGCCGCCAACGGCCTTTCCGTTTCCGGGGCGGCGACGCTCTTGCGGACGCGTGGCCGCGCCATGCAGGAGGCCGCGCCGCCGGGAGCGGGGGCGATGATCGTGTTGCTCGGCCTCGGGCTCGATGAAGCGCGCGTCGTCGCCGACGAGGCGGCGAACGGCGGGATTTGCACCGTCGCCAACGACAACTCGCCCGAGCAATTGGTCATCAGCGGAGATCGCGCCGCCGTCGAGTGGGCCGCCGCGATTGCCGGACCGCGGGGGGCAAAATGCATCCCCCTTCCGGTGAGCGCGCCGTTTCACTGTGCTCTCATGGCGCCTGCCGCCGAAGTCATGAAAGCGGCGCTGGCGGGCGCCGATATTGAGGAGCCCGACACCCCGCTCGTCTCGAATGTGTCGGCCCACGCCACGCGCGACGTCGACGAGATACGCGGGCTTCTGGTGGAACAGGTGACGGCCATGGTTCGTTGGCGCGAGAGCGTGCAGTTCATGCGCGATCAAGGTGTCGAAGGGGTCGTCGAAGTGGGGGCCGGCAAGGTGTTGAGCGGGCTTGCCCGGCGAATCGATTCGAGACTCGAGACGACAAGCATCGGAACGCCGCGCGAGGTCGAGGCGTTCCTCGAGGTTTTGTGAGCGAAACGGTCGGGTACCACGGCGAAACGCACAGGTTTGGCATGTTCGATCTACACGGTAAGACGGCGTTGGTCACCGGCGCTTCGGGGGGAATCGGAGGTGCGATCGCCCACGCGCTGCACCGCTCGGGCGCCAGCATCGCGATCTCGGGTACGCAGGTGGCGACACTTGAGGCGCTGGCCGCCGAACTTGGCGAACGCGTGCACGTCGCGCCGTGTGATCTGAGCGAGATGAGCGCGATCGATGGGCTTGCCAAGGACGCCGAAACGGCCCTCGGCGCGGTCGATATCCTCGTCAACTGTGCCGGCCGGACGCGCGACAATCTGGCGATCCGAATGAAGGACGAGGACTGGGGGGGTGTCCTCGAGCTCAATCTCACGGCCGCCTTCCGCCTTACGCGCGCGTGCCTGCGCCCAATGATGAAACGGCGTACAGGCCGCATCATCGCGATCACGTCCGTCGTCGGCGTCACCGGCAACGCGGGCCAGGCGAATTACGCCGCCGCGAAAGCGGGCCTGGTCGGCATGACCAAATCCCTTGCCCACGAGGTCGCGAGCCGGGGGATCACCGTCAACTGCGTGGCTCCGGGTTACATCGAGACCGCCATGACGGCGGACCTGACCGACGATCAGCGCACGCGCCTGCTCGCCGCGGTGCCCCTGGGTCGGGTGGGAACGCCCGCCGACGTCGCCGGGTGCGTGGCCTTTCTGGCGAGCGACGAGGCCGCCTACATCACCGGACAAACGATGCACGTCAACGGCGGGATGGCGATGGTATGACGGGCCGCGCGGGCGCTGGCCAACAAAATAAAACTGTGTTAGGACACCGCTGCTTTCGGTTCTCGGGACCTAACCCCGGAAGCGGGGCGGAAACGCGAAAAACCGCTGTAGTCAACGTTTGAAGAGGCAAGGAATTTCGCAATGGATGATGTCGCCGGACGGGTGAAAAAAATTGTCGTCGAACATCTCGGCGTCGAAGAATCAAAGGTGACCGAGACCGCGAGTTTCATCGACGACTTGGGCGCCGATAGCTTAGACACGGTAGAACTCGTCATGGCGTTCGAAGAGGAGTTCAGCTGCGAAATTCCCGACGATGCGGCGGAAAAGATCCTGACGATCAAGGACGCCATCGACTACATCGGATCCCAGAGCGCGTAGACCACCTTACCGGTGGGGCGCGTTTTGCGCCCCACTGCCGGGCGTCGTTGAAGCGCCCGGTGCGGATGGCGATGCATCATGCGACGCGTAGTGGTGACCGGAATCGGGCTCGTGACTCCGCTGGGATGCGGGGTCGGAATCAACTGGGAACGTCTTACGAACGCCGAATCCGGCGTCTCCGCCATTCAATCGTTCGACGTTTCCGACTTGCCGTCGAAGATCGCAGGCCAGGTGCCGCTCGGTTCGTCCGCCGAGGGGAAGTTCGACGTCGACGAATGGGTGCCGGCAAAGGATCGCCGGCGCATGGATTCGTTCATCGTTTTCGGCTTGGCTGCGGCAAAGCAGGCCATCGCGGACTCGGAATGGAGTCCTAAGGAAGAGGAATCGCTGTGGCGGACCGGCGTTCTGGTCGGATCCGGTATCGGTGGGCTGCCGGAAATCGCGAGGGGGTCCGTCCTTGTCGAAAACGGGAACGTGCGCCGACTCAGCCCGTTTTTCATCCCCGCGAGCCTTATCAACATGATCTCGGGGCACGTGTCGATCATGTACGGGTTTCGGGGACCGAATCATTCGGTGGTGACCGCGTGTTCCACTGGCGCCCATGCCATCGGCGACGCAGCGCGCATCATCATGTGGGACGACGCCGATGTGATGGTTGCGGGCGGCGCGGAAGCCGCCGTCTGCCGGACCGGGATCGCCGGCTTTTCGCAGGCGCGCGCGCTCTCGACCCATTTCAACGACACGCCCGAAAAGGCGTCGCGGCCCTGGGATCGTGACCGTGACGGTTTCGTCATCAGCGAAGGGGCCGGCGTCGTCGTGCTCGAGGAGCTCGAGCACGCGAAGAAACGGGGCGCCAAAATCTATGCCGAGATCGTGGGTTACGGCATGTCCGGCGACGCGCACCACATCACTGCGCCCGCGCCCAGCGGCGACGGCGCCATCCGGTGCATGCGGGCGGCGATGAACCGCGCCGGCCTCGGGCCCGACGACATCGACTACATCAACGCACACGGCACTTCGACGCCGGCGGGAGACGAGATCGAACTGGCTTCGGTAAAGAAGACGTTCGGAAATGCCGCAAGTTCTTTGTCGATCTCGTCGACGAAATCCGCGATCGGCCATCTTCTCGGCGCGGCTGGCGCGGTCGAGGCCATTTACGCGATCCTCGCCATGAACCACGGCGTGGTTCCTCCAACGCTCAATCTCGACAATCCCGCCGACGGTTGTGATCTCGACTTCGTCGCCCACGAATCCAAGGAACGCAAGGTTCGGGCCGTGTTGTCGAATTCGTTCGGCTTCGGCGGAACGAACGCCTCGCTCATCTTTAAACCGCTGGCGTGACGCCGATGGCGCGACACGTCGCCCGCATCGCCGTGGCCGGCTTGCTGGCGGCCTTTGTCGCGGCCGGCGTGGTGGCATGGGGATTCGCCCAGTATGTGCGGCCGGGGCCGTTGACCAGCGAAACCGTGGTCGTCATCCCCTCCGGGGATGGCGTCGATTCGATCGCCAACAGGCTCGGCGAGGCCGGTGTCCTGGCCGCGCCGCGGGTCTTCGCGGCGGCGGCCCGCCTGACGGGCGTCGGTTCGTCCCTGCGCGCCGGCGAGTACGCGTTCGCGCCTGGCATCAGTTCCCGCGAGGTTCTGGGATTGTTGCGCAGCGGTCGGACCGTGGTCCGGCGCTTGACGATCGTTGAGGGGCTCACGGTGGCGGAAGTCGTGCGCCAGTTCCTCGCGACCGAGGGGCTTATCGGCGAAGTCGGCGCCATTCCCGACGAGGGGAGCCTCTTGCCCGAGACCTACCACTTCTCGTACGGGGATTCGCGCGAAGCCATGGTCGCACGCATGGCGTCGGCGATGACCGAAACCGTCGACGCGTTGTGGGCGCGCCGAGTCCCCGGTCTGCCGTTGGCCGATCAACGCGAGGCCGTGATTCTCGCGTCACTCGTCGAAAAGGAAACCGCACGCGAGGACGAACGCGCCCGCGTCGCCGGTGTATTCACCCATCGGTTGCGGCGGAAAATGAAGCTGCAATCCGACCCCACGGTTGCCTACGCGCTGACGTCGGGAAACGGCCCGCTCGAACGGCGTCTCGGCGGCGACGACCTGGCGACGGTTTCTCCATACAACACGTACATGGTGCGGGGGCTGCCCCCGGCGCCCATCTGCAACCCGGGGCGGGCCTCGCTTCGGGCGGCGATGAACCCGCTGGAAACGGACGAGCTGTATTTCGTCGCCGACGGTGACGGCGGTCACGTCTTTGCGCGGACGTATGCGGAGCATCGGCGGAACGTCGCGCGATGGCGAAAGATCCGCGAGCAGCGCTCGGACAGCGGATCGTGACGGGCGCGCGCGGAATCGTTTCGTCGATGACCGGATTCGCGGGCGCGCGCGGTGAACTCGATGGGGCGCGCTGGTCGTGGGAGATCCGAAGCGTCAACGGCCGCGGACTCGACGTTCGCTGCCGACTCGCTAATCGCATGGAACCTCTCGAGTCCGCCGTTCGCGAACGCGTGGCAAAGCGCCTTCGCAGGGGAAACGTGACCGCCGTCTTGACGATCACGCGCGCCTCTCCGGAAGGCCGCTACCGGATCAACCATGACGTTCTCGACACGCTCGCCGCCGCTATGCCCGAGGTTCGGCGCCGGTTCCCCGAGGCCGGGCCGCCGAGCGTCGACGCTTTGCTCGCGGTTCGCGGCGTCGTCGAACCGGTGTCTGAAGAGGACCCCGAGGATTGGGTCTCGGCCTTGCAAGGGGCGGTAATGTCGAGTCTGGAAGCGGGCCTCGAAGCATTGGTCGAGATGCGCGCGGCGGAAGGTGGACACCTCTCTTCCATTCTCGAGACCCACCTCGATCGGATAGGCGCGTTGTGCGAGGAGGCCTCTTGCCTCGCGGCGACGCAACCGGACGCCATCATGGCGCGGCTTCGCGCGCAGCTCGAGCAACTCCGCGATCTGGTTCCGGCGCTACCGGAAGAGAAATTGGCGCAGGAGGCGGCGCTTCTCGCCGGGCGATCGGACGTGCGCGAGGAACTGGATCGCTTGAATGGACACACCGAGGCCGCTCGGACACTACTCAGCGACGGCGGCGAGGTGGGGCGGCGACTGGATTTCTTGTGCCAGGAATTCAATCGTGAGGCGAACACTCTGTGCTCGAAGGCGTCGGATCTGGAGTTGACGCGCGTGGGCCTGGATCTGAAAGCGGTTGTCGAGCAGTTGCGCGAGCAGGTTCAAAACGTTGAGTAACGGCCAGACGAGCAGCGGCGGGGCGGTCCGCCGAAGGGGACTGATGCTGGTGTTGTCGTCGCCGTCCGGCGCCGGGAAGACGACCATCGCGCGTGAGCTCTTGGGGCGCGAACCGGCGCTCACCATGTCGATCTCGGTCACGACGCGGCCCAAGCGCCCGAGCGAGGTCGCCGGCAAGGACTATGACTTCGTCGACCAGCAGACGTTCGGCTCCATGGTGGCGGATGGACGGTTCCTCGAGCACGCCCGCGTCTTCGATCATTGTTACGGCACGCCCAAGGCGCCCGTCATGGCGACTATCCAAGAGGGCCGCGACGTCTTGTTCGACGTCGACTGGCAGGGGACTCAGCAGCTTTCCGAAAGCGCGCCGGACGATCTGGTTCGCGTGTTCGTGTTGCCGCCGTCGACCGCCGAGCTCGAATCGCGGCTGCGCAACCGCGCCCAGGACAGCGATGCGGTCGTCGAGCGCCGAATGACCAAGGCGGCGGACGAGATGAGCCATTACCTCGAGTACGACTACATCATCGTCAACCGCGACGTGGGCGAATCGGTGGACGACGTGCAAGCCATCCTTAGGGCGGAACGGTTGAAGCGGACGCGGCAGGCCGGCCTGCACGACTTCATCGTCGATTTGCGCGGCGAACGCTGACGCGAATGCCGGAACAAATCGAGTCGCCCACGGAGCATGCGCTTCTCCGTCGACCGTGTGGGCCGGTGCCGATTTAGTGGAAAAAGAGTTAGCCGCGGGCTTCAAGGGCGCGCGCCAACCGGCAAAAGTCCTCGATCGCAAGCTCTTCGGCCCGCGCGGTGCCGGCGACGTCGAGTTTCGCCAGATCGAGGCCAAGCGGTCTCAGGCTCGTGCGCAGCATCTTCCGCCGCTGGCCGAACGCATGGGCGACGACCGTCTCAAGTTGCGTCCACTCGGCCTCGATGAGCTGCGCTCGCGGCGTCAACGTAAGTACGCTGCCGTGGACCTTGGGCTGGGGCACGAAGGCGCGGCGGTCGACGTCGAACTCATGGCGGATCCTGCACTGCCATTGGGCCATGACCGAAAGACGTCCGTAGGCCTTGGTACCCGGTCCCGAGGTCAGGCGCTGGGCCACCTCCTTTTGGAACATGAGCGTCAGGGATTCATAGTTGCGGGCGTTATGAAGCCAGCCGAGGAGAAGGGGCACCGAGATGTTGTACGGAAGATTGGAGACGATGCGCCGCGGCGGAGGTGCAAGCGCGGCGATGTCGAGTGCGAGCGCGTCCGCCTCAACGACTGCCAGCCGCCCAGGAAACGCGTTCGCTAAGTCCTCGAGGGCGGCGAGACAGCGGTGATCCCGCTCGACGGCCACGACGCGGGCGGCGCCCGCCCCCAGCAGTGCGCGCGTGAGCCCACCTGGGCCCGGCCCAACCTCGATCACGTTGCGGCTGCTGAGCTCGCCTGCGGCCCGCGCGATCCGAGCGGTCAGGTTGAGATCCAACAAAAAGTTCTGTCCGAGACCGCGGCGCGGTTTCAGGCCGTATTGGGCGATGACCTCGCGCAAGGGCCGAAGGTTGGTCGGCCCGGCGTCCGCAGCGCGAATCGCAGGCGTGGCGCGGCGGCGGATCAAGCCTCAGCTCGCGTGGACGAAAAGCGCACCCTCGGCGGCGGCGCGCCGGCGCGCCATATCGGCCGCCAATTCGAGGGCCGCAACCAGGCTCGATTCGTCGGCGTCGCCGCGTCCCGCGATATCGAGCGCCGTACCGTGATCCGGCGAGGTGCGGACGAATGGAAGGCCGAGCGTCACATTCACGGTTCCTTCGAAGTCGATCGTCTTCACCGGAATTAGCGCCTGATCGTGGTACATGCAGATGGCCGCATCGTAAGTTTTGCGGATGCGGGCGCTGAACATCGAATCGGGTGCGAGCGGACCGAACGCGTCGATCCCCGATTCCTTCAGGCGGCGGATCGCCGGAACGATGTGCTCGGCCTCTTCGGTGCCCATCGCGCCCCCTTCGCCGGCGTGCGGATTGAGCCCGGCGACGGCGAGTCGCGGCCCGGCAATCGAGAAATCCCGCCGGAGCGCCTCGTCCACGATCGACGCCGTTTCCACGATGTCGGCGGTTGTGAGCCGTGCCAGGGCCTCGGCCAGGCTTACGTGGATCGTCACGGGCACGACCCGAAGGCTGGGGCAGGCCAGCATCATCACCGCTGGGCGCTTGGATCCGGCAAGATGGGCAAGAAATTCGGTATGGCCGGGAAACGGAAATCCGCTGGCGTACATTGCCTCCTTGTGGATCGGGTTGGTCACGACCGCGCTCGCCCTCCCGTCCACCACGAAGCCCACGGCGCGCTCGATCGCGGTCAGCACGGCTTTCGCGTTCGCCGCATCGATCGTGCCCGCGACCGGCGCCGCCGGCAAATCGAGCGGACACACGGGCAAGGCGTGCGCGAACACGTCGCGTGCCTGCTCGGGACCGTCCACCGCTTCCACCGGAACCGCAAGCCCCAATCGGGTTCCCAGATCGCGGAGCCGGTCGGGGTCGTCGATCGCGACAAACGAGCGATTGCCGGATTTGAGCCGCAGCCAGGACTTGATCGTGATCTCGCCGCCGATCCCTGCGGGTTCGCCCATGGTCAGCGCCATGGGCATATGCGTGTCGGTCCGGCGGCGCTTGGTCGGCGTCACGTCGCTATAACCGGATGTCCACGAACGCCGCTCGGCGGAGATCGCGTAAGTACTGCTCCGCCAAAACCTCCATGCGGCGTTGTATCAACATCTCTTCGACCTGTGCGCGATCGAGACCGCCGGCCGCCAACTCTTGGCGCTCGCACACCATAAGAATCACAATCCCTTTTTCGGTGCGTCTCGGCGTGCTTGCCTCGTTGACGGGCAGGGTCCGAACCGTGTCCCGCAGATCGAGGGGAAGACTGCCCAGCTTCACGCGGCCCAAACGGCCGGATAAGGGCGAATTCAATTCGGCCGCGATGCCGTCCATGTCTTGGCAGTTACCAGCGGTCTCGCCGAGCGTTCGCGCAAACGCCATCCGGGTCTCGATTTCCTGCGCGGACGGTTGTTCGGACACCTCCACGAAAAGCTGGTTTAAGGACACGATCATTTCGTCCTCCGTCGGCCCACCGGGCGCCCGGCGGTCG
>JASLLV010000023.1 GCA_030746935.1 Rhodospirillales bacterium | reverse complement strand
CTCCTCAACATATTGATTCTTATAGCATAATCTCCATCTCAGGGCATCGATTAACGAGTTCATCTGGGAAATGGGGGACAAATACACGACACCGCAAGGCTGATCTGGGAAAGCGGGCCGGTTGCCTATTACGCTTGGTCCGGGGTTGCCCAGCAAACAAATGCAACCCAGACAGACCGCGCCATATGCCTGCTCTACGCGCTTACGGGAAGCTATGATGCGCCCGGCGGGAATCTTGTTTTGCAAACGGTGCCCGCCAATAACGTCTCTGGCGCGGATCTGGTCGACGATAACCAGCGCGCCAGGGCGCTGGGGCTTGGTGAGATCCCGATGGGTCCGCCCCGCGAACTCCGGGTGACATCGCGCGATTTCTACCGCGCCGTGCTGGACAAGGAACCATATGAGGTCAAGGCGCTCATAGCCTTCGGCACAAATTTGTTGTTTTCCCATCCCAATCCGGCGATGGGGATAGAGGCGCTCAAAACCCTCGAGTTCCACGTCCACACGGATCTCTTTATGTCGCCCAGTGCCGCGTTTGCCGATGTCGTTCTGCCGGTTACCACACCGTGGGAGCATGAAGCCCTGCGCATGGGATTCGAGGATTCACAAGAGGGTCAGTTGCTCGTGCAGCTGCGCAAGGCGGCGATCGAGCCCCGGGGCGAAGCCCGCTCGGATAGCTGGATCGTTTTTGAGCTGGCCAAAAGATTGGGACTTGAGGAAATGTTTTTCGGCGGCGATATGGATGAAGGGCTCAGGTATATCCTCGAGCCTTCCGGCATATCGCTTGAGGATTTACGCGCCGATCCCCGGGGTGTTCATGTTGATGCAGCGCCACGCTATCGCAAATATGCAGGGGATCAGGATGGCAATCGCGCACCCGGTTTCAAAACACCCAGCAGACGGGTTGAAATATATTCCGAGCTATTCCTGGAGCATGGCCAGCACCCTCTCCCGGTATTCGTTGCCCCGTTGCCGAACACCCAAGGCGATCCTGCACTGGCGGAGAAATTCCCGCTTGTTCTGACATCGTTCAAGCCGGTGCTGTTCTGCCAAAGCCAGCATCGCGGAATTGCCCGGCTGCGCAAGCGACACCCCGACCCGGTTGTCGAGATCCACCCGGACACCGCTACCCGGCGCGGCATCGCGGATCATGGCTGGGTCCGCATTGAAACGCCCGACGGCACTTCACTGGGCCGCGCAAAGCTAAACGGAAAGCTTGAGCCGGGCGTTGTATGCGCCGAGCATGGCTGGTGGCAGGGCTGTGCGGAGCTGGACCTGCAAGCGACGGCGACAACTGGTCCGGCCTGCAACAATTACAATGCGCTGATCGGAAATGATGTCCGCGATCCGATTAGCGGGTCTGTTCCGTTGCGCTCGTATCCATGCCAGATATCCAGCAACGAATAATCCCGGAATTTTGTTACCGGCGGCCGATTCGAACCCCTCAGACAGTGCCAATGGGCATGATTCCCTGGCGCGATCGCATGTTCGATCGTCATACCGTCATGCTGGGCTGGCTTCGGTCAGAGCCAATTCGATGCGGTTTCAGGTGAAAAGGTTTCGGGCCCGCTTCTCGAAGGCCGAGACCATCAGTTGCACGGCCTCGTTGAAGACGACGAGGATCACCTTGCCGAATATGCGTGAGCGGAACTCGAAGTCGACGAAGAAGTCGACTTCGCAGCCTCCACCCGCGTCCGGCTCGAACACCCAGTGATTGTTCAGATACTTGAACGGCCCTTCGAAATAGGCAACGTCGATGCGCCGGGGTGGCGATAGGGTGACCCGCGTCGTGAAGCTCTCGCTGAAGACCTTGAACCCCACCTCCATTCTCGAGATGACGACGTCGCCGTTGCGTTCAAGGACGCGGACTCCCGTGCACCAGGGCAGGAATTCGGGATAGCGCTCGACATCGGCGACGAGGTCGAACATTTTTTCCGGCGCGTACGGCAGGACGCGCTTTTCCGCGTGCATCGGCATGGCATACACCGCGCCCGGGCCGCTTGTTGCGGCGCCGGATATCTTAGCGCTCGTCCCCTTCGGACAGGATGCGGGTGGGCGGGCGGGCGGCCACGCGTTGCGGCACGCGCCTCAAGCGCCTGAAAACCTGGTTTGGCGCGCCGCACGCAACTTCTCGAAGTCGCGATCGGCGTGATAGGACGACCGCGTGAGCGGCGAGGCCGAGACCATCAGGAACCCCTTGGCCTCGGCCAGCCGGTGGTATTCCTGAAACTCGTCTGGGGTCACGAAACGCGCGACCGGTGCATGGCGAAGCGTCGGCTGGAGATACTGGCCGATGGTCAGGAAATCGACATCCGCCGAGCGCAAATCGTCCATGACCTGAAGAACCTCGCCCCGGTCTTCGCCCAAGCCGACCATCAACCCCGACTTGGTGAAAAGAGAGGCGTCCATGCGCTTGGCCTCATACAGGATGCGCAGGCTTTGGAAGTACCGCGCGCCGGGTCGGATCGTAGGGTACAGCCGGGGAACCGTTTCCAAATTGTGGTTGAAGACGTCCGGCCGTGCTGCGACCACGGCTTGGTGGGCGCCGTCCTTGTCCCGGAAATCCGGTGTCAGAACCTCGATTGTCGTCGCCGGCGAGGTGGCGCGGAGCCGCTCGATGCAGCGGACGAACTGGAACGCGCCGCCGTCGGCAAGATCGTCGCGGTCGACCGACGTAACGACCACGTGGCGAAGCCCGAGCGCGGCGATAGTGGTGGCGAGATTGTCGGGTTCGTCCGGGTCCACGGGACCGGGACGGCCGGTTTTGACGTTGCAGAACGCGCACGCCCGCGTGCACGTGTCGCCCAAGATCATCACGGTGACGTGCCCGCGGGCCCAGCACTCGCCGATGTTGGGGCAGGCCGCCTCCTCGCAAACCGTGTGAAGGCTGTTGTCGCGAACCAGCTTGCGGGTCTCGAGATAGCCCTCCGACGTCGGGGCCTTGACCCGTATCCAGGGCGGCTTGCGGGGCGACGGGGTCGCCGGCCGGTTGCGCTTCTCGGGGTGACGAAGGGTTTGAACCGGGTCCATGGCCTAGAAATGGATGGTGCGACCGAAAGCGTCAAGCACCGCCTCGTGCATGGATTCCGACAACGTCGGGTGGGGGAAGACGGTTTCGATAAGTTCGGCCTCGGTGGTCTCCAGCGTTCGCGCGATCCCGAACCCTTGAATAAGCTCGGTGACCTCGGCCCCGATCATGTGGGCGCCGAGAAGTGCTCCGGATTTCGCGTCGAACACCGTCTTGATCAGTCCGTCCTCGTCTCCGAGCGCGATCGCCTTACCGTTGGCGAGGAACGGAAAGCGCCCGACGCGCACCGTGAAGCCCCGTTCGGTAGCCCCCGCCTCGGTCAGGCCGACGCTCGCCACCTGGGGACGGCAGTAGGTGCACCCCGGCACGTTGGTCATATCGAGAGGATGCACGTCGTCCTGGCCGGCGATCTTCTCGACGCAGATCACGCCCTCGTGGCTGGCCTTGTGCGCGAGCCAAGGCGGGCCCGTCACGTCGCCGATGGCGTAAACTCCGGGCTCACCCGTCGCCGAGAACGGATCGGTGACGATGTGGCCCCTGTCGATCACGACGCCCGTTCCCTCGAGGCCGAGATCCTCGACATTGCCGACGATACCGACCGCGAGGATCACGCGTTCGGCGGCCACCTCGAACGTGCCGCCCTCGCCTTCGACCGTCGCGACCACGCCGTCACCGGCGGGCTTGATCGCCGTGACGGTCGCGGACGTATGGATCGCCATGCCCTGAGCTTCGAACGCCTTGCGGGCGAGCGCGGAGATCTCCTCGTCCTCGACCGGAAGGATGCGCGCCAGCATCTCGACGACCGTTACCTCCGATCCCAGATCGCGATAGAAGCTCGCGAATTCGATCCCGATGGCGCCCGAGCCGACGACGAGTACCGATTTGGGCAACGCGGTCGGCACCGTGGCCTCGCGATAGGTCCAAATCCTGTCGCCGTCGGGCTCGAGGCCGGGAAGGGTGCGGGCTCGCGCTCCGGTGGCGAGAATGATGTGCTGGGCCCCGATCTCGGCCGCCGTCTTGCTATCTTTGTCGATCCGCAGCCGTCCCGGGCCGTCGAGACAGGCATGACCGTCGAAAACCGTGACCTTGTTCTTTTTGAGCAGGTGACCGACGCCGGCATTGAGACGCTTCGCAACCGCGCGCGATCTTTCGACCACCTTCTTTAAATCCAGGCTCAAGCCTTTGATTTGGATTCCAAAATCGCCTGCGTGCTGGGCTAAGTGATAGAGCTCGGCGGTCCGCAGAAGCGCCTTGGTCGGGATGCAACCCCAATTGAGGCAGATGCCGCCCAAGTGCTCGCGCTCCACCAGCGCCGCCCGCAATCCCAATTGCGCCGCGCGGATGGCGGCAACGTAGCCGCCGGGCCCACCGCCGACGACAATCAGGTCGTATTCCGTTTCCGCCATGATCCGTTCGCTAGAGCGGCATCTTGAGCGGCTCTTCGATCAGGTCTTTGAAGGCGGCGAGGAACCCCGCGCCGATGGCGCCGTCGACCGAACGGTGGTCGGCCGAGAGCGTACAGCTCATCACCGTGGCGATGGCGAGCGCGCCGTCCTTGACCACCGGGCGTTGCTCGCCCATTCCGACCGCCAGGATGCACGACTGCGGCGGGTTGATCACCGCAGCGAACTCCTTGATTCCGTACATGCCGAGGTTTGAGAGCGTAAACCCGCCGCCCTGGTATTCGTCTGGCGCCAGCTTGCCCACCCGCGCGCGTGCAGCCAGATCGCGCATCTCGCCCGAGATCGTGGCCAAGCCCTTGGTGTCGGCGCCCCGAATTATCGGCGTGATCAGGCCGCCCGGCGTTGCCACCGCGACCGCCACGTCGATGGCGGAAAAAAGTCGCACCGCGTCGTCCGTCCAGCTCGCGTTCGCTTCCGGCACACGTTTGAGCGCCAGCGCGATGGCGCGAACGATGAAGTCGTTGACCGAAATCTTGTACGCGTCCTCGCCCTCGGGCGAGCGTGCGTTCAAGTCCGCGCGTAGGCCCAGAAGGGCGTCAAGCTCGCAATCGACGCTCAGGTAATAGTGCGGGATGTCGCGCTTCGATTCGCTTAAGCGGCGCGCGATCACCTTGCGCATGGTCGAGTTGGGAACTTCGGTGTAGGCCGCGCCCGCGACGACCGGGGGCACCGGTGCTGCCGCGCCCGACGCGAATTCCGCATCTCCTGGCGTGATCGGTGCCGGGGCCGCGCCGCCGCCCGCGATGGCTGCGTCGACGTCGCGCTTGACGATCCGGCCGCGGGGGCCGGAGCCCTTGATGGACGCCAACTCGATGCTCGATTGGTCGGCGACGCGGCGCGCCAATGGGCTCGCAAAAACACGTTCACTCGAAGCTTGGCTCGCGACCGCGAAAGCCCCCGCATCGACCACCGCCGTTTCAACACCGCCGGGCGCCCCGGGCTCGGCCGGCTTGGGCGGGGGCGCCGCGACGGGTTTGGGCGGGGGCGCCGTCACGACAGCGTCCGCGTCCGCCGGGTCCTCGCCCTCTTCCACCAACACCGCAATGACCTGTTTGACGGGAACGCCTTCGGTATCGTCGGGAACGAGAATCTTCGCGAGCGTTCCCTCGTCCACCGCTTCGATCTCCATGGTCACCTTGTCGGTCTCGATCTCGGCCAGCACGTCGCCGGCCGCGACGGCGTCGCCTTCCTTCTTGAGCCAGCGCGCGAGCTTACCCTCGGTCATGGTGGGCGACAGTGCCGGCATGAGGATGGGAATCGGCATGCGGGGTGCTCCGACGGGCGCTCAGCGGTAGCAGACGGCCTTCGCCGCCTCGATCACGTTTTCGACTTGCGCCAGCGCCAGACGTTCGAGATTGGCGGCGTACGGCATCGGAACGTCGGCACCGCTCACCCGCGCGACCGGGGCGTCCAGGTAGTCGAAGCCGTGCTCCATGGTGATGGCCGCGATCTCGGCGCCGATGCCTGACTGCGGCCAGCCTTCTTCGACGCTGACCACCCGGTTGGTCTTCTTCAGCGAGTCGACGATGGTGTCGATATCCAGCGGCCGGAGGCTGCGAAGGTTGATCACTTCGGCCTCGATCCCTTCGGCGGCCAGCGCATCGGCCGCTTCGATCGCAACCTCGACCATGCGCGAGAATGCGATCACGGTGACGTCGGTGCCGGGGCGCTCGATCCTGGCCTTGCCGATGGGGAGCACGAAGTCCGCGTCAACCGGAACTTCGAAGGTGCGGCCGTAGAGGATCTCGTGTTCCAGGAAGATGACCGGGTTGGGATCACGGATCGCGGCCTTCAGAAGCCCCTTGGCGTCAGCACCCGAATACGGCGCCAGCACCCTGAGTCCCGGACAATGGGAAAACCAGCTCGCGTAGCATTGAGAATGCTGGGCCGCGACCCGCGAAGCCGCGCCGTTGGGCCCGCGGAAGACGATGGGACAGCCCATCTGGCCCCCCGACATGTAAAGCGTCTTGGCCGCCGAATTGATGATCTGATCCATCGCCTGCATGGCGAAGTTCCAGGTCATGAACTCGACGATGGGCCTGAGCCCCGAGAACGCGACGCCGACGCCGATGCCGGCGAAGCCGTGCTCGGTGATCGGGGTGTCGATCACGCGCCCGGCTCCGAACTCCTGCAGCATGCCCTGGCTTACCTTGTAGGCGCCTTCGTACTCGGCCACTTCTTCGCCCATTAGGAACACGGACTCATCGCGGCGCATCTCCTCGGCCATGGCGTCGCGCAAGGCCTCGCGCACGGTGACCGACTGGGTTTCACCGAGTGATGGCTCGTCGGCCGAGGCGGCCGGCGCAGGGGGTCGCGACACCGCTCGCGCGACCGATTCGGGGCTCGGTGCGGCGGGTTCGGGGGGCGCAACGCCGACAGACGGTGCTTCGGTCGTAGCGGCGGCCGCGAGGTCTTCTCCGTCCGAGAGGATGACGGCGATGGGCGTATGGACGGCGACGCCTTCGGTGCCGGCGGCAACCAGGATCCGGCCGAGCGTTCCCTCGTCCACCGCCTCGACCTCCATGGTCGCCTTGTCGGTCTCGATTTCGGCCAGCACGTCGCCCGCCGCGACGGCATCGCCTTCGTTCTTGAGCCAGCTTACGAGCTTGCCCTCGGTCATGGTCGGCGACAGCGCCGGCATCAGGATTTGGATCGCCATGATCGGATGTTCCCCTCCCCGGGCGCCGGGACCGCGTTAGGCTTCGACCAGAATGTCGGTGAATAGCTCGTCCGGGTCGGGTTCGGGGCTCTGCTGGGCGTACTCTGCCGCCTCGGTGACGATCGTCTTGATCTCGCGATCCATCTCCTTGAGCCGGGCGTCGTCGCAGGCGCCGGTCTCGAGCACAATGTCGCGCATATTATCGATCGGGTCGCTCTCTTTGCGGACCCGGCTGACTTCTTCGCGCGAGCGGTACTTTGCGGGGTCCGACATGGAATGGCCGCGATAGCGGTAGGTCTGCATTTCCAACAGAAATGGTCCCTTGCCGGCCCGGCAGTGGGCCGCGGCCTTCTCGCCCGCCGCCTTGACGTCGAGAACCTGCATTCCGTTGGCTTGAAGGCCCGTGATCCCGTACGGCTCGCCGCGGCGGAAAAACTCGGTGCTCGCCGACGCACGCTCCACCGACGTGCCCATGCCGTAACGATTGTTCTCGATCACGAAGACGATCGGCAGCTTCCAAAGGCTCGCCATGTTGTAGGTCTCGGCGACCTGCCCCTGGTTGGCGGCGCCGTCGCCGTAGTAGCAGTAGCAGATGCCGCCGTCGTCGCGGTAGCGATGCGCGAAAGCGAGGCCGGCGCCGAGTGAAACCGACGCGCCGACGATGCCGTGACCGCCGAAGAAGTTCTTTTCGCGGCTGAACATGTGCATCGAACCACCCTTGCCCTTGGAATAGCCAGTTCGCCTCCCGGTCAGTTCGGCCATGACGCCCTTGGGGTCCATGCCACAGGCCAGCATGTGGCCGTGGTCGCGATAGGTGGTGATCACGGAATCGGTGGGCGTCGCGGTGGCCTGGAGGCCGATGACGACCGCTTCTTGGCCGATGTAGAGATGACAAAACCCGGCGATGAGCCCGAGGCCGTACAGTTGCCCCGCCTTCTCCTCGAACCGGCGGACCAGGAGCATGTCCCGATAAAAGCCGATCAGCGCCTCGGCACTTTTTGTGGGTCCCGACTTGCCGCGTTTTCGCGCCGTCGGTTTCTTCGCCGCTGTCTTGGCGCCCGATTTCGCTGCAAGTGCCATGTCGGTGCCCTCGTCGTCAGTGGTCGGGTCGCTTACGCGTACGCGCATCGGTTCGGGTTAGATGGGAAGCGTCGGCCGCCCCCGCAACGAGAAACCGGCCCCAAAGGCCTTGTTTTAAAACAACATTCGCAACTTAACTTAAATGCAGTTTATTTTCGCTCTCGATCCTAAATACTGCGCCGGCGTTGCGAACGCAAGGACCCGCGGCCGGCACCGCCGCGCCCTGCCCGTCCCCTGCCCGAGGCGGGGTCAGCTCCGGTGTCGGGGGACGAAGATAACGAGTTCGTTGGGATAGCCGAAATTCAGCATCACGCGCGCCCGTTCGTCGAGCATGTCAGGATCCAGGCTTTCCGGGTGCAACAGCTTGACGCGATGCTCGAGCGCGGCGCGGTGGCGTGCGAGGCCCTCGCGTTCGGACCGAAGCGTCTCGACATCGTGGCTCAGCCGCGCCCACGCCATCAGCCCGCGATCGCCTTGGATCGCGTGGTAGGTGAAGTACGCGGCGGCACAGATCCCGAGGAACGGTCCCACTACGTACCTCGCCCGATGACGAAGTTCGCCAATCAATCTCATGCGTCCGCCATGCGTTGTCGCGAACACAGGCGTGCAAAAGCCCTGCCATCGGACGTTTGCTCGATATCTCTCTGATTTTCAGGATGTTACGGGATGAACAATCCTCAACCTGGGAGAGCCGGCGTTCATTTGGCCGGTCAATTGTTGCCGGCCGGCGGGGCAGTAGAGCGGGCGCCGGGACGGCGTCTATCGGCCGTTGCCGGCGCCCGCGAATCGTGCGTCCGGTCCTAGCAATTCTTCAATGCGGATGAGTTGGTTGTACTTGGCCAGCCGGTCCGAGCGCGACAGCGACCCGGTCTTGATCTGGCCGGCGTTGGTTGCGACGGCGATGTCGGCGATGGTCGTGTCCTCGGTCTCGCCGGAGCGGTGCGATATCACGCAGGCGTAGCCCGCCTTGTGTGCCGTCTCCACGGTCTCGAGGGTCTCGGTGAGCGTCCCGATCTGGTTGAGCTTGATGAGGATCGAGTTGGCGACATGGTCCGCGATCCCGCGGCCGAGCCGTTCGGGGTTGGTGACGAATACGTCGTCCCCGACCAGCTGTACGGTATCGGTGAGTGCGTCCGTGAGCGCCTTCCATCCCGACCAGTCGTCCTCGGCCATGCCGTCCTCGATGGAAACGATGGGATAGCGGCCGACCAGGGCGCGGTAATATTCCACCATGCCGGCCGCATCGAGGTTCTTGCCTTCGCCGTCGAGGCGATAGGTCCCGTCGGCGAAAAACTCGCTCGCGGCCGCGTCCAGGGCCAGCGCGATGTCGTCTCCGGGTTTGTAACCTGCCGCTTCGATCGCCTTGACGATGAAACCCAGCGCCTCTTCCGAGCCTGAGAGCGCCGGCGCGAAGCCCCCTTCATCGCCGACGTTGGTGTTGTGGCCGGCTTCGCCGAGCGCACGGCGGAGCGCGTGGAACACTTCCGAGCCCCAGCGCACCGCCTCGGCCAGGGTGGGCGCACCCCGGGGCACGATCATGAATTCCTGGATGTCGATGGGGTTGTCGGCGTGCGCGCCACCATTGAGGATGTTCATCTGCGGCATCGGCAGAAGGCGCGCGAAGGGTCCGCCGACGTACCGATAGAGGGGCTGGCCGAGCTCTTGGGCGGCGGCCTTGGCGACAGCAAGGCTAACCCCGAGGATCGCGTTGGCGCCGAGGCGCGACTTATTCGCGGTGCCGTCCAGCTCGATCATCGTCCGGTCGATGTGGAGCTGGTCTTCGGCGTCGAGACCGGACAAGGCATCGAATATCTCGTCGATCACGGCCCGGCAGGCCTTGGTCACGCCCTTGCCGTCGTAACGCGCCGCGTCGCCGTCCCTGAGCTCGGCCGCCTCGTGGGTTCCGGTCGAGGCACCGGACGGCACCGCTGCCCGTCCCGCGGCCCCCGATTCCAGCTCGACGTCCACCTCGACGGTGGGATTACCGCGCGAATCGAGAATCTCGCGGGCGGTGATGTCGATGACTGCGCTCATGAAACAATCGCCTTCAGCTTGGGGACGGGATCGCGACCGGCCGCGCCTTCGCGTACCGATCCAGATCGACCAGCACCTCGAGAATTTCGGGCATGCGATCGATGGGGATCATGTTCGGCCCGTCACTGGGGGCGTGATCGGGATCCTCGTGGGTTTCGAAGAAAACGCAGGCGACCCCCACCGCCACGGCGGCGCGCGCAAGCACCGGCGCGAACGCGCGCTCGCCCCCCGATGCGGTTCCTTTTCCGCCCGGCTGCTGGACCGAATGCGTGGCGTCGAAGACCACGGGACAGCCGGTCTGGGCGAGAATCGGGAGCGAGCGGAAGTCGGTGACCAGGGTGTTGTAGCCGAAGCTCGCGCCGCGTTCGCACACCATTACCTGGTCGTTGCCGGTACTCTCGATCTTGGCGACCACATTCGCCATGTCCCACGGTGCCAGGAACTGGCCCTTTTTCACATTGATGGGCCGGCCGGTTTCGCCGGCCGCGAGGAGCAAGTCGGTTTGGCGGCAGAGGAACGCCGGAATCTGGAGCACGTCTACGGCTTCGGCGACAGACGCGCACTGGGCCGGATCGTGCACGTCGGTCAAAACCGGACAGCCCCGAGTTTCGCGGATCTCGGCGAAGATGGGAAGCGCTGCCGCGAGCCCGACCCCGCGGGCGCCGGCGACGAACGTGCGGTTGGCCTTGTCGAACGACGTCTTGTAGATCAGTCCGATCCCCAATTTCTCGGTCATCTCCACAAGTGCGTGCGAGATCTCGAGTGCGTGGGCGCGGCTCTCCATGGCGCAGGGGCCGGCGATCAGCACCAGCGGCATGTCGTTGCCGACGGTCACGCGGCCGATCTCGACGTGACGGGGGTGGTTCACCGAGCCAGTTCCTAAACGAGCCGCGACTGGTCGATGGCCGCGCGGACGAACGAGGTGAACAGCGGATGAGGCTCGAACGGCTTCGATTTCAGCTCGGGGTGGAACTGGACGCCGATGAACCACGGGTGTTCGGGAATCTCCATGATCTCGGGTAGTTTGCCGTCCGGGGACTTGCCGGAAAAGATCATGCCGGCCTTCGCCAGCGCCTCCTCGTAGGCGCTGTTTACCTCGTAGCGATGGCGGTGACGCTCGAAAATGCGGTCCTCGCCATAGATCTGGCGGACCCGGCTGTTGGCGCTCAGATTACACTCGTAGGCGCCAAGACGCATGGTCCCGCCGAGTTCGCCGCCTTCGAAACGCCGCTCGACGACGTTGCCGCGCGTCCATTCCGTCATCAGGCCGATGACCGGCTCGGGCGCTGGCCCCAGCTCGGTTGATCCCGCCCCTTTGATCCCGGCAAGATTTCGGGCCACCTCGATGATCGCCATTTGCATACCGAAGCAGATGCCGAAGAAGGGAACCCGGCGGGCACGGGCGAACCCGGCTGCCGAGACCTTGCCCTCGGCGCCGCGCACGCCGAAGCCGCCCGGCACAAGGATGCCGTTGATGCCGTCCAGTTGATCGACCGCGTCTTCGCGCTCGAAAATTTCGGATTCGATCCACTGCAAATTGACGCGAACGCTGTTGGCGATGCCACCGTGCGCCAAGGCCTCGGCGAGCGACTTATAAGCGTCCATCAGGTTGGTGTATTTGCCGATGACGGCGATCGTCACTTCGCCCTCGGGCTTGGTCGCACGTTCGACGATGCCGGACCAGCCGGAAAGCTCGGGAGATGGCGTCTCGAGGCCGAAGTAGCGGCACACCTGATCGTCCACGCCGCCTTCGTGGTAGCTGAGCGGCACCCGGTAGATGGTGTCCACGTCCAGCGCCGGGATCACCGCATCCGGCCGAACGTTGCAGAAGAGCGCGATCTTGCGCCGCTCCGATTCGGGAATCGGGCGGTCCGCCCGGCACAGAAGCACGTCGGGCTGGATTCCGACGCTCAGGAGCTCCTTGACCGAATGCTGGGTTGGTTTGGTCTTGAGCTCGCCCGAGGTCGAGATGAAGGGAACGAGCGTCAGGTGAAGATAAATGGCCCTCTCGCGGCCGAGTTCGTTGCCGAGCTGGCGGATCGCCTCGAGGAACGGAAGGCTTTCTATATCGCCGACGGTCCCGCCGATCTCGCAGAGAACGAAGTCCTCGGTGGCGATGTCGCTGAGCACGTAGTCCTTGATGGCGTCGGTGACGTGGGGAATGACCTGAATGGTGGCGCCCAGATAGTCGCCGCGGCGCTCCTTGGCGATGACGTCCGAATAGATTCGGCCCGTGGTGACGTTGTCGGACCGCCGCGAGGCGACGCCGGTGAAGCGCTCGTAATGGCCTAGGTCGAGATCCGTTTCGGCGCCGTCGTCGGTGACGTAGACCTCGCCGTGCTGGTAGGGGCTCATGGTGCCCGGGTCGACGTTGAGATAGGGATCCAGCTTGCGGAGCCGGACCGTGAACCCCCGCGCTTGCAGGAGCGCGCCGAGAGCCGCCGATGCCAGGCCCTTTCCGAGAGAGGAGACCACGCCGCCGGTTATGAATATGAACCGGGTCATGGGCAGACAATGTACAACAAAGGACCTCGCTTGCGAAAGCTCACCGGAAACACCGTCAAGGACGGCTCCGACGGTCTTACCCCGACGAAACGACGGCGTTTAGTCGGCCAAAGGGGCGCTGGGCGTCTCCGGGGGCGCGGGTTCCTCTATTGCCGGCACGGGCCGATCCATGACCGAGCCCGATTCGCGCCCTCCGCCCGAGAGAATCGCCAGCAGGATGCTGGTAGCCATGAAGCACGCGGCGAGCCCCGCCGTCACCCGGGTCAAGAAGTTGGCGGTAGAGCGGCCCGTCATGAACCCTCCCATGCCGCCGCCACCGCCGCCCATCCCGAGCCCGCCGCCCTCGCTGCGTTGCACGAGCACGGAGCCGACGAGGGCGATGGCGATCAACAGATGGAAGACCACGAGGACTTGCAGCACGACGGGACCTCTATGCGGGGTGCGCGGCCGGACGGATTCGAGCGGTGATCACGCGGACAGGCACCGGGTTTAGCCAAACTATTTAGTCGCCGGCAACCTCCGTGACCAGCACCTACTATCACAGTAGGAAGATGGTGGGTACTAGAGGGAACGTTCGGCGATCGACCAAAAATCGTCGGCCTTGAGGCTGGCGCCGCCCACCAGCGCGCCGTTCACGTCATCGAGCGTCAGCAACTCGGCCGCGTTCGACGGGTTGACCGAGCCCCCGTACAGAATGCGCATCGCGCGCGCCTGTGCCTCGCCCTCGCCTCGACCCTTGCCGAGGCCGAGCTTGGCCGCGACCCGGTCGCGCACGAGCGCGTGAACCTCGGCGACATCGTCGGGGCACGGCGTGCGCCCGGTGCCGATCGCCCAGACCGGCTCGTAGGCGATCACCGTATTCGAGGCCGACGCGCCATCGGGAAGCGAGCCGGCAAGCTGCCGGGTGACGACCGAGAGCGTCGCGCCGGAGTCGCGTTCATCCCCGGTCTCGCCAACACACACGATCGCGACGAGTCCCTGTCTGTGGGCGGCGCCCGCCTTGCTCTCGACGACGGCGTCCGTCTCCGCGTGGTCGCTCCGCCGTTCGGAATGGCCGACGATCGCGTAGCGACATCCCATGTCGTTCAGCATCGCGGCGCTGACGTCGCCGGTATGGGCGCCTTGTTGTTCTTGGTGACAGTCCTGGGCGCCGAGAGCGATGCCCGAGCCGTCGATCGCCAGGCCAATTTCGGCGAGGAGGGTAAAGGGCGGGCACACCAGCATGTCGAAACCCGCATCGCCGGTCGAGCGCACCCGTTCGGCCAGAGCGCGTGCAAGCGCCAATCCGTCCTCCCGGAGCCCGTTCATCTTCCAATTGCCGGCGATCAGCGGCCGCGGCGTCACCGTCATGGTGTCTCCCGCTTGCATCGGCGCGTCCAGGGTGCGTCAGGAATAGCTTTCCAGCGCTCCAAATCTGACCGGAAGCACATCGCGCGTGGACACGGTTCCCGCTTCGTTTTTGAAGACGAGCATCAGCTGTTGGGTTTCGGGGTTGCCGGCAGGAACCACCATCCGTCCGTTCGGACTGAGCTGGTAAATCAGCGCCGGCGGGATCAAGTCAGGCGCCGCGGCCACCAAAATCTTGTCGAACGGTGCGTGCTCGGCCCACCCTTTGGAGCCGTCGCCCACCTTGAGCTCGATGTTGGAGTAACCGGCGCGGTAAAGATTCTTCCTCGCCTGGGAGGCCAACTCTTCGATGATCTCGATCGTGAACACCGCCTCCGCGAGCTCGGCCAGGATGGCGGCGTGGTAGCCGAGGCCCGTGCCGATCTCAAGGACCCGATCGCCGGGCTTCAGATCGAGGAGATCGGTCATCAGCGCGACGATGAAGGGCTGGGAGATGGTCTTGTCGAATCCGATCGGAAGCGGCCCGTCGAGATAGGCATACGGGAGCAAATCGCTGAGCAGGAATGAATGCCGCGGAACCCGGCCCATCACGTCGAGAACCTGATCGTGGATGTTTTCTTTGCCTACCTGAGAGCCGGCATGCTGGGCGTGGAGCGCGATCACCTGCACCATGTCTTGGCGAAGCGTCTCGAAACGATCCCCGACCATGCGCATTCGACTCGTCCGATTGGAACACCTGTGCCCGCGGTTATTGAACGCCTCGCACCGAGTCTAGTCAATCATGTTCGCTCCGACGCGGACAGGTTGCGAAATGGACGATTTCGAGCGGGTTGCCGGGCACAACCACCCCTCTTATGATCCCGTCCCCTGGGGCGCGCGCGCGATGGTGCCGCGCGTCGGGAACCGTTTGCAGTTCAAGAATCCGACGGGACGAAAGATGCTGGAAGCAATTCGGAAGCGTTCGGCTTCATTCGTGGTCAAGGGCTTGTTCGTGATCCTTATCCTCGCCTTCGGGGTCTGGGGTGTCGGCGACGTCGTCCGTCGGACCGCCTACCCCACTTACGTCGCCACCGTCGGGGAGGTGGAAATTACGCCCGATCAGCTCGGGCGCGAGATCCAGCGCGAGCTCTCGGTGTTCCAGCAGCGCACCGGTGCGAACCTAACCCGCGACCAAGCCCGGGCCATGGGGATCATTCCTCTGGCGCTCGGCAACCTCGTGCAGCGCACGCTGTTTGGCATGGCGGCCGCCGATCTCGGGATTGCCGTCAGCGATAAGCTCTTGCAAGGCGACATCGGTGCCGACCCCACGTTTCAAAACGGGTTCGGCGAATTCGATCCGTTTCTCTACGAACAGATGGTGGGCGCCCAGGGTTTGACGCCGACGGGCTACGAGTCGATCTTGCGGGCCGATCTCGCGCGGTTTCAGCTTTCGCGGGGTTTGCCTGAGCTTGCCAAGGTTCCGACGTCGCTCCTGGACCTGATCTACCGATTCCGCCAAGAACGCCGGGTGGCGAAGACGGCGTTCGTGGCCGACGCCGGGTCGGGAGCGATCGGCGCCCCGGACGAAAGCCAGCTCCAGCGCTATCACGAGGACAACGGAGCCCGCTTCACGGCCCCGGAGTACCGAGCCGTGTCGACCGTCGTTCTCCACGTAGACGACTTGATCGGCGAGATCGCCGTCGAAGACGACCGATTGCGCCGTGCCTATGACGAGCGCCTGGATGAGTTTTCGACGCCAGAGAAGCGCCATCTTCAACAAATCGTCGTCGCCGACCAAGAATCCGCCGAACGCGTCCATCGCAGGCTCGTGGACGGCGGCGAGTTCATGACGGTTGCCGGCGAGACTGACGGCGTGAACGCAGACAGCGTCGAACTCGGACTCGTCGGCCGCTCCGATCTCGCGGTTCCCGAACTCGCCACCGCTGCCTTCGCATTGGCCGAGGGCGCGATCAGCGAGCCGGTTTCGTCCCCCTTCGGCTGGCATATCGTCCGCATCCAACAGATCCAACCGGCGAAGCAGCAAAGCTTCGAGGAAGTGCGGGCGACGCTCCATCAATCGCTCGCCCGAGAACAAGCTACGGACGCAATGTTCGATCTTTCCGCGCGACTGGAAGACACGCTTGCCGCCGGGACGACGCTGGAGGAAGCGGGATCGTCTCTCGGTCTTCGTCTCGTCAGGACCGATGCCATCGACGCAACGGGGCGCGACCCGGAAGGCCGGTCAGTCGAGCTCGCGGCCGCCGCCCCCGGATTCCTGTCCGAGGCTTTCGCGACTCCACAAGGCGAGGAAAGCCCGCTCACCGAATCCGGGCCCGACGGCTATTTCATTCTCCGGGTCGACGGCGTGACCGCCGCCCGCCTGCGACCCCTTGAGACGGTCCGCGACGAGGTGTTGCAGTCCTGGAGTGCAGACGAGCGCGCCGATGCCGCCCGACAAAAGGCCCAGTCGATCGTCGATCGGTTGAACGGCGGCGCCTCCATCGAGGCGATCGCAGCGGAGACGGGGCTCGACGTGGTCACGACCCCGCCTTTCAACCGGACCGGACAAAGCGGCGAAACGCGATTGGAGGCGGCCCTGGTTTCCAATTTGTTCGAGAAACGCGTCGGCGAGGCCGGCTTGGCGCGTTCGACCGACGGTTACACGGTGGGAATCGTGACCGAGGTCATCGCCCCGAACCGCTCGCAAGACGTCGCCGTCGTCGATGGGATCATCAAGGGCTTGGCGCGATCGATCGATGCCGATCTGCGGAGCCAGTTCGCGAACGCGCTGCAAAATAAGTTCGCGATCACGACCAACGAGACCGCGATCAATGAGGTCTTCTAGCCGCGCGCGCGCGCGGCCCCCGGTCGCGGTATCTCCGGATTTCGACGCATTTCGAGAAACCTTCGATCGTGGGCGCCCCCAGGTCGTCTGGACGTCGCTGGTGGCGGATCTGGAGACTCCGGTGTCGGCCATGTTGAAGCTGGCCGACGGGCGTCCCAACAGTTTCCTGCTCGAATCGGTCGAAGGCGGCGCCATACGGGGCCGATATTCGTTCATTGGCCTCACCCCCGATTTGATCTGGCGCTGTTTCGGCGACAAGGCGGAAATCAACCGCTCGGCTCGGGACACGCCGGACGCGTTCGAGCCTTGCGAACAAGGCGCCATCGAATCCTTGCGCGCCCTGGTCGCCGAATCGCACATCGAGCTGCCCCCGGACCTGCCGCCGATGGCGGCCGGTCTGGTCGGTTATATGTCCTACGACATGGTCCGCCTCGTCGAGCGGCTCCCCGACCATAATCCCGACGTGATCGGTGTCCCCGACGGAATATTTCTGCGACCGACGGTGGTCGCGGTCTTCGATTCCATCGAGGACGTGGTCAAGGCGATCGCACCGGTCTGGCCGGACCGCGAAGCGAGCGCCGAATCGGCGTACGCGGACGCGCAGGCACGGCTCGCGGACGTGGTCCAATCCCTCGAGGGCGCCATCCCCTACCGCCACGACGAAGTGGCGGCGGACGCCCAACTGCCGCGGCCGGCTTCGAACGTCACGCAGGATCAATACTGTGCGATGGTGGAGAAGGCGAAAGAATACATCCGCGCCGGAGACGCGTTCCAGATTGTGCCGTCGCAGCGGTTCACGGTGCCGTTCGACCTGCCGCCGTTTGCACTCTACCGGGCGCTGCGGCGCCTCAACCCCTCGCCCTTTCTTTTCTTCCTCGATTTCGGATCCTTTGCGGTGGTCGGCTCGAGCCCCGAGATCTTGGTGCGCGTGCGTGATGGTACCGTCACCATCCGTCCGCTCGCGGGTACCCGGCGGCGGGGAAGCGACGCCGCCGAGGACCGGGCGCTGAGCGAGGAGCTTCTCGCCGATCCCAAGGAACGGGCCGAACACTTGATGTTGTTGGATCTCGGGCGCAACGACGTCGGCCGGGTCGCCAGCGTCGGCAGTGTCCGCGTGACCGAGCAGTTCGTGATTGAATACTATTCCCACGTCATGCACATCTCGTCGAACGTTGAAGGCCGCCTCGATCCCCAATTCGACTCCATCGATGCCCTTCTCGCGGGTCTGCCGGCCGGCACTGTGTCGGGCGCGCCCAAGGTCCGCGCCATGGAGATCATCGACGAGCTGGAGCCACACCGACGCGGCGTCTACGGCGGGTGTATCGGCTATTTCGGCGCCAACGGCGAGATGGACACCTGTATCGCGCTTCGCACGGCCGTGGTGAAGGACGGCGTCGTCTTCGTCCAGGCGGGAGGCGGCGTCGTCGCGGACAGCGATCCCAAAGCCGAATTCGAGGAGAGTTGCAACAAAGCCCGAGCGCTGTTGCGCGCCGCCGAAGAGGCGATCAAGTTCGCGGCGCGGCCCCGATCGCGAGCGCGCTGACACCCCGGCGGACGGTGGTATCGGTGCGCCGGATCAATTCGCCTCGGGACGGCCGGCGATATACAATCGGATTCGCCGAACGCCATCGCCGCAAACGAAGCGACACGTATGCGCCCTGCAATTTGGAGACCATGATGGGGCGAATCGTCGGACGCCTTGCGCCTTCGGGCGCAATACCCGCAGCCGCTTGAACAGCAAGACCGCGAAATACGATGGATATCGCAACCCTTCTCGGCCTCGTGATCGGAGTCACGGTCGTCGGCTTGGCCGTGCTCACGGGTTCGGAACTGTGGATATTCCTCAACGTCCCCGGCTTCCTCATCGTCCTCGGGGGAACGTTTGCGGCCACGCTCATAAAATTTCCGATCTCCACCGTTTTCAGCGCCTTCAAGCTCGGCTTGACGGCGGCCTTCGTCAACGAAAAGAGCAATCCCCGCTCGCTAATCGAGTTGGCGGTGTCGCTCGCCGAAAAGACGCGCGCGGGGGGATTGCTGGCGCTCGAGGAGGTCAAAATCGACGACGAATTCTTCAGAAAGGGCATTCGGCTTTGCATCGACGGGCATGACGGCGATGTCGTTCGCAAGGCGCTCACCAGCGACATGGAACTTTCGATCCAGCGCCACGAGGAGGGCGGCAAGATCTTCCGCGGGATCGGGGATTCGGCGCCGGCGTTCGGCATGATCGGAACGCTTGTCGGCCTGGTCCAGATGCTGAGCAACATGGAGGACCCGAAAACCATCGGGCCGGCCATGGCGATCGCCCTGCTGACAACCCTTTACGGCGCCCTGATCGCCAACCTGGTGGCGCTCCCCATCGCCGACAAGCTCGAACAGGAACGCGTGATCAAGTCCCTGATCGTCGATGGCGTCATGCAGATCCACGCGCGCCAGAACCCCCGCATCGTCGAGGAGCTGTTGCAGGTCTATTTGCCAACGAGCCAGCGCCAGACGGATTCGGAAGAGGTAACGGAAAAGGCGGAGGCATGACCGGCAAGCGAGAAACGCGGCGGCGAGAAATACAATGGCCGTGAAGAAATCCGGAGGCGCCCCCGCGTGGATGATCACCTTCGCGGATCTGATGGCCCTTCTGTTGACCATGTTCGTGCTCTTGTTGTCGTTCTCCAGCATGGATGCGCAGCGTTACCAGGTGATCGCCAACGCCATGGAAGAAGCCTTCGGGTTGTCGGCAATCATGAACTTGGGCGGGATGCTGGACGTCGGCGTCTCATACCGCGAGGGGTCGCCGCTGGTGCCCGATATCCCGGTCGTGCGGATCGAAATTCCGGAGAAACCGCCTCTCGAAAAGCCGGAAAAACCAAAGCCCGATGAGCCGGAAATGCCGGCGCCCGAGATCGTCACGGCACCCCCACAGGGCAGCGCCAACTTCGCGCCGCTGGTCGAGGCGCTCAAGGACGAGGTCGGCCGTGGCATCGTGCGAATCGAGGAAAAGTCGGGCTCCACCCTGATCCGCTTTCCCGACCGGGTCGCCTTTCCCTCCGGAAGCGACCAATTGACGGCCGAGTTTCTCGCGATGCTCGACAAGCTCGCGGCCGCGTTCGCCAAGGTCGAAGGCGACATCGTGGTCGCCGGACACACTGACAACCGGCCGATCGCGGCCGGGAGATTCCGTTCCAACTGGGACCTGTCGTCGGCCCGCGCCGCGAGTGTGGTCCACTACCTCTTGAACCACACGACCATCGACCCGGCCCGCATGACCGCGCAGGGATTTTCCGACAGCCGACCACTCGCCCCAAACACGACGCCCGAGAACCGCGCCGCCAATCGCCGAGTCGAGATCAGCGTCCTCGACTGACCGCCTCGGATCGATTCGTTTCCGGCGCCGGCGCGCATAGTGCCCTAGAGGCGGATGGTCTGACCGGAGAGCAAGAAGATCGCGGCGAGAACGATCAAGGCGAATCCGCCGACGGCGAGGACAAGTAGCGCAACATAACGAAAGAATTGTTCGTAGCTTTGCGGCCCGTCCTCGTCCTTGGCGGGGGCGGGCGCGTCGGATGAGTGGGCACTTCCAAAAAAATCCGTCCGGGTAGTTGTCTTTCCGGTATCGACGTCGTGGGTCTTCGCGACAACGCATACCGATTCTTTCTCCGGCGATTCGACAAGTTCGCGGGCAAGATCGAATGCCGCTTCCCGATTGTCGCAGGTCGCCTCGAACTTCCAGCGTCCCTGGTGAAGGGAGTGGATTTCGAACGTGTGCTTGCCCATCGCCGTGCCGATTCCGGCTGGTTCTTGTTCGCCGCTACACGCGGCAGGTTCCATCGTAATCTGGGCTTGGGCCGCCCCCAAGCGGGCGACCGGCGTGAAATCAGAGGTTGATGGTAAGCCCTATCAGAAAATAAAGCATCGCGAGAATGATAAGGGCGATTCCGCCGACGGCGAGCACCAGGATCAGGATGGAGCGAATGAATTGATCCAAGTTCCGCGGGCCGCCCACGCCAGCGCGTGCCGTCGTTTGCGCCGCGGTGGGCCGTTCAAGTGGTCGGCCGGCCCTTTCGAGGATGGTCCGGTCGACGATCTTCACGTTATCGCGGTCGTAGGTCTCCTCGACAACGCATACGGATTCTTTGTCCGGCGATTCGACGAGCTCGCGGGCCAGATCGAAAGCCGCTTCACGTTTGTCGCAGGTGGCCTCGATCTTCCACCGTCCCTTGCGAAGGGAGTGGACTTCGAACGTGTGCTTGCGCATCGCCGTGCCAGTTCCGACTGGTTCTTGTTTGCCGCGGCGCGGCCGCGCCGCCATGGTAATCCTGAATTGGTGCCGGCTCAACGACGGCGCCGGGCGCCCACTTCCTGCTTCGTCGCCACGGCGCGCGCCACTTACCGCCGCCAGCGTTGATCGGCCAGCACGACCGAGGTCTCCACCTGACGCCGAGGTATCGCCCAATAAGTCGAAAGCAGACGGTCGATCTGCTCGTCGGGCACGCGGCGAAACCCGTGTCTCTCGTAGAATCGGATCGCCCAGGCCGCCGCGCGCCAGGTCCCGACGAGAACCGGACGCTTCGTCCGCCGGCGCAGCGAGCGCAGCAGGGCGCTTCCCAGGCCCCGGCTCTGAACCGCGGGCCGCACGTACGCGTGGCGGATCAGACTCACGTCCAGGACATCCTGGCTTCCCATCACCGCAGCAAGCGCGCCGTCCGCCTCGACGCCCCGGAAGACGACGCCCGCGGCGATCTCGTCCTCGAGTTCATGGCGCGGCATGTAGGGCACGTGCCAGCAATCCTTCGGAATGACGCCCGCGTAGGCCGCCGCCGCCTCGTTGATGATGCGCAAAATCGCTTCGAAATCGTCATCGGTGCACCGGCGAACGGACGGCGAGCGCCGCTTTTGGGGCGATAGTGTGTTGGTTTCGCGCAACTTCTTAGCCCGTCACGCCGGGGCCGGTGATGATCGCGCTCAAGGGGACCAGGACGAATCCGCGTTCGGGCAGCGCCGCCAGCCACCGTTCAAGCGCCTTCAGGGTCGCGTCGCGCGGATGGCCGATCGCGACCGCGAACCCACGGCGACGCGCGAGTTCTTCGGTCTCTTCGAGGCGCGCGTTGACCGCGGCGACCGTGTTCACGTTGTCGAGGAACACGTTTCTTTGCGCCAGCGGCACCTGGTATTCGCGCGCCAGCGCCGGGCCGACCGTCGCGCCGGTGGTTCGCGAATCGAGAAACAAGAGCCCGCGGCGCTTGAGTTCCGCCATCACCACTGCCATGCCGTTGCGGTTGGCGGTGAAACGGCTTCCCATGTGGTTGTTCACCCCGACATAGGCGGAAAAACGGCTCAACCCCCAGTCGAGCCTTTGGCGAATCGCGTCATGGCCCATACCGATCTCAAGCACGTTAGGGCCGGGATCGACGTTCTTCCCCACCGGCTCCATGGGTACATGGACCAAGAGCTCGTGGCCCGAAGCGCGGGCCGAGGCGGCTTGGCGTTCAAGCCCGGATGCATAGGTGAGGAACGACAGCGTCAACGGCGCCGGGAGGTCGATGGCGCGGGCCGTGCGTTTGCGATCGACGCCCAAGTCGTCGATGACCACCGTGATCGTCGGCCTTCCGTTTACTTCGGGTGTCGCCTGCGCGAAGCGGCGCCACGGCACCCGCGCCTGTTGCACCGGCGGCGTGACTCGCGCTTGCGGAAGGTCCGGGGCGCGACCTTCGTCGAGCTGTGGCGTCGCCCCTCGCCTCGCCTTTGGTGCCGGGACCACGGCCGCCTCGTATATCTGGCCCGGCAAAGATTCTTCATAGGCGCGAACGGGTTGGGTCGCGGGTTCGTCGCCCGGTTCCGGAAAGATGGGGGTGTCGGGGAGAGTCACCAGTCCGGGCGGCGGCGCTTGGTTGCGGTACCAAGGCTCGGAGGTCCCGGCGGCGTCGCCGGAACCTTCGTCGGATCGCGTGGACCCGTTCGTGGAAGCGACGAACATGGTGCCCACGAAGTAGCCCACGAGAATGGCCGCCAGGGCGGCGGCGGCCAAAAGGACCTGGCGGCGCGAAATGGGTGTGAAGCCGGACCGGCCCGGCGAAACCGCTGACTTCCGGCGGGCCCCGTGGCCTTGCCGCCGCCGGGGTTTCATCGCCATCGCCGCCGAATTCGCCGCTCGCCCGGCATGGGTTTGCCTTCCGACGGCGATAGCGTCGGTTTCAGCCGCGTGCCAGGTCGTCGAGTATCGGGCATTCCGGCCGGTGATCGCCGCCGCATCGTTCCGCCAGCTCGACGAGGGTCCGGCGCAGCGATTCAAGCTCGGCAATCCGCTGCTCCATCTCGCGGATGCGGCGAAGCGCCAGCGCCTTTACGTCCGCGCTCGCCCGGTTGCTCTCGCGCCAGAGCGCCAGCAGTTCGGCGACTTCGGTCAAGGAAAAGCCGAGGTGGCGGGCGCGCCGGATGAAACGCAACGACTCCACCTCGCCCGGCGAGAACTCGCGGTAGCCGTTGTCGTGGCGGGCGGCCCGGCCGATAAGACTGATGCTTTCGTAATAACGGATCGTCTTCGCCGGAACCCCCGTTTCCCTGGCGACTTCACCGATGATCATGATCGCGTCCTCTCAAGTCCCAGGCGACGTCACAGTCCCGTCCGGCGCAACCGCAGCGCGTTGCCGATGACCGAAACCGAGCTCAGGCTCATGGCCGCGGCGGCAATCATCGGGCTCAGCAGCACGCCGGCAACGGGGAAGAAAACACCCGCCGCGATGGGCACGCCGAGCGCATTGTATACGAATGCGAAGAACAGGTTCTGGCGGATATTCCGCATGACCGCGCGGCTCAGCCGCCGGGCCCGAGCGATGCCGCGAAGATCCCCCTTTACCAGCGTCACGCCCGCGCTTTCCATGGCGACATCCGTGCCCGTTCCCATGGCGATGCCGACGTGGGCCTGGGCCAGGGCCGGCGCGTCATTGATGCCGTCTCCGGCCATCGCGACGACGTGGCCCTCGCACTGCAAGCGCTTCACCACCAGGCGCTTCTGATCGGGCAGGACTTCGGCCTCAATCCGGTCGATTCCAAGCCGGCGGCCGACCGCGTTCGCCGTCGCCCGGTGATCGCCGGTGAGCATGACGACGCGGACGCCGCTTGCATGCAAAAGTCTCAAGGCTTCGGGCGTCGAGTCCTTGACCGGGTCGGCGACGCCGAGATACCCGCTAAGCGTCTCGTCGACGGCGAGGAACATGACAGTTTGGCCGTCCGCCCGCAGATCGTCGGTTCGCGCCGCCGCCGTCTGGAGATCGACTCCAAGCTCCGCCATCATCGCGGCGTTACCCAAGGCCACGAACCGTCCATCGATCATCCCTTGGACGCCCTTGCCGGTCTTCGATTCGAATTTCGATGCCTCGGCAAGGGCAACTCCGGAATCCCTGGCACCGGCGACGATGGCTGCGGCGAGGGGGTGCTCGCTGCCACGCTCGAGGCTGGCGGCCAGTCGCAGGACCTCGTCGCCCGTCAGATCGCCGATCGCCTCGACCGCGGCGAGCTTCGGCCTGTCCTCGGTGAGCGTCCCGGTCTTGTCGACAACCAGCGTGTCCACCTTCTCGAGGATCTCGAGCGCCTCGGCGTTCTTGATAAGGACCCCGGCGGTGGCCCCTCGTCCCGTTCCCACCATGATCGACATGGGCGTCGCCAGACCGAGCGCGCACGGGCACGCGATGATCAGGACGGCGATGGCATTGACCATCGCGTACGCCATGGCCGGAGCCGGGCCCACCAGGGACCAGACAGCGAACGTGATCGCGGCGACGGCGACGACGCCGGGCACGAAGAACCCCGCGACGACGTCGGCGAGGCGCTGGATCGGGGCACGGCTGCGCTGGGCGTCCGCGACCATCTGCACGATCTGTTGAAGCAGTGTCTCGGCGCCGATCCGATCGGCGCGCATCACGAACGAGCCGGTTCCGTTCACCGTCGCGCCGGTAACCGCGTCACCCGGCCCCTTTTCCACAGGCACCGCCTCGCCGGTCATCATGGATTCGTCGAGTGCGCTCGCGCCCTCGAGGACGATGCCGTCCACGGGGACCTTCTCGCCGGGGCGAACCCTAAGCCGGTCGCCGTGCTGGACGCGTTCGAGCGGAATGTCTTCCTCATCGCCATCGGTGACGCAGTGGGCGACGATCGGAACGGGCTCGAGCAGCGCGCGGATCGCGGCACCCGTGCGGCCGCGGGCCTGCAGTTCCAAGACCTGGCCCAGCAAAACCAGCGCCGTGATCACCGCCGCGGCCTCGAAGTACACGTCGACGCCGCCGGCTTCGTTGCGGAAGGCGGGCGCGAAGATGCCTGGAACCGCGGTCGCGACGACGCTGTATGTGAACGCGACGCCGACACCGATGGCGATCAGGGTGAACATGTTGAGCTTGACAGTC
>JASLLV010000022.1 GCA_030746935.1 Rhodospirillales bacterium | reverse complement strand
AAGCCATCGTCCCGATGGACCAAAGACCGGTCATGCACTAACATTCACACTGGACCACTCAAAGGGGGCCAACCACCCCTTGACGAAGCCACGCGCGGACCCATCAGTCCGGCGCCATTCCCTTATCCCTCGAGACCATCCGGTTGTTGGTGGTTGGTGTTTCCGCCGTGGAAATGCGCTCCTCCCCCGTGGCGCGCACCTCCGAAAACTCAAGACTTTCACAATCTATCGAACGAACGTAAAGAAATCTTCTGCGCCGACTTCCTTCCAACTCGCTGTTGCGCCTCGGGTCGCAATTTCTCCCGTTTCCGCCCGGCGAGTCAATCGCCCGCCCGGCGGCACCCGGGCGCGTTCGCCGAGGCGCCGGTCGACGGGCGTCCGGCTCAGCCCGCCCGGCGCGCGGGTTCGGCGGCCACCAGCCCCATGGAGAGAAGTACCTCGCGCACGCTTTCGCTTCGTTCCGCGTCCAACGGCTGGATGGGATCGCGCGGCCGCCCGCCCGGCCGGCCCATCATGTTGAGTGCGGCCTTGAGCGGCGCGGGAAAGCTTCCGATTCGCAACTCGGCCTGACGGCGGGCGAACTCGGCCTGCAGCGGCACCGCAGTCTCCCTGTCGCCTGCGACGCCCGCGTCGACGAAGCGCCGGTATGCGGGTCCGATCAACGGTGGCAGCAGGGCCTCGACGACGCCGACGGCGCCCTCCGTCATTCCCGCCAGACCCAGGGTGTCGGCGTAGCCCACTAGCACGTTGATCCGATCCTTGGCGCGGCGGATCATCTCCGAAAGCACCAACCAGTCCTTGGAGCTTTCCTTCAAGGCGATTACACCGGCCTCGTCCGCCAGGCTATCGACCAACTCGGCGGTCATGTGGATGCCCGTGCGGGATGGGATGTTGTAAATCATCATCGGCAGCTCGCTCGCCGCCAGGATCTGCTTGTAGAAGCCATAGACCTCGGTGAGGCTGGGCATAGTGTAATAAGGCGGGTGCACCATGATGGCGTCGCAGCCCGCGTCCTTAGCCCTTTGGGCATGAGTAATGGAGGCGGCGGGCACCATCGCGCCGCACCCGGCGACCACCGGGACGCGGTTCCCTGCCTGATCGACCGCGGTCTCGAACATCGCCCAGCGTTCTTCGTCGCCGAGCGCCCAGGGCTCGCCCGTGCAGCCCGCGATTACGATCGCTTCGATACCGTCATCGATGACGACGTCGACGAGCCGGCGATAGGCGTCAAGATCGAGCGATTGGTCGTCGCGGAACGGGGTCGTAAGCGCGCAGACGAGTCCCCTCAGTTCAACCATTTCGCAGTCCTCCTAACGGTTTTCGCGTTGGCAGCGCCCGCACGCCGAGCGAGCCCGCGAAGCCCCGCGAGGCCCGCGGGCGGGCCCCTGTGGCAAAGAGCAAGATCATGGCATGCGCGGCGCGAACCGAGCAAGTCCACGTCCGGATGCTACACTGAAAGCCACCGGCGAAGTCCAACGCGAAAACCAGCGGCGAAAACCAACGGCGGCGTTGTTTCGCCTGTCCCCGATCGGGCGATGGAGGGCACAATGACCTCACTCAACGAACGTCTGCGCGGCCCCGAGCCGGTCGTGGCGCCGAGCGTATTCGATGCGTTGAGCGCGCGGCTCGCGCGCGAAGCGGGCTTTGGCGCGCTTTACTTGGGCGCGGGTCCGGTGGGCTACCTCACCGGCGGGCTCGAGGCCAGCATCACTTTGCCTGAGTTGGCCCGGATCGGCCTCGAGATCCGGACCGTGTGCGATCTGCCCATGGTCCTCGACGGGACCTGCGGCTGGGGCGATCCCATGCACATCCGGCGCACCGTCGCCATGGCCGAGGCGGCGGGGTTCGCGGCCATCGAGATCGAAGACCAGATCCTTCCGAAACGCGCCCACCATCACGTTGGCGTCGAGCACATGATCCCGCTCGAGCTGATGGTGATGAAGCTCCGTGAAGCGGTGGCTGCGCGGCGCGACCGCGACTTCCTGATCATCGGTCGCACCCACGGTATCCGGGCGAGCACCATGGACGATGCGCTGAGGCGCGCCGAGGCGTACCACGCGGCCGGCGCCGACATGCTCTTGCTGACGCCGAGAAGCGCCGAAGACGCACGCCATGTAGGCGAACGGTTGCCGCATCCGCTCATGTACATGGCGCGCGCCGGTGGCATGCACGCGATCGGCCTCTCGGTCACCGAAATGGGGGCGACGGGATATCGCCTAATCGTCGACGCCATGACGCCCGTGCTCAGCGCCTATCGGGCGCTCAGGCACTGTTACGCCGATCTCACGCGCGACATGACGAGTACGGACATGAGCGCGGACGAGGGCGCGCGGCTGCACGCCGCCCTGAATGAGACCGTCGGCCTGCCAGAACTGCTCGCCGTCGAGCGCGCCTCGGTCGAGACCGAATAGGGTCCAGGTCGCCAGCCGGCCTGGGGTTCGTCCCGGCATGCGTCGCGAAATCCGTTCGATAGGAGGGAGCAGACGAAATGACACTCAGATTCCACGACCATTCCCAATGGAGATCGGCCGACCAGGCGGGCGCCGCGAACCTGCTGACGACGGAAAAAAGGCTGCAGGCGATCCGTGGCATCGAGACCGGCCGCCAGTTCATCGAGCGCTTTGGCGAACCCGCCACGCGCACCTCAAGGACCATCGCACCGCTCGCAAAGCCGAGGATGGATAATCCCGTGCTTGCGTGGCGCGACGCCGATTCCACCCCGGACCGGATCGCGAGCTTGGAGATCCGCCAATACGACGACGCCCGCGGCGGCTTTCCCGACCTGCGTTCCGGTGTCGTGTTGCTGCGCTGGGAGAAGGCGCAGCCCATCTTCCCGCTGGTCTCGGCTCTCGATCTGATGATGCTTAAATAAGCGGTCGGCGACTTCCGCACGCGCCGGCTGGGAGTGACGGCCGGACGGCGCCCCGAGCGTCAAAAGCGAGACCGCGGCGCCTCGAAAGCATTCGACCGATGCGGATCGCCGTCAGGCGACACCGAGGCGCTTGCGCGCGCCCCGGGGACGTGGCCGCCGACTGGATGTAAAGCTTGGTTAGTTTGCCCACTCGGTCGCGACCGGGTGGACCGATGTCCCGTGGCAGCTGTGACGCCGCGCTACGCGGTCCTACGGCGTCGGCTGGGAGGACGCTGAACGCACTGGCTTTTTGTTCTTGGCGGCCGCTTTTTCGGCGGCAATCTTCTCGGCGGCCTTCTTGTCGGCCGCCTCTTTGGCGAGGCGTAGCGCCCGAAGGCTCGCCACGTGATCGGCTCTCTCTTGGCGCGCTTTTTCCCGTTCCTTCAGGGCCGCCTTGTCTTTTTTCTGGATTGTGGCGAACTGCTCCTCGGCCCTCGATTTTACTGACTTCAACATTTTTTGTAATTCTCTGCTTCAGTTCGGCGCGTCACGGGCAGAATCTTCGTCCCGAAGCGCAGGCGGGACCGCCCGCAGGCTGGTGCGCAAGGTCGGCGACGCCACGGCGCACGGCGCCGCTTATTTCATTATTCGTCGTATTTGTTGTTGTCGAAGGAATGGACGCGAATCAACCCGCCCACCTCCTTCGGTCCGCCAGGCGATCGCTGAAGGCCGCGTCGCCGACGGCCAGCGGCGGCCGCCCCCAACGGGAGTCGGAGGCGGTGCCTTAGTGTGGTTACTCGGAGACGGACAGGTTCTCGGCGGAAAATTTACCGTTCTGTCCGGGCTGAAGCTCATAGGAGACCTTCTGCCCTTCGCTAAGCGAACTCAGTCCGGCGCGCTCGACGGCCGAAATGTGGACGAAAGCGTCTTTCGAGCCGTCTTCAGGCTCGATGAATCCGAAACCCTTGGCGGGGTTAAACCACTTAACAGTACCAGTAGGCATAGTAGCTATTTCCTCTAACAGGAGTCTTGATTACGCGCCTCACACAATGTGACGACGCGGTCGGCTTAACGCTCACATTGTTAGGGGATAACTAAGCTAATCGGCGTGCCGGTTATCAAGATATCACGAAACAAATGCAACGCGTATGCGAGAAAGATAGAGGATATCGCGCAAAAGTCAATCACCCGCGAGGCTCGGCGGGCATGCCGAAAGTCCGCTGGCCGGTGCCGCACCCGCTCGCCGGTGCCGGCTGGCAAGATATAAAGATAAGTTAAAACAAGCTCTTAACAGAATGCTTTGTAAAGCTTAAATCTGGATTGTCTCTTTGGGACACGTTTTGAATAGTTTGACGGCTTGAATATTCCAATCCGTCGATATTGGTGCGCTCATCCCATACGTGCGCTGTTCGGAAATTCCCGGGGCGATCGGGCTTTGTCCCTGGTCCGACTCTGGCTGTACGCGGCGCCGGCGGTCGCAAGCGCCGTCAGGACGCGAGCCGGGCGGCACCGATGGCCATGGTGACGGCGGCCTGGGTGGGCTCGACCACGGGGATCTCGAGCGCGTCCTCGAGACGGCTCCGGTAGCCGGCCAGGCCCGCGCAGCCCATGATCACCACGTCGCATCCGCTTTCGTCGCGTAAGCGCTCGCCCACCGCACCCATGCGCCGCAGCACCTCGTCCCCGTCGCCGAGGCCGGCGATGCCCAACTCGATGGCGAACTCGCCCGCGTAGCGCGACCCCAGCCCGAGCGCGCGCGCGTGGCGCGCGTGGCGGGGAATAGAGGCAGACAGGATCGCGATGACGCCGAACCTCTCGCCGAGCGTCAGCGCCTTCAGCATGCCGCACTCGGCGATGCCGAACACCGGCCAGCGCGTGGCTTCGCGCGCAGCAAACAGGCCGGGATCGCTGTAGCACGCGATCACGAAGGCGCTCGCCTCGTTGTCGCGGGCGCGGATGTAGTTGCACAGCGGCATGATCACGCCGTCGGCGTCGGTCTGGCTTTCGATCCCCGGCGGGCCTTCCGCCAACGTCGCCGCCTCGATCTCGGGGCCCCCCGTCATGCGAAGCGGCTGAATCGCCTCGTCGATGCCTTCGGTGACACTCGCGGTCGAGTTGGGGTTGATGACGATGATGCGTCGGCCCAAGGGTGGTCTCCGAACGGGTACGGCTCAGGCGTCGGGCGAAGCGCCAATCATAGGGCTAGATCGCCGTCCACTCACGGGAAATCGCACCGGCCACACCGCGGGCGGTCTCAGGGCCCGGCCTGCGCCTCGACCCAGTCGGCGACGCGGATATCGAACGCGTCTTCGTAGGCGAAGGGCGCGTCGATCAGGTGGTTGGCGATGATGGTCTTTTGCCAACGCCCGAAAGCGTCGGCGTCGAGACGAATGGTCTCGGACCACATACCGCCAGCGCGGTAGCGCCGCCAGGCGTCGACCACCATCTCGGGGCGCACACCCGGGTACTGGCGGGCGAAGACGCCCGGCGCGTCCGCGGCGTCGTGGGCAGTCGTCCACGTGAGCGCGCGCTGGATGGCGCGCCCGAAGCGCCCGGCCGCATTGTCTGGCCGAGCGAGAAACGCGGGCAGCGAATAATAGACGCTCCACGGTACCGGGCCGCCCGCATCACCCAGATCGGCGACCCGATGGCCGAGGCCCTGATCCACCAGCACCTCGGAAAGCGGAGACGCGGTGACGACGAACTCGCCGAGACCGCAGCGGTACAAATCTTCGGTCTCGGCGGCGTGGAAATCGCGAATGAAGCGGACCGCCCCCGGATCGATGCCGTTTTCCTTCAGGATCGCGACCAGATAGATGAAAGGCGTCGGCGATCCGTCCGGTACCAGGACCTTGCGGCCGATCAAATCGGTCCAGTCGAAGTCGGACCTGGGCTCGCGCGCGAGCACGTGGTTGGGGCAGCGGAGACACAGCTGGGTGAAGGGCATGAAGCTCGAAAGCCGGCCCCGGTACATAAGCGGCCGCCAGATACCGCCAAGTCCGATTTCCACCGCACCTTCGGCCAGCGCGCGCGGCACGTAGGGCCCATGGCCGGGCGCCTCGGTGAGCACCTCGAGACCCTCGTCTTCGAAGTAGCCGAGTTCGCGGGCCAGGAACTCGGGGTAGTAGTTGACCCCGGCGCCGGTCGCCGCGACTCGGATGCGATCTGACATGGCGGCACCTTCGTATCCGAGACCTCGAGCGCGATTCAGACCCGTCCAGCGTCGACTTTGAGCGTCTCGCCGGTGATCGCCGACGCCGCGTCGGACGCGAGGAACAGCGCCGCCTTGGCCACTTCGGCCGGTTCCACGAGCTTGTGCATGGCGGTGGTGGTGCGAAGATCGGTCTCGACCGCCTCGTCGAAGTCGCGCCCGTCGGCGTCGGCACGGGTGCGGACGCGCCCCAACAGCGCCTCGGTCCCGACGGGGCCGGGACACAAGGCGTTGACCCGGATGCCGAGCTTGCCCACCTCCTGGGCCACCGATTGGGTGATGCCGACGACCGCGGACTTGCTCGCGCAGTAGGCGCACTGGAGCGGGTCCGCGCGCAAGCCGACCACTGAAGCCATGTTGACGATCACGCCGCCTTGGCGCTTGAGAAGCGGCACCCCGTGCTTGCAACACAAGATCACGCCGCGCACGTTGACCGCGAAGACCGCATCCCACATCGCGGCGTCGATCTTCTCGGTCTCCGACCACGACGGCACGATGCCGGCGTTGTTGACGAGGATATCGAGCTTTCCGAACGCCGCGTCGCAGGCGTCGAACATGGCCGATATTTGCGCTTCGTCGGTGACGTCGGTCACGATCGCCAGGCCGGAGATCTCGCCCGCCACACTCTCGACGCCGGGGGCGTTGGTGTCGGCAACCGCCACCTTGCACCCGGCCTGCGCGTACGCGCGTGCGATCGCTTCACCGATGCCGGCGCCGCCGCCCGTGATCAGGGCGACCTTCCCATCGAGTTCGTTAGCCAATGCGCGCTCCCTTCGTTCCTGGGGATTGGTGCCGACGCGCCGCCGGCGTTATTGCGTCTCGTCCTCGTCCCGATCCTCGTCGACGTCGATTTGTTCGTTCAGGTCCCGGGCGCGCTCCTTGGTCTCGCGGATCTCGTCGAGCAGCGCGTCGGTCGCTTTCTCCTGGGACGCGATCTTGGCTCTAATTTCGGCCCCGATCTCCTTGACGATGGAAGCCATGGCTTTGGGTGAGACCTCGGGAAAGGTGTCCTCGATCATGGTGCGCGTCTCGTCGTAGCTGCGGTCCATTTCGATCAACTCGCGGACCGTCGCCTTGATGGCCTCGCGGCCGGCTTCACGCCCGGATTCGGTGTCGTTCTCGGACATTCTCCCTCGCACCCTACGTCACGCCCCGAGCCGCTAGCTTAGCGCGGTCCACCGGCGTTCGGGAACCCCACCGTCGACGCGGGCTGGCAAGGTCGCACCGTTTGGACGACAATTCCCGCGGAACCGTAGGGACGGAGGAACATGGAGCTCGGTGGCAAGGTCGTCCTCGTCACCGGCGGCGCGGGCGGCATCGGTGCGGCCATCGTCCGTGCTGCGGCGGACGCCGGGGCGGACGTGGTCATCCACCACGAAGGCGCCGGTGATCGGGTCCACGCGCAAGCTCTTGCGGCGGAGATCGGCGAGGGGCGCTGTCTTCTCGCGGCCGCCGATTTTCTCGACGACGAACAAATCTTCGGGCTGTGGCGGGCGGCGACGGCGTGGAAGGGGCGCGTCGACGTCCTCGTCAACAATGCAGGCCTCCACGCCTACGCGCGGGTGGACGCGGAGCGTGAGACCTGGAATCACGCGTGGCGGCAAACCCTGCAGATCAATACGTCGGCGCCGGCACATCTTTGCCGCGAGGCCGTCCTCCACTTCCGCAACACCGGCGGAGGCGTGATCGTAAGCATCGCGAGCCAGGCGGCCCACGGCGGAGTCGGCGATTCCGCCACCATCGCCTACGGAGCCTCGAAGGCGGCGATCAAATCGCTGACCCAGAGCATCGCGCGCGGTTTCGCCGCCGACGGCGTGCTCGCCTACGTGATTGCGCCGGGGCTCACGGGCACGGCCATGGGCGAAGACGTCGTCCGCCGGACCGGGATCGACCCGGCGCGGGATCTGCCACTTGGCGCTTGGGTGCCGCCGGACGAGATCGCGGCGCTTGCCGTATTCCTCGCCTCGGGCCGGGTCCGCCACTTGAGCGGCGCGACGCTCGACGTGAACGGCGCGGCGTTGACGCGCTAGTCCTGGCGTCCCGACTCGGCGGGACGTTCCTCGGCTACGGTCGGCGCGAGAGAGGTTCGTGTGAGTTCTCTGTCGACCGGCTCCCACGCCATGGGGGGCGGTTCCTTGGGTGTCAGCTCTTCGATCAACGCATGCACGCGGACGAGATTCTTGTCGACGAGCGCGGCCGTCGATGCGGCGCCGTGGGCAACGCAAACGGCGCGTGCTTCGTCAAGTGCCGCGGCGGCCGCTTCGACCACGGGCATCTCGCGCCTAAGCTTGCCGATTAGGAAGAGCGCGGACCCGAGGTTGTTCTGGGTCGCCGCCCAGGCCACCGGCATTCGTTCGCGCGTGCGTTCCTCGAGCGCGCCGCGACACGCCGTAGCGGCCTTCTCCAAAGCCTCGGCGCTGCGGAGCTGGCCGCCGAGAAGCAGCGCTGCTTGGCCAACGTTGTTCATGACCTCGGCCCATTTCAAGGGATCGGCGGCGCGCTTTCGGATCTGCAGCGCCGCCTGGAACGCCGCAAGGGCCTCCTTGACGAGCTCGGTGCCCCCGGTCGCCCGATCGAGGCGCAACAGCACGAGGCCGAGGCGGTTCTGCAACGCGGACCATTGGGACGGATACCCTTGGCGCGTGAACACGGTCATGGCGTCGCGGTAGAGCCGCGCGCATTCGTTCAGCATGTCCTCGTCGCACTGCCGCTCGGCGATCGCGTGCAGCACAGCGCCGAGATTGCGCGTCGCCACGCCCCGGACATACGGTCCCGCGTTCTCGGGAATGGTCGCAAGCGTCTCTCGGAGACCCTCGGCCGCGACCGTCAGGAAACCGTCGTCTGCCCGGAACTCCGCCGCCGCCGCGGCCGCGTTTCCGAGGCACAAACCAAGCGATGCGCGTTCGCCGGAGGTAAGCTCGCCCGCGGTTGCCTGGACGGCCTCCAGCGCGACCGCGACAGCGTCGGCGAGGACGTCGCGAAGCATGAGTTCCTTGCCTTCGGTGTCCGGGTCCGCCGCGCAAAGGCCGACGGCGTACAAGGCGTGGGCGAGCTTCGGGCCGAAACCGACGGGAAGGTCCAGCGAGGTGGTGGGACCGAAGTACCCGATCGCGTCCTCGTCCTCCGGCGTCGCACCGATGAAACGAACCGAGATCGTGGCTTCCTGCTCGTCGACCTCGCCCCAGATCATCAGATCGTCGCCGCCGGCGTCTAAGTATTCCCGGGCGATTTCGGCCGCCATGGGGGCCCGCGCCTCGATCGGTGCCGCGGGATCGAGCGGGATCGTCTCTCCTTGGAAGCGGACCCGTATTCCTCGGCGGCGTTCAAGCGCGGCGACCAGATGACGGGTGTGGGTTCCCCCATGATCTCCGGCGAGACTGGCGACGCGTACTCCGATCCTCTCCGGCCACAGGACGCCGCGAACGCCCACCAGGCGCCCGATAAAGCGGCGGCCGGTCGATCCTTCTGCGCCAGTACCCGCCCCATCCGCGCCGTCATTTCGGCGGCCGCCTGGCTGCGGTCTGGCGGCGCCGCGGAGCAACCGGCCAAAGAAGCCGGTGGTTGGGTTCTGCTTCCCCTTGGGCGCACCGAGGAACGCCTCCGCCGGGATCACCTCGGCTGTCGCCGCACCCACCGCACGGGCGGTGGCGGCGCGCGGCGCGCGGTCGAACAAGCCCATTTCGCCGAACATCTCACCGACCCCCAAACTGGCGATGACCGATTCGGTTCCGTTCGCCCGCCGGCTCAAGTCCACGCGACCTTCGACGACGACGTACGCCGCATCGCTCGGCTCGCCCTCTTTGAAAATCGTCTCTCCGTCGCCGTACGTGCGCTTCATGCCGATCCGTTGCGATCGCGAATCCCGGTCCGCGCGTCCCTCGAACACACCGCCCGTGGACGCTTGGCTGGACAAGCCTAATCCACGAGAAGTAAATAACCCGTTGACTTAAGGGGGCCGCGGTCTTTCTGTCGGGAGGTGCCGCAGAACACGCGAAGGCGGTGCGTTTGGGGGCGGCGTTTATGAAGCGTTCGGCGATCGGCTTGTCGATTATCCTCGCGGGCGTCGCGATCGCGCCCGCGCCTGCGTCGGCGGGAACCACCGGCGCCCTTTACGACATGAACCGGCTCTTGAGCGAGCCGCATCCTTTCGACATCACCCAGCGGCCGGCCCCTGCGGCGATGCCGGCCCCTTCAACGATGCCGACGCCGACCCGGCCGGTGACGCAGGCGCCGCCCGCACCCCCGGGGGGCGTGGATGAAATGGCCGACGAGGGCGGCTACGGCATCCTTTCGGAAATCCGTCTCGGCGCCCTCGCCCACGACCAGGGACCGTTCAGCCACCAAAAAGAAGACGGCGTCGATATCAACCTGGAAGCGCTGTTCGTCTCGCCCCGCTTTTTCGATCCCATCTTCTCGCCGCGACCCCACGTCGGCCTTTCCGCGAACGCAGGCAGCGACACGAACCAAGTCTATCTGGGCCTGACCTGGGAATGGGAGTTCCTGGAGAACGCGTTCTTCAACTTCGGGTGGGGTGGCGCGGTCCACGACGGCGAAACCGCGGAAGTGGACCCCGAGAAGAAGGCGCTTGGCTGCCGGGTTCTGTTTCGCGAGGCGATCGACATCGGCTACCGGTTCCAGGGGCGGCACGGCATCATGGTGCACCTCGATCACATCTCGAACGCCAAGTTGTGCGACAAGAACGAGGGTCTGGAAAGCGTCGGCGTCCGCTACGGCTACCGGTTCTGACGCCCGACCAGTTCCGGGAATCCCGAATGTCGCAACAGATCCGCCACGTGGCCCATTGGGGCTCTTTCTCGGCCGACGTTCGCGACGGCCGTCTGATCGGCGTACAGCCCTTCGAAGACGAGCGCGCGGATCTACCGCTGCTCCAAACAATTCCCGATATCCTGTATGCCGAAAACCGCATCGCCCAACCGATGGTTCGCCAAGGCTATCTTCGTCGCGGCCCGGCGGGCGGCGGCGAGGGGCGCGGGCGCGAGCCGTTTGTACCGGTTTCTTGGGATCGGGCGCTGGAGCTGGTGTCCGGCGAGCTCGCTCGGGTCAAGCGCGACCACGGCAACCAGGCCATATTCGGCGGCTCGTACGGCTGGTCCAGCGCCGGCCGTTTCCACCACGCGCGATCGCTGCTGAGGCGCTTTCTGTACGGCTTCGGCGGCTGCACCGACCAGCTCACCAACTACAGCTGGGGCGCGGCCATGGTGTTTCTGCCGCACGTGCTGGGCAGCTACGACGTGGTCAACGGGGCCGTCACGCCTTGGCGTTCGATCGCCGAGCATGCCGGTCTCGTCGTGATGTTCGGCGGTGCGGCTGCGAAGAACGGCCAGGTGTCGTCCGGCGGCTTCGCCGTCAATACCTACGAGCACTGGCTCAGGCGTGCCGCCGAGGCCGGGGTAAAATTCGTCTGTATCAGCCCGATTCGCGACGACGCGCCCGATTTCCTCGACGCCGAGTGGATCTCGATCCGCCCGAACACCGACACCGCGATGATGCTGGCGCTCGCGCACACGCTGTTGGCTGAATCTCGGCACGACCAAGCCTTCCTCGAGCGCTACACGGTAGGATTCGAGTGTTTCGAACGCTACCTCGAGGGCGCGGACGACGGCGTCGTCAAGGACGCCGACTGGGCGGCCGGGATCACCGGCGTCGATCCCGAGTTTATTCGTGGGCTCGCCCGGCGCATGGCCGAGACCCGGACGATGTTGAGCGCCACTTGGTCGTTGCAACGCGGCGATCACGGCGAGCAGCCGTACTGGGCCCTGATCGCGCTCGCTGCCATGCTCGGCCAGATCGGTCTTCCCGGCGGCGGGTTCGGGTTCGGCTATGGCTCGATCAACGGAATCGGCAATACGCGGCTTCCCATCAAGGTCCCGGACATGCCGATCGGCGCCAATCCGCTCGGCCTCGCGATCCCCGTCGCCCGCGTCACCGATCTCCTCGCTGAACCCGGCACAACCTTGGAATTCGACGGCAAGCGGATCACGTACCCGGACATCCGGCTCGTTTACTGGGCCGGCGGCAATCCGTTCCACCACCACCAGGATCTGAACCGACTGATTGCGGCGTGGCGGCGGCCCGATACAGTCATCGTCCACGAGCCGTGGTGGACGTCCACGGCCCGCTTCGCCGACATCGTGCTTCCGGCCACCACCACGCTCGAGCGCAACGATATCGGCGCCTCGTCGCGCGACCGCTTCATCATGGCCATGCACCGCGCGGTCGAGCCCGTGGGCGAGGCGCGGCACGACTTCGACATCTTTGCCGAGCTTGCCGACCGTCTCGGCTTTCGCGACGCCTTCACCGAGGGCCGTGACGAGATGGGCTGGCTCAGGCACCTGTACGAAGCGTGCCGCGCGCACGCGCAATCGCCCGAGCTCGCCGAGCTCGGTTACGAGATGCCGCCGTTCGACGCGTTCTGGGATCGCGGTTGGGTCATGTTTCCACGGCCCGAACGCGACCGGGTGATCTTCGAAGAATTCCGCCACGATCCCGTGGCCAACGCGCTCGCGACGCCATCGGGGCGGATCGAGATCTTTTCCGAAACCATCGCCTCGTTCGGGTACGACGACTGTCCGCCCCACCCATCGTGGATCGAGCCCGCGGAATGGCTCGGCTCGGATACGGCTGCGCGCTTTCCCTTGCATCTGATTTCGAACCAGCCAAAGACGCGCCTGCATTCGCAAGCCGATCAGGCCAGGGTAAGCCAGGCGTCCAAGGTCCAGGGACGGGAGCCAATCCTGATTCACCCGTCGGATGCGGCGAGCCGCGGCATCGCAGACGGCGACGTGCTCCGGGTGTTCAACGACCGCGGCGCCTGCCTTGCGGGCGCGGTGGTGACCGACCGGGTCCGCGCCGGCGTCGTCCAGCTTTCGACCGGCGCCTGGTACGACCCCGTGGACTCAGGCGTTCCCGGGACGCTCGACAAGCACGGCAACGCCAACATGCTGACCCTCGACAAAGGGACGTCCAAAGTCGGACAAGGCCCGAGTGCGCTGAGCGCGCTGGTCGAAATCGAGCCCCATTCCGGCCCGGTGCCGCCGGTGAGCGTTTTGACCGCGCCGACCATGGCGGACGCCTGACGCTCAGCCCGCCGGCGCCTAGCGCGCGGCCACGAATTCGGATAGCGCCGCCTTTACCCGCGACATCGGCTCCGCCCAGTCACCCGGATGCTGCTGGCGGAACAAGCGCATGGTCGGATACCACGGGCTATCCTCGCGACCGCGCATCCAGCGCCAATCGGCCGCGAAGGGGATCAGGACCCAGACCGGGCGCGCCATGGCGCCGGCCAGATAGGCGACCGCGGTATCCACCGTGATCACAAGGTCGAGTTGGGAGATGACCGCGGCGGTATCGGCAAAGTCGTGCAGCTTGCTGCCCAAATCGCTCACCAACGCCTCGTATCCTTGGGCTTCCATCGCCTGCGGTCCTGCATCGGCCTGCAGGCTATGGAAAGTCACATCGGCCAGCCCCATGAGGTCCGAGAATTGGGCGAGCGAGCACGATCGGTTCCGGTCGTCGGCATGGGTGATCTTTCCGGCCCAGCAGATGCCGACGTTGCACTCGGCGCCGAGGGGAGCCGGTATGGGGTTGCGATGGTTTCCGGCGCCGCCAGGTAGGGGACGTCGGCGGGGATCGTCTCCAGGGTCGTCCCCAGAATTCGCGGAAGGCTCATCAGCGGCGCTGAGACGTCGGCCTCGTCGACGACTTGGGCGTCGGAGACGAGGCGGCCGACGCCGCGAACGCCTTCGAGCAGGCGCGAGAGTTGCGGTTGCACCTCGAGAACGACCACGCCACCGCGTTCCGCCACCAATGGAACGTAGCGAACGAACTGGATCATGTCGCCGAACCCTTGCTCGTGGTGCAAGACGATCGTTCGCCCGTCGAGGTCCGAGCCATCCCAGATCGGGTGGCGAAAGCGGCGTTTCGGCGTGCGCGCCAGGTTCCAGCGCGCCTCGTAGGCCGGGAATCCAAGCCCGAAATCGCCCATCATCAACAGCGTCAACGCCCGGTCCCACAAAAAATCGGGATGGTCGGAACGGATAGCGAGGCACTTTTCGAAACACGTGAGCGCGTCGTCCAATTGGCCGACATCGCGAAGCACGAGGCCGAGATTGTAGAAGGCCTCGGCCGATTGGGGCGCCAGCTTAACCGCCTCGCGATGGTGGGTGGCCGCCAGCGCGTAGCGGCCCAGTTCGCGAAGCGTGTTGCCCAGGTTCGAATGCGTGCCGGCGCTGGCCGGATTGAACGCGAGAGCGCGGTCGTAGCACGCGACGGCGGCCTCGGGCTTGCCCATGGACCGGAGCGCCACCCCCATATTGTTGTACGCGTTCGCGTGCCTTCGATCGTGGCGCACGGTGTTGGCATAGCCCTGAAGCGCTGCCGCAAGGTCGCCGCGCCGATGGTGTTCGGAGGCGAGCGCGAATAAACGTGCCGCCTCGCCAGCCTCTGGCGTGCCGTCCAGCTCGCCCTCGCCAACGGGCGCCGCATCGTCCGGCGCGCCGGTTCGCGCCGCCGCTGCCGCGGGGTCCGTCTTTGCCTTCGTCAATTCGTCGTCGTCCATGGAACCCTAATAGAGCCACGACGGCGGAAACCACGCGCAGTCGGGAGCCGCCGCCGAAACCCTCCTACAGCGCGAAATCGCGCCGGTATCCGGTCTTCAAATAGTAAACGGCATCGCCCACGCCCACCGGCACCATGTCCGGGCCGCCCCGGCGTAGAAGGATCGAAAGCTTGCCGTCACTGACGTTGACTTCCAGCCGGGCGCCACGATATCGCATGGCGACGCCGAGACCTTCGAGACGGCGCGGCACCAATGGGTTGAAGAACAGCACCTCGTCACGAATCTCGACGCCCATGTAGCCGCGTTGAACAAGATCGACGGTGGCCGCCATGACCCCGAGATGGATGCCTTCCGACGTGGTTCCGCCCTGGGCGTCGCGCACGTCGCTCTCAAGCGCCTTTTGATACATCCGCCACGACTTCTCGCCGTCGTAGCGCGCGAGCACGGCGGAGTGGACGATGCTGCTGAGCGTCGAGCCGTGCGAGGTGCGCCGCAGGTAGTAATCGAAGTTGCGGCGTATTGCCGCGGGGTCGAGCGGATAGCCCAGCGTTTGGAAGATGTTGGTGATGCTTTCGGGGGCGAAAAGATAAAACAGCATCACCACGTCCGCCTGCTTGGCGAGCTTGTACCGATTCGGCGAGTCGCTTTCGGCCTCGAGGATGCGATCCAGCCGCGCGATGTTTCCGTACTTGCGCCGGTAGTGGCGCCAGTCGAGCTCGTGAAGATCCTCGTAGTCCTCGAACTGGCTGATGATGCCCTCGTCGTGGAAAGGCACGAACATCTTGTGGTTCATGTCGGCCCACAGCGACAACTCGGAATCGTCGAGGCGCAGCGATTCGCGTAGTTCCTGCCGGCGATACTCAAGAAGTTCATCGAAGGCCCTGAGTGTGACGCCCATGATCCAGGCCACCATGACGTTGGTGTAGGCGTTGTTCCTTAAGCCCGGCTCGTGCGAATCCGGATAGCCGTCGTGGTATTCGTCCGGCCCCATGACGCCGTGAATCTCGTAGCGGCCGCGATCGGGGTTGTAGTGCGCGGCGCTCGCCCAGAATCGCGCGATCTCGAGCAGGATTTCGGCGCCGAAGACCGACATGAAGCCGTGGTTGCCAGTGATCCGGTAATGGCTCCAGACGTTGTACGCGATGGCGGCGTTCACGTGCCGCTGGCGGTGGCTCCGGTCCGGGATCCAACGCCCGGAAGCGGGATTGAGATGGGTGGTCTGCGTCTCCTCGCGGCCGTTGGAGCCGCTTTGCCAGGGGAACATGGCGCCGCGGTCCCGCATCGCGTGCCAGCGCGCGGGCCTCGTCCAGCCGCCGGTGGCGATAGCGGATCAGCGAGTTGGTGATCTCGGGGGTCCGGAAGTTCAGGAAGGGAAAGATGAAAAGTTCGTCCCAGAACACGTGGCCGCGGTACGCCTCGCCGTGGAGGCCGCGCGCCGGCACGTCGACGTCAAGATCGACGCTGTTGCGCGAGACCGTCTGCAAGAGATGGAAGATATGGAGCCTGAGGATTCGTTGATCGCGGCGCTGGTGCGAGAGCACGATGTCGCAGCGACGCCAAAGCTGATCCCAGGCGAGGGCGTGGCTGCGAAGAAGTTCGGCGAAGTCGGGCACCCGCCCCACCAGCGTGAGGGCCTCGGTCAAAGACTCGCTGATGGCGCGATCGCGCGAGGTGTGCAAGGCGACAACTTTCTCGATACGGACCGGAACACCTTTTTCCATGTGAATCGCGAGATCCTGGCGGGCGTAGCCCGCCCGGGTGCGCGTGGTCCGGCGCGCTTTCATCGGCTCGTCGAGGCGAAAGACGCGGGTTCGGGCGGCCTCCGCCACCTCCATGCGGGATTGGCTGGTGCTGGCGAGAACGAAGATCCTGTCGCCGTCGGCGCGGCCCGATTCGAGCGCTTCGAGATGCCGGCTCGCAAGGCCGCGATAGCGCGGGACGCCATCGTTCACGATCGTTCCGTCGAGGGCGGAGCGCACCGTCAGCCGTCCCGACCAGTTGCGCGCGGTCACCACCCATTCGATCGCCGCCAGGTGCGGTTGGGCCATGCTGACGAACCGCCGGTTGACGAAGTCGGTTTCGCGCCCCTTTCGGTCGCGAAACCGGATCGTGCGCTTCAACAAGCCTTCCTTCAGGTCCAACTCTTGAACGTAAGCGAGGATGTCGAGCTTGCGGAGGTCGAACCATTGATCTTTCTCGATCCGCAAGCTGAGCGGCAGCCAGTTCGGCAGGTTCACGAGATCTTCGTTCTCGATCTGTCGATCCGCGACCCGGGACGAGAGTCGGTTGTAACCCCCGGCGACGTACGTGCCTGGGTAATGGACGGCGTCGGCCGACGCCCACTCGGCGGCGCCACGGATGCAGAAATAGCCGTTCCCGAGGGCGCAAAGCGCCTCGCGAAGACCCTCGTCATGGGGATCGAAGCGTTTGTATTTCAGCCTCCACGTCGGCATGGCGGAATGCTTCGTTCCCGTTCAGCGGCTGGACGACGACGGATCGGCGCGTCTCTATGCGCAGCCTCGTTGAAAAACACGGAATCGCGACACGATTCTAGACCAGATTGTGGTCGGCCGGAATCGCTTAACAGCGATCCGCCGATCCCGTGAATTCGGTCTATCGTATTGAAATAGGGCGAATTCAGGCAGTCCGACAAAACCACATCGCGGTTCCAGTCAACCGCGATGCGCTTCAGGGTCCGCCTCGCCGTCGCCTCACAGTCCCCCGGTCAGCGCCACGAGCAGGCGCCCGACTTCGTCCGCGCCGCCGAGGCGATAGCGCGCCGCCGTGGCCCGCTCGCCGTCGGCCTCGCCGCCGACGACGATTCCGATCCCACGCCCGCGGATCGCGCGGAACGCGTCCTCATCCGTGGTGTCGTCGCCGACGTACACCGGAACCACGTCCGGCGATTCGAGATCGAGCGCCTCGAGAAGCCAGAGCACGGCTCGGCCCTTGTGCCAGTCGATCGCCGGCAGAATCTCCAGAACCTTCTTGCCCGGCGTCAGTCGCAAGCCCGGGTGTTCGGCGAGAGCCGCCTCGACGGCCCTTTTGACGGCCGGCACCTCATTGGGCGCGACCAGGCGGTAGTGCACGGCGACGGAGAACGATTTGGATTCGAACACGACGCCCTCGATCTGCCCGAGGTCCGCGCGCAGACCGCGCTCCGCCGCCTTCAGGCTCTTGAGATATGGCTCGGCTTCCGGGCGCTGAATGGATCGGCCGTCGGGGCACGCGATGTCGAGGCCGTGATCGCCGGCGTACACCAGGCCCTCGAGGCCGACCAACTCACGGACGACGTTGACATCGCGGCCGCTGACGACGGCGACCGCGCACCGCGAAGCCAAGTCGCGGACCCGCCGGCGCATGGATTGCGAGAGGATCGCGTTTTGCGGCCGATCCGCGATCGGCGTCAGGGTCCCGTCGTAGTCCAGGAACACGGCGAGCCGCTTGCCGCAGACGAGTTCCCCGATCTCGCGACCGTGCTCCAGCGCCGAAGGCAACTCCCGGATTTGCCTCGTGTCCGCGTTGGTGTGCATCAGTCCGACATTTCGCCCAAGTCGGCGACGACGATGTCGGCGCCGTTGTCCAGCATCTCGTCGGCGTCGTCGGGACCCGCGAGGCCGATCACCAGGCCGAACCCGCCATCGCGACCCGCGCGAACCCCGGCGATCGCGTCCTCGACCACGACCGCGCGGCGCGTCTCGACGTCCAGCATTCGCGCCGCGGCGACGTAAGTGTCGGGGGCGGGTTTGCCGGCAATCCCCAAGCGCGACGCCGTGTTGCCGTCGAAGACGACGTCGAACAGATCGGCGACGCCGGTCGCCGCCAAAACCGCGGCGCCGTTGCGAGACGCGGTGACGACGGCCGTCTTGAATTCCTGGCGCCGAAGCTCGCCGATCCAGCCCACCGTGGACGGAAACGCGGTCGCGCCGCGCGCGTCCAGCTCGGCTCGGAACACCTCGTTCTTACGGTTGCCGAGACCGCACACCGTCTCGCGCCCGGGGGGATCGTCGGGATGACCTTCGGCAAGGGTGACTGCGCGCGATGCCACGAATCCGCGCACCCCGTCGTAGCGCGGCTTGCCGTCCACGTACACGCGATAGTCGCGCTCATCAAACGGTCGCCGATCGATGCCCACCCCAGGTGCGAGAACGTCCAGGAACGCATCGAACACGCACTTCCAGGCCGCCATGTGGAGCGCGGCCGTCGAGGTGACGACACCGTCGAGATCGAACAGGACAGCGTCGAACCGCTCGCGCGTGACTTCTCGCGCCGATCGGTCCTGGAACGGGCTTTGGGTACGCACGCGCAACTCTCGGCTCCGGCCTCGCGCCTCAAAGGATTTCCACCATCCGCTCGGCAGGGCGCTCCGGCGTCACCCGGGCGCTATCCTTCGCCGAACAGGGGTTGTGATAGATGGTAACGCGCATGGCAACGGCGATCCTCCATCCCGGACGGTGACATGTCGGATGTCGGCGGCTAATCTGACGCCCCATGGGAATCTTGGCAAGTCGAGGGGCCGCGGCGCGTGGGCGCGCCATCGCATCGGCGTTCGCCCTTGTTCTCGCGGCGACAATCCTTGTAATCGGAAGCTTCGCGACCGGCCCAACCCTTGCCGCCGAGGGAGTGGTGACGGCGGACGAGCTTGGTGATCTTCTGGCTGCGATCGAGGACGAGACCGAGCGCAGCAAGCTCGCCGATCGATTGCGCGCGCTGATCGCGGTAACGGGCGAGGAGAAGGCCGTCGAGCAACCGGGGGGCTGGGGGGCGCGATTCGTCACCGGTCTTTCCGAGGGAATCGGCAACACCGGGAATCAATTGGTCGCCCTCGCCCGGAGCGTGAGCGACGTGCCGGCGTTCGCCGAGTGGCTGCGCCAGCAGATGTCCGAACCCGACGCCCGCGCGTTCTGGTCGTGGCTCGCGTGGCGGCTGGCGATCGTCCTTGTCGCCGGGTTGATTACCGAGCGGCTCGTCCGTGCCGCGCTCAGCCGCTCGAGGCGGGCGCTCGAGAACCGCGAAGACGAGGGCTGGACGGTCCGCGCTGCTTCGCTGCTCGCCCGGACGGTACTCGAGCTGATCCCGATCGCCGCATTCATGGGCGCCGCCTTCGCGGCGATGGCCCTGGTCCGCGAGGAACCCAAGGCGCATCTCGTCACGCTGGCCGCGGTGAACGCGTATCTGGCCTTCCGCGTGGTGATGGTGGCGGTGCGTCTGGTCCTGGTTCCGGCGGTGCCGGCGCTCAGGTTCGCGCCCGTGAGCAATGAGACCGCGAACTACTTGGTTATCTGGGTGCGGCGTTTCGCCGTGGTCGCACTCGCCGGGTACTTTTTGGCCCAGGCGACGGTGCTCGCCGGCATGCCGGCGGCGATCGGGGGCGGGCTCGCGAAGCTCCTCGGCCTCGTGCTCGCGGCCATGGTTTCGATCTTCATCCTCCAGAACCGCGACGGCGTCGCGGCGTGGTTGCGCGGCGGTGACGCCGAGGACCGCGGAAGCAAGGGGATCGGACGCCTGCGCCATCGCCTTGCCGACATCTGGCACATTGCCGCGATCGCGTACGTGCTCGGCGTTTTCGGGGTTGGCGCGTTGGACGTGGAAGGGGGCTTCGCGTTCCTGCTGCGCGCCACGGTAGCGACGGTGGCGGTGCTGACCGCGGCGCACGTCGCCACCTCGTTCCTCGGCCGCGTGGTCCGGCGCGGGTTCGCAGTGGGCGAGGACGCGAAGTCGCGGTTCCCGGGTCTCGAGGCGCGCGCCAACCGCTATCTGCCGGTCCTCAACCTGGTACTCCGGGGCGTCGTCTACGCGGCTGCGGTCCTCGCCCTTCTCGAAGGCTGGGGCTTGGATGCCTTTGGATGGCTGAACTCGCCGTTGGGCGGGCGCGTGATCGGAAGCGGGCTCACCATCGCGATCGCCCTGGCGGCGACGCTGGTCGTCTGGGAGGCAGCGTCATCGGCCGTGGAACGCTATTTCGGCGAAACCGATGCCGAGGGCAAGCTGATCGAACGCGGCGCCCGCGCGCGGACGTTGTTGCCGCTTTTTCGCAACGTGCTGTTCATCGTCCTCGCGGTGATCGTCACCTTGGTGGTGCTGTCGGAGCTCGGCGTCAACATCGCCCCGCTTCTCGCCGGCGCCGGCGTGATCGGACTGGCGGTGGGCTTCGGCTCGCAGAAGCTCGTCCAGGACGTGATCAACGGCGCCTTCATCCTGTTCGAGGATTCGATTGCGGTCGGCGACGTGGTGAGCGCCGGCGGCCACGCCGGGGTCGTCGAATCGTTGAACATCCGTTCGATCCGGCTGCGCAATTTGTCGGGCCACGTTCATACGATCCCGTTCAGCACCGTGGACACGGTCACGAATCTCACGAAGGAGTTCTCGTACTCGGTCTTCGAGATTGGCATCGCCTACCGCGAGGACACCGACGCCGTCACCGAAGTGCTGCGCGAGATCGGCACAGAGATGCAAACGGATCCCGAGTTCGGCCCGCTTATCCTCGAGCCGCTTGACGTGATGGGCGTCGACAAGTTCGACGACTCCGCCGTCGTCATCAAGGCGCGCTTCAAGACCGCGCCCATCAAGCAGTGGACGGTCGGGCGCGAGTTCAACCGGCGCATGAAGAAGCGCTTCGATGCGCTGGGAATCGAGATCCCCTTCCCTCATCAAACGCTGTATTTCGGCGAGGACAAGCAGGGGCGCGCGCCCGCCGTCCGTGTTGCCCTCGAGGGACCGGACGCGTCCGAACATCCGCATCACGACCAGGCGCCAAAAGAGGACCGCTGAGAGAGCGCCCGCCCGCCGCGCGCTCTCATCGCGTATTCCGCTCCTTGTCTTGAGCCGCCTCCCCGCACGTTGACATCGCCGGCGGGCCTCTCGATACTTCCCGGCTTTCCGGGACGCCGCGAGTCCCGCAGACCGACCCTCAGCGCTGAAGGAGAGTTCCCTTGATCGAAGCGGTCATGCCGACCTACGCCCGTGCCGAGGTTGCGTTCGAAACGGGTGAGGGCGCGTACCTCACCGCCACCGACGGCCGCCGGTTCCTCGACTTCGGTGCAGGAATCGCGGTCACCGCGCTCGGGCATTGCCATCCGCACCTGGTTGCAGCGCTTCGCGATCAGGCCGGCAAGCTCTGGCATTGCTCGAACCTGTATCGCGTCCCGGGACAGGAGAAGCTGGCCGAGCGCATGGTGGACGCCACCTTTGCCGACACCGTGTTCTTCACCAACTCGGGCGCCGAAGCGATGGAATGCGGGCTCAAGATCATACGCCGGCACTTCGACCAGGCCGGCGAACCCGAGCGCTATCGCGTCATTTGCTGCGCCAACGCATTCCACGGGCGCACGCTCGCGACAATCGCCGCCGGCGGCCAGAGTCACCTCTTGGATGGCTTCGATCCGGTGGTCGACGGTTTCGACCACGTCGCGTTCGGAAACTTGAACGAGATGCGGGCCGCGATCACGCCCGCAACGGGCGCCATCCTGGTCGAGCCCATCCAGGGCGAGGGCGGCATCTTCCCGGCCACCATGGAGTATCTGAAGGGGCTTCGCGAAATCGCCGACGAATTCGGCCTCATCCTCTTCTTCGACGAGGTCCAGTCCGGTATGGGGCGCTCGGGCAAATTATTCGTTTACGAGTGGGCCGGGATCGAGCCCGACGTGATGGCCGTCGCCAAGGGCCTCGGCGGCGGCTTCCCGGTGGGCGCGTGCCTGGTCCGCGAGAAGTTCGCTTCGCTCGTACCCGGCACCCACGGCACGACCTTCGGCGGCAACCCGCTGGCGATGGCCGCCGCAAACGCCGTCTTCGACGTCGTCCTCACGGAAGGATTCCTCGCCGGCGTCGAGGCCGTCGCGACGCGGTTTCGCGCAAGCCTCGAAGCCTTGGTCGCGGATCACCCTGGGGTGCTTTCCGAGGTCCGGGGCTTCGGCCTGATGCAGGCCGTGAAGTGCGTGGGCGAGAACAAGGCGCTGGTCTCGAAGCTCTTCGACCGCGGCCTGCTCGCGATCCCCGCCGGCGACAACGTGGTGCGGTTCGTTCCGCCCCTGATCATCGAAGATCGCCACGTCGACGAGGCGATGACGATCCTTGATGCGAGCTGCCGGGAGCTAGGCGAAGGTTCCGCGTGAAATGGCGGAGATCAGGCATTTTCTCGATCTTGATCTTCTCGACGCGGCGTCGCTCCGGGCCATCGTGGATGCGGGCATCGCCTTCAAGGGCGGCACAACTCCGCCCGCCGTCGCCGCGGCTTTCGCGGGCAAGACGCTCGCCATCATCCTTGAAAAGCCGTCGACGCGGACCCGCGTCTCGTTCGATGTCGGCATGCAACAGCTCGGCGGCCGTGTGGTGGTGCTGTCGGATTCGGGCTCGCATCTAGGGCGCGGCGAGACCATCGCCGATACCGCGCGGGTGTTGTCGCGCTACGTCGACGTCATCGTTATCCGAACCGACGCCCACCAGCGGCTGCACGAGCTCGCCGCAAACGCCTCGGTCCCGGTAATCAATGCCTTGACCGATCAGACGCACCCTTGCCAGATCATGGGCGACATCATGACGTTCGAGGAGCATCGCGGGACCATTACCGGCAAGGTGGTGGCGTGGAGCGGCGACGGCAACAACGTCGCCGCCACCTGGATTCACGGGGCCCAGCGGTTCGGGTTCGAATTGCGTCTCGCCTGTCCGCCGTCCCTGGCACCGCCCGACGCGGTGGTGGACTGGGCGAAGCGCGAAGGCGCCTCGGTCCGCGTCACGGACTCGCCGGCCGAGGCGCTCGCCGGGGCCGATCTCGTGCTGACCGACGTTTGGGTTTCCATGGGCGATTCGGATGCGGACAAGCGCAAGGCCCTTCTCGCGCCCTATCGGGTGGATGAAGCGTTGATGGCGCGCGCCAAGCCGGATGCGTTGTTCATGCATTGCCTGCCGGCGCACCGCGGCGAAGAGGTGACCGAAGGCGTCATCGACGGTCCCCACTCGGTGGTCTGGGACGAAGCCGAGAACCGCCTCCACGTCCAGAAGGGCATCCTCGCCTGGTGCCTGGGATAGAGGCTGGGACAAGGGCTGGGGCCGCGCCCGCTCCTCGTCGGGCCGCGCGACGTGCGGTCCCAACACCGATGGGTGGCATCGGGAACATGGTAAGCGCAGAACATCGTCGCCTTGAGGAACCGCCGTTCGGCAACCTCGTCCAGCCGTTTCAGATCGAGACCCTGGGCGTGCGCGGGCGCATGGTTCGCCTGGGCGGCGAGCTGGACGCGCTGTTGGCGCCGCACACCTATCCCGCCCCGGTCGCGGGTCTGCTTTCCGAGACGCTCGCGCTCGCGGCGGCTCTCGCCGGCGGGCTCAAGTTCGAGGGCACCTTCATCCTGCAGACCCGAAGCAACGGACCCATCGGCTTGATGGTGGCCGACGTCACATCCGGCGGCGAGTTGCGCGGCTACGCGCGCTTCGACCGTCCCCGCGTGGAAGAGGCCGCAGGCGAATCGGGCGGGCCCGTTCCCAAGCTGCTCGGCGCCGGACACATGGCCTTTACTGTCGATCAAGGTCCGGATACGGAACGCTATCAGGGAATCACCGAAATCGTCGGCGCGACGTTGACCGATTGCGCCCAGAACTACTTTTACCGTTCAGAGCAACTTGATACCGCGGTCTCGGTGGCGGCCGATGCGGCGGCCACGGACGCGCCCGGGGGCACGCGAGCCTCGGCGCTCGTGATCCAGCGCCTGCCCGAGCGGACGCCCGATGTTGGGCGCGGCAACGGCACGCCCGAGGCCGGGGAGCCGTGGCGGCGCGCCGTGATCCTGATGAGCAGCCTGACCCAGGGCGAAATGCTGGACGCGGCGCTTTCGCCCTCGGACGTGCTGTACCGGCTTTATCACCGCGAGGGTGTGCGGGTTTTCCGGCCCCGGCCGCTGCGGCGTGGATGCCGGTGTTCGCGTGATCGCGTTTCGACCACCTTGAAGGCCTTTCCCCGAACCGAGATCGAGGCCATGAAGGTGGATGGCCGCGTGGTGACCACTTGCGAATTCTGCAAGGCCGAGTACGTCTTCGACGGAGCGGACCTCGACGCGCTGTACGCATCCTGAGCGCGGCTTGAACCGCGGCGCGGGCGCGTGCGAATATAGACGCGTGGTTGGAATCGGTGAGCGCTTTCGTTTCGCTGCCGCCGCTCTCTCGGCGGCGTCGGTTTTGTTATTGGGCGCTTGCGAAATGCCGCTTCCGGTGCAAAAGCTGCCCGAGCTTACGTACGGCCACCTTCAGACGTTTCGCCTCGACGCCGCCAAAATCGAGGTGGAATCCGTGTACCAGCCGTCCATGCGCCCGCCCGACGTCGAGCATTTGTTCCCCACGCCGCCGGAACGGGCGCTCCGGCAGTGGGCGTCGGACCGCCTGCGCGCCGAGGGGCGCGCCGGGACGGCGCGATTCGTCATCACCGAGGCCCGGGTCACGGAGAAGAAGCTGACCGTGGACAAGGGGTTCGCGGGCATCTTCAAGAAGCAGCAGTCGGAACGCTACGACGCGGCGATCGAAGCGAGTCTCGAAATCTTCGACGACCGCGGCTTTCGCCGTGCCTTCGCCGGGACCCGAGCGACGCGGTCGCGGACGCTCGGCGAGGACGCCAACGTCAACGAACGCGAACGGGTCTGGTTCGAGATCGTCGAAGAGGTGATGGAGCTCTTCGACGCCGAAATCGAGAAGAACATTCGCCAACACATGGGCGGCTATCTGCTCTGAAGATCGGTACGGACGCCGCCCGCGCCGCCAACATGCGTTGCAATGAGGGAGCGCCATGCCGGACGAAGGGCCGACGGTCCCCGCCGAGATCCTGAAGTCGTGGCTCGGCGAAGTCTTCACGCGCGCGGGAATGCCCGCCGACGATGCCGCGATCGAGGCCGAATGCCTGCTCGCCGCGCATTTCCGTGGCTTCGACACCCACGGCGTTCCCTGTGTCCCGCCATACATCGAATGCTTGCGCGCCGGGCGCATCAACCCCAGGCCGGCGATCCGTATCCAGCGTCGCAGCCCGTGGGCGATCGCCGTCGACGGCAACAACGGGATGGGGCACGTGGTAGCCACACGGGCGATGCGCGCTGCGATCGAAGCGGCCGACGAGATCGGTATCGGCGTCGCGTGCGTCCGCCACAGCAACCACTTCGGCGCTGCCTGCATTTATCCGATGATGGCGCTGGAATCGGACTGCATCGGTGTCGCCATGGCCAACGCGGCGCCCAACGTGGTCCCGTGGGGAAGTCGCGAGCCGTTGCTCGGGACCAACCCGATCGCCGTCGCGGTCCCGGCGGGACGGCACCCGCCGTTCGTCTTCGACATGGCCACCAGCGTCGTCGCCAGGCGCAAGATCCGCATCGCCGCGGAAGCCGACCAGCCGATTCCCGAAGGGTGGGCGGTCGACGCCGAGGGCAGGCCGGCGACGACGGCGCGCGCCGCCATGAAAGGCTCGCTGCTGCCGTTCGGCGGCGCCAAGGGCTCAGCGCTGGCGATGCTGAGCGACGTTCTCGCGGGCGTGATGACCGGCGCCCAGTTTGCGGGCACGGTGCTGAGCACGTACACCAACCATGAGCGCGAAGTGGACAGCGGCAACCTGCTGGTCGCGATGAAGGTGGCGAGCTTCATGCCGGTGGCGGCGTTCAAGCGGCGCATGGATACGCTGATCGAACGCGTGGGCACGCTATCGCCGGCGGAGGGGTTCGACGAAGTCCGAATGGCCGGCGCTCGGGGCGCAGCGCTGGAGCGCGAGCGCCGCAAGTTCGGAATCCCGCTCGCGGCGCGGTCGGCTGCTGAGATGGCCCGGATCGGCGAGGACCTGGGCGTCCCGTTTCCGGCCCAGAGCACTATGCGACCAGATTGAACCATTTG
>JASLLV010000021.1 GCA_030746935.1 Rhodospirillales bacterium | reverse complement strand
AGCGCCAAATCGCTATCCACTCACGTGGAACCGCACCGGTCCGCGAGCCGGTACCGAGCAATCGGCCCAAGCGCTAGCGCAGGACCTCGTCCGCGTATACGCCCCAGAATTCGACCCGGCGCAACCAGCCCTCGAAGCCATCGATCTCGACCTTGCACCAGCTCGCGCCGTCGGGGCATTCGACGATGCGCCCGATGACGCTCGGTTCGGCGCGCGCCACGGCGTCGCTCCGCGTGTTCATGCTTTTGCGCAGCGTCCGGACGCTGCCCGTGACGATGACGGTCCTGGCGCCGTCGAGCATGCTTTGGTGGACCCAGCCTTGCGTCCCCTCCCAGTCGCGCACTTTCCGCCAGGTGTGGTATTCGGCGACGATCTCGAGCGGTAGGAGCTGGCGATGGTAGACCCAGTCCACCGGGTACTGGACCCCGGGACCTGTGCGCAGATTCGCCTCCGTCGCGCGAAGGCTCACGAATCTAGGCAGCGGTAGGCCGGTGCCTTCCGCGCCCGACGCCGAGCGCGCGCCGAGGGTCGTCGCGGACACGGCCAACAATGCCGAGGCGACCGCGGCAGCGACGATGCGTTTTCGTAAACGGGCCATGGCGATCGGCGGCTCGCGGTTCGTATTCGTAGCGGGACAGGGAGCGGGCGCGCGATATTGTGCGCCCAAGCCCGTTCCGGTCAAGCGGTGGCGCCCATGCTGTGGCTCCAAACCCAGATCGCTGGCCCTGGACAAGATTCGCCTGTGTTGCTATGGGCATGATACGCCGCGACGCCACCGGAGTTCGCGCGATGCCCACGAAAAAGCCCCGTATCGTCGTTACGCGCAGGCTTCCCGACGTCATCGAGACCCGCATGATGGAGCTGTTCGATGCGCGGTTGAATCTCGATGATGCGCCGCTCGGCCATGACGACCTCGTCGCGGCCGTGAAATCGGCCGACGTGCTGGTGCCGACGGTCACGGACCGTGTCGACGCCGACGTCATCGCCGCAGCCGATCCGCGATTGCTGCTCATCGCGAACTTCGGCGCGGGCGTCGACAACATCGATCTTGGCGCGGCGCACGAGCGGGGAATAACGGTTACCAACACCCCCGACGTTCTCACCGAGGACACCGCCGACATGACCATGGCCCTGGTTCTCGCCGTTCCCAGGCGCCTCATGGAAGGCGAGCGCATCATGCGCGCCAACACCTGGGGCGGCTGGTCGCCCACCTGGATGCTCGGCAACCGCGTCAACGGCAAGCGGCTGGGGATCGTCGGCATGGGGCGCATCGGCCAGGCCCTGGCGCGCCGGGCGCGCGGGTTCGGCCTTTCGATCCACTATCACAACCGCAATCGCGTGCACCCCGACATCGAGACCGAGCTCGAGGCGACCTACTGGGAAAGCCTGGACCAGATGCTGGCCCGGGTCGACATCGTCTCGGTCAACTGCCCGCACACGCCGGCGACCTATCACCTGCTTTCAGAGCGCCGCCTCAAGCTGTTGCAACCGCACGCCTATTTGGTGAACACGTCGCGCGGCGAGGTGGTCGACGAAGGGGCGCTGACCCGTCTGCTCGGTGAAGGCCAGATTGCCGGCGCCGGTCTCGACGTTTACGAATACGCGCCGTCCGTGCCGCCGAAGCTCAGGGAGCGAGACAACGTGATCCTGCTCCCGCACATGGGTTCGGCAACGCTCGAAGGGCGAATCGACATGGGCGAGCGGGTCATCATCAACATCAAGACCTTCGTCGACGGCCGTTCCCCGCCGGACCGGGTGCTGGCCGACCTTTAGGAAATCGGCGACCGCCTCGGCCGCCGCTTCAGACGAAGATCACCGCCCCGTGCCGCGAGGCATCGTTGAGGAAGCTCACGACGCCCCCCTCCTCGACGTTGAGGTCGGGGCGAAGCGATTCGCGGCCCAAACCCAGCGCCCTCAGCCCCATCTCGCAGACCATTAGGCGGACGCCGAGCTCGGCGGCCGCGCCGAGCAATTGCTCGAAGGTGGCGACGCCGCTGGCGGCAAACGATGCGTCCATGGCATCGCCGTCCCCGGCGCCCTCGGAAACCGCCATTGCGCGCCACGGGGCGATGCCGTCTTCGCCGGGCCTGAGCAGGGCGCGCAATGCGCCCATGGTGAAGAACAGGGTGACCGGCCGACCCACTGCGGCCGCCGCCGTCGCCACGACCACGGCGTAGTGGACTTGATCGAACATTCCCGAGAAGGCGACGACCGAGAGCTTGTCCGGGGGCGCGTGTCGAGGCCGATCAGCCGGCATGGGCGGACAGGTCCCGAATTGTCGGTCGATCGCCGCACAAGGGGCAGGCGGGATCGCGCTTCACCTTGATCTTTCGGATCATGGCGCTGAGTGCGTCCATCACAAGCAGGAAGCCCGACAGGCTTTCGCCGATTCCGAGCAGCTCTTTTAAGACCTCGGCCGCCTGCAACGATCCGACCGCGCCGCATAGCGCGCCGAGGACGCCGGCTTCGGCGCAAGAAGGAACCGGCCCCGCCGGCGGCCCGCCGAGCAGGCAGCGGTAACAAGGGCCGTGATCTCCCTCGGGTGTGGGGACGTGCGCCTTGAACGTGGCAAGCTGGGCGTCGAACCGCAGGATCGCCGCTGAAACCAGTGTTTTTTCGCAAAGAAAGCAGGCGTCGTTGACGAGAAACCGGGTCGGGAAATTGTCGCTTCCGTCGGCGACGACGTCGTAACCGGTGATCATTGCAAGCGCGTTTTCGGCGTCGATGTTTTCGTGGTGCGCGTGGACGCGGACGTCGGGGTTGATGGCGGCGATGGTGTCGCGCGCGCTATCCACCTTGGGCCGTCCGACGTCGGCGGTGGTGTGGACGACTTGGCGTTGCAGGTTCGTCAAATCCACGTCGTCGTCGTCGACGACGCCTATGGTCCCGACGCCCGCGGCCGCGAGGTAGAGCAGAAGCGGCGAGCCCAGCCCGCCGGCGCCGACCACCAGGACGCTGGAATCGAGGAGTCGCGCCTGTCCTTCGCCGCCGACTTCGCGCAAAAGGATGTGGCGGGCGTAGCGCTGAATCTGGGTTTCGCTGAAGTCCATGTCGATTCGTGCTCGACGACGCTTGTGAACCGTCTCGGGCCCGGGCAACGGCGCTGCCGCCTACACCGGGGGCATCGTTCCGGTCGAGCCCAGGCCACCCTCGCCCCGGACACTCGCCGGCAGACGGCGCACCTCGCGCCAAACGACCGCCGAGACCGGCGCCACGACCATCTGCGCGATCCGCATTCCGCGCTCGAGTGTGAACGCCGCCGGGCCGAGGTTCGCAAGGATCACCTTGATCTCGCCGCGGTAGTCGGAATCCACGGTTCCCGGGCTGTTGAGGACCGTGATTCCGTGCTCGGCCGCGAGTCCCGAACGCGGCCGGATCTGAGCTTCGAAGCCTTGCGGAAGCGCCACCGCAATCCCCGTCGGGACCACGGCCCGGCCTCCGGACTCGAGTTCGACCGAAGACGCGATGGCGGCCACGAGATCGAGACCCGCGCTATGCGGGCTCGCGTATTCGGGCAGCGCCAAGTCGGCGCCGTGCGGGAGCCGCTTTATGGTAACGCCGAGCGCGGTCATGGCGTCGGGCGCGCGGGCACGCCCTCGAGCGCGTCGGCGATGCGATCGGCGAGGCGCTGGGCCACGGTCGATTTGGCCATGGGCGGCCAGTCCTCGACGCCCTCGGCGGTCACGAGGTGCACGGTGTTCGACTCGGCACCGAAGGTTCCCGACGCGACGTCGTTGGCGACGATCCAGTCGCAGCCCTTGGTGAGGCGCTTGCGCTTCGCCTTTTCCACCACCGAGCCGGTCTCGGCCGCGAACCCGACGACCAGAGCGGGGCGTCCCGCATTGTCGGCGCTAAGCTTCGCGAGGATGTCCGGGTTCTCGACCAGCTTGAGGACCGGGGCACCCTTGGTGCTGTCCTTCTTGATCTTGCGCTTGGCCGGCTCGGCGACCCGCCAGTCGGCCACCGCGGCTACGAGAACGGCGACGTCGGCAGGCAAAGCCCCCTTGCACGCGGCCAGCATGTCGCGGGCGGCTTCGACGTTGATCACCCTTACGCCCAGGGGATCGGGTAAACGGGTCGGGCCGGAGACCAAGGTCGTCTCGGCACCCAGCCGCGCGAGCGCCCCGGCGATGGCGTGGCCCTGCTTGCCCGACGAGCGGTTGGCGATGTAACGGACCGGATCGATCGCCTCGTAGGTGGGGCCGCTGGTGACGATCGCGCGCCGGCCTTGCAGGCGCCCGGCGCCCGCGAAGAACGTCTCGACGGCCGTCAGGATGTCGGCTGGCTCGGTCATGCGGCCGGGTCCCCATTCGCCGGCCTCGGCCATCTCGCCCTCTTCGGGACCGACGAATTGGACGCCGCGTTCGGCCAGCCGAGCCACGTTGGCCCGGGTCGCCGGATGCTCCCACATGCGCCCATTCATCGCCGGCGCCGCCATCACCGGCTTGTCCGTCGCGAGTAGGACGGCGGTCGCCAGATCGTCGGCGATTCCGGCGGTCATCTTGGCGAGGATGTTGGCGGTGGCGGGCGCGACGAGCACGAGGTCGGCCTCACGCGCGAGCTCGATGTGGCCGATCTCGTTTTCGTCGGTCGGCGAGAACAGATCGCGAAAGACCCTCTGGCCGGTCACGGTGGCAACCGACAACGGCGTGACGAACCGTTCGCCTGCCCCGGTCAGCACGCAGCGCACGTCCGCGCCTCGCTCCCTGAGCCTGCGAATCAATTCGAGGCACTTGTAGGCGGCAATGCCGCCCGAGATGACGAGAAGGAGCTTCTTTCCTTCAAGCATGACCGTATTCGCGACCGATTGGGGAATGGACCCAACAGTCTAGAGCGGATCGCGGTTGATTGGAACCGCGATGCGGTTGTGATCAGGTCCGTGAATCCGCTCGATCTCAATAAGATAGATCGGTCTTAGGTGCCTGGCGGATCGCCGTTAAGCGAAACCGAGCGACCACGATCTGGTCGCATAGTGCCCTGGGGCGGCGCCGCTATCAGAGGATCAGCGCCAGGAAGACAAAGAACGCCACGAATACGATCCACGTCATCGGCAGATACGGGTTTATCCCGGTGTCGAAGCGTAGCCTCCGGATCACCTTGGGATAGAGACGCAGCGCATCCGCGGGAGGACGCGCCGGGGACTCGCCCGGAAGTCGGCCCACCGCGAGCTCGGAGGCGACGGGACGCGGTCGCGCGATTCGCCGGCCTCGGCGCGCGGGGACGTCGGCCAGGCAGCTTCGGATCACCGGCAAGGCCGTATCCCAAAGAGGTGTTTGCGGCGCAATCGCCGCCGCGATCCGCTCGATCCCAAGCAGCGCCGATTCGAATGCGATCAGCCTTGGGTGCCCCTCGAGGATCGCCAGCTCGGCGGCGTGAAAGACGGGGACGACGAGGTCGGAGAACGACCGCTTTTCGCCGTCCGCGGTGTCGGCAATCCGCTCGAGCGCGCGCGCGGTCGAGACCGGCTCGCGATGGGGGGGGAACCCACCCCGCTTCCTGAAGGGCCCGTGCCGCGCCTTCGAAGTCGCGCTCGACGAGGCCGGCGAGAAGCGCGCCGAGATATCGACGAGCCCCCGGCGTCAAGCGAACAACGGCGCCGAGATCGGTGGCGACGATCGCGCCGTCTTGCGCCATGCGCAGCGTCTCGCCCGAGAACTCGGTGACGAAAGCGCCGTCGCGCAGCACCTGTTTGAAGAAGGCGGTGATCAGGTTGACGAGCACCTGGGCGGGGTCGAACCCGGCGGCCATGATCGCGTCGCGCTCGTCGATTCCGGGTCCCGTCACGTACGCGCGGGTCAAGACCCTGCGAGCGGATCGTTCCCAGTCGGTCTCGGCTAGGCGGAACGTCTCGTCGCCGACGAAATTGTCGGCGATCTTCATTGCCGCGGCGGCCTCGAGCCTGAGATCGATCCCCGTCTCCAGCACTTCGGCGAACCCGTCGATTGAGTCCTCGATCCGCAGTCCCCGCCACTCGGGCCGGAGGAGCGCCAGCCTGCCGGCGAGCGCCCCCATCAGCGCGAGATCGCGCATCAGCGCGGCGTCTACGCCAGGGCGCAGGACCTTGACGGCGAGCGCTCGGCCGTCGGTGCTCTCGGCACGGTGCACCTGGGCGAGGGGCCCGATGGTGTCCGGCGCGTCGTCGAACGCCGAGAACAGCGATTTGAAGGGTTGGTGGAGTTCGCGCGCAATCGTGGCCCGCGCTTCGTCGGCGGCGAACGGGGGTGGCCGCGGCCACGCATCGTCGCCGGCGCCGAGCGCACCAAGTTCCAAGGGTTCCCAAAATAGGCCGACGAGGCGGCCGAGCGCGGCGAAGCCTGGCCCCGCTTCGGACAAGGCACGGGCCACGGCACTCGCAGAACGGTCGTCGCCGCGTGATCCGCGGACGAATTCCACGAGCCGGACGGTTCGGGGCGCGATCCCGAGTCGCTCGAGCGCCGACAACGCGTCGTGGCTCGCGAGCGATCGCGCCAAGCCCAGCAACCGGAACTCGCTACGAAATCCGTCCACGGGCGGACGGCCGGTGTTCAGACGCGCCAGGCGGAATGCAGCGCCGCGATTCCGCCCGACAGGTTGCGGTGCTTGACTTGGCCGAGGCCGGCCTCGGCGATCATGGCGGCGAAGTCTTCCTGGGCGGGGAAACGGCGGATGCTTTCAGCGAGATAGAGGTACGCCTCTTCGTCGTCCGCGACCCAGCGCCCGAGCAAAGGCACCGCCCGGAAAGAGTACGAATCATAGAGACGGTCCAGGATGGGGATCACCACTCGCGAGAACTCGAGACACAGAAATCGCCCGCCCGGCTTCAACACCCGGCGCGCTTCCCTCAAGGCCCTGGCAAGGCCGGTCACGTTGCGAAGGCAGAACGCGGTCGCACAGGCGTCCATCGAGGAATCCGCGAACGGCAAGTTCTCGGCGTCGCCGTTAACCCAAGAGATGGAGGAAAGCGCGCCGCCGTCGAGGTCGCGGTCCCGCCCGACGTTGAGCATGCGGGCATTGACGTCACAGACGATGGGTTGCGCGCCGCGCGCGAGGCAACGATGCGCGATGTCGCCGGTCCCCCCGCCGATATCGAGTAGGCGCATGCCCGGACGCGGGTTCAGCCAGTCCACGAGCGCGTTCTTCCAGTGGCGGTGAAGGCCGGCGCTCATCAAGTCGTTCATGAGGTCGTATCGCGGTGCGACCGAATCGAAGACGGCCCGCACAAGCCGTCCTTTGTCGTCCACGCTCACGCGGCGAAAGCCGAAGTCGACCGCTTCCCCTGCGGCGTTCGATTCGCCGTCGCTTGCGGCGCGGGCACCCGATTGCGACATGGGACGGGACCATAGCCGAGCGCGCACCATGGCGCTACTCTCGGCCGTCGCGATGGGCGACGTCATCGTTGTGATCGGCCGCGATGCCCGAACTGCCCGAAGTCGAGACCATCCGCCGCGGTCTCGCCCCCGTCCTCGTGGGGCGCCGGATGGCGCGCGTGACAGTGCGTCGCCGCGACCTAAGGCGGCCGATCGTCCCCGACTTCGCCCGTCGCCTCGAGGGCAGGCGCGTGCTGGCGCTCGACCGGCGGTCCAAGTACCTGATCGTTCACATGCAGGGCGGCCTTTCGTGCATCATCCATCTCGGCATGTCGGGGCGGCTCAAATGGTCCGCGGGCACGCGGCCCCCGTTCGAGCCCCATGATCACGTTGAGTTCGAGATCGCCGCGGACCGCACCTCAAAACGCGGGTTCTTGCGCTTTTGCGATCCGCGGCGCTTCGGGCTGATGGCGTTGACCAAGACCACCGGGCTCGCGGGTCACCCGCTCTTAGCCGGGTTGGGGGTCGAGCCCCTCGACGAAGGTTTCACCGGAGCGAAGCTCGGTTCACTCGTCGCCGGGCGCAAGACGACGGTGAAATCGGCGCTCATGGACCAGAGGATCGTCGCCGGGCTCGGAAACATCTACGTCTGCGAAAGCCTGTTCTGGGCCGGTATTTCACCAAAACGGATGGCGCGCACGATCGGGGGCCGGCGCGCCCAAAGGCTGGCGCCGACGATTCGCCGCGTGCTCGAGGACGCGATCGCCTCGGGCGGCGCGAGCCTGCGCGACCACCGCCAACCGAGCGGCGAGCTCGGCTACTTCCAGCACCGCTTCGCAGTTTATGGGCGCGTTGGCGAACGCTGTCCGGGCTGCATGTGCGTGGTGGCGAAAACCGGCGGAATTCGGCGAATCGTCCAAGGCGGGCGGGCGACGTTCTATTGTTCGACCAAGCAGCGCTGAGAGAGGATGTCGCGCCATGACCCGCTGGAAGCCCGTGTTGACGGCGGCGCTCGTCGCCGCCGCGTGTTCGTTCGGCGCTCTCGACTCTCCGGCGCGCGCCCAGAATCGCCCGTTCGTCAGCGCCGTCGATGATCTGCCATTGATGCCGGGGCTCGAAGAGGCCCCGCAAGGGGTCATGGTCTTCGATACGCCCTCGGGCCGCATCGTCGAGGCGATCGCTACGGGCCGCGTTAGCCGTGAATCGGTCATCGAATTCTATGACGCCACCTTGCCCCAGCTGGGATGGGCGCGAACTGGGCTGACCACCTTCGCGAGAGAAGGCGAAATTCTCGAGCTCGTCTTTCTCGGAACGGGCGCAGACCCGCTCGGAGCCGGGACACTGACTGTGCGCTTCGCCCTATCTCCTGGCCCCCGCGCGCCGCGCTGACGCCTCGCCCGACCCGCCGGTCTCGGCAACGGGGCAGGGTTGACGCGCATGCGGGCGGACACTATAAGCGCCCTCCTTCCGAGTCGGACCGTAAAGCGATTGCGAACAGATGGCCAACTATCCGTCCGCCAAGAAACGAATCCGGCGCGACCAGCGCCGCACGACCATCAATCATGCCCGAATAGGGCGCGCGCGAACCTTCGTCCGCAAGGTCGAAAAAGCCATCGAAGACGGCGATCGCGCACTGGCCGCCGTGGCGTTGCGCGAGGCCCAGCCGTACCTCATGAGCAGTGTTAACAAGGGGTTGGTTCACCGCAACACGGCGGCGCGACGACTCTCTCGACTTTCGGCGCGCATCAAGGCGATGCCTGCCTGAGAGCCGGGCTTAGCGCCCCCAGGTTTCCCAGGGGGGAGCGGCGGCCGGCCCATGGGGTCGGCCCGAAGTTCAGGGCCGCGACGCATTCTGCGCGCGGCCCTTGACGCGTCCACCGAGCGCGCTCCGAGCCCCTCCTCGAAGGCGCCGATGTCAAGAAAATTTTTCACGCGTTCCCGTTTCGACCCCGTTGAATCGGATTTTTTGGCCGTGTAGATTCGGGCTCTGACCGCGCCGTCGCCCGCCGAAGATGATAGAATAACGCAAGTCACAATGAAGTCCTTGCACGTATTTGCTGTTTCTTAATTGATATACTCATGGGTGGGCGACGTGTGCAGAAGAGAAACTCAGTGAGTACAAAGTAAATTTGAAATAACAATCAACATTCTGGACCAGGCGCCGGCATGTCCGAGCGGGCATGATCACCCACAAACGAGAGACAGAGCCACTGGTCGGAGGGGAGGATCGTTCGAAAGGGGCACGGGTTCAAAGGTGCGGCACTGGTCGCGAGAACCGGCCGCGCCCGGACCGTGGCTCCAGCGATAGATCGTAAAGGCGGATAACGAGCGCCATCGGCGGCGGGCCGGAAACGGAGCCGGGAAGGCGTCGTTCGATCCGGGCGGCGAGATCCGCCGCCGGGGAGTGCAGGAGCCACGCGCTCCTTAGATCCGGGTTGGCGGCGGCGGTCCATCCGACGAACTTGGGGGGGCGAACCATTGATGTCCGAGGGTGACAGCGACGAGGACGACCTCGACTCGCGTTGGCAAAGGGTTTGCGAGCGCTTGCGCGGCGAAATCGGTGAGACGGCCTATCGCAGCTGGTTGAAGCCGATGGCCGTGCGCGAGCTGCGCGATGGCGCCGTCCGAATAGCGGTTCCAACGCGTTTCATGCGCGATTGGGTACTGGCCCACTATCTGGAACGTCTTCAGCTCTACTGGCGCGACGAATGCGCCGATGTCCGCGGCGTCGACATCGTCGTCCAGTCCGATCGCGCGATTCGCGGCGAGGAGGAAGTCAGGGCCCGCGATCAGCGCGCCGCCCCGGAGGCGCGGCGTGCCCCGGCCGGGTCGGCGCCCTCGCGGAACGGTTCCCGCGTTTCGGGGCGTGACGAGCTTAGCGCCCCACTCGATCCGCGCTTCACCTTCGACCACTTCGTTGTCGGCAAGCCCAACGAGTTCGCTTACGCGGCGGCGAAGCGGGTGGCCGAGGCAAGCACGGTCACCTTTAATCCGCTGTTCCTTTACGGCGGCGTCGGCCTGGGCAAGACGCATCTGATGCACGCGATCGCGTGGCACATCGGCACGCGCGATCCGACGCGCACGGTCGTCTATCTTTCGGCCGAGAAGTTCATGTACCGGTTCATCCGCGCATTGCGCGAACAGAACATGATGGACTTCAAGGAGCAGTTCCGCTCGGTCGACGTGCTGATGATCGACGACGTCCAGTTCATCAGCGGCAAGGACTCGACCCAGGAAGAGTTTTTCCACACCTTCAACGACCTCGTCGACCAGGGCCGTCAGATCGTGATCTCGGCCGACAAGTCACCCTCGGATTTGGAAGGCATGGAGGAGCGCCTGATCTCGCGGCTCAACTGCGGCCTCGTGGCCGACATCCATGCCACGACCTACGAGTTGCGCCTCGGGATCCTGGAATCCAAGGCCGAACAGATGAATGTCCAGGTTCCGCGCAAGATCATGGAGTTCCTTGCGCACAGGATCACCGCCAACGTGCGCGAACTGGAAGGCGCGCTGAACCGGGTCATCGCCCACGCCCAACTGGTGGGGCGCGACATCACCATGGAAACCACCCAAGAGGTGCTGCACGATCTGTTGCGCGCCAACGACCGAAGGGTCACGATCGAAGAGATCCAAAAGCGCGTTTCCGAGCACTTCAACATTCGTCTGTCGGACATGCATTCGGCGCGGCGCGCACGTTCGGTCGCGCGCCCCCGTCAGGTTGCCATGTACCTCGCCAAGCAGCTCACCACGCGCTCATTGCCCGAGATCGGCCGCAAATTCGGCGGGCGCGACCACACCACCGTCATGCACGCGGTGCGCAAGGTCGACGAACTTCGAGATCGCGACGCGGGGTTCGCCGAGGACGTCGAGCTTTTGCGCCGCATGCTCGAGAGTTGAAACCGCCCGCGAAGGCCGCCGAATTGCCGCCGCCGGGGCCTCCTCGCAGCCCCCCGGACGGTCCGTCTCGCGATGGAATTCGATTTGGAATCCAAGGGCTTTTGGTATAATGGCGGACGCTGTGCACGATGGTTCGGCGCTCGCCGTGCCGTGTGTCCCCGAGGACGATGATCGAACCATTCGCCAACCCTCGGCGGCGGCGCGGCTCTTCGGTCCGAGCGCCCGACTTCGACCCGACGCGTACGGAAATTTTGCGATAAATTCGTCATGAAACTGACCATCGAACGGGCCACGTTGCTGAAGTCGCTGGGGCACGTGCAAAGCGTCGTCGAGCGCCGGAACACGATCCCGATCCTTTCCAACGTCAAGATCGAAGCGCGCGAGACGCATCTCAGCCTCGATGCGACGGACATGGACTTAGAAATCGTCGAGACCGTCGACGCCGACGTCGGAGCCCCCGGTGCCTCGACGGTCCCGGCGCACACGTTATTCGAAATCGTGCGCAAGTTGCCCGAAGGCGCGCAGGTCGCGATGGAAAGCGACGATTCGCAGATGGTGCTGGTTTCCGGACGATCGCGGTTCAGTCTGGCGTGTCTTCCGATCGAGGACTTCCCGGTGATGTCGGAAAGCGAGCTTCCGCACAGCTTTGCGGTTCCCGCGTCCGAACTTCGCAGCATGATCGATCACACGCGTTTTGCGATCTCGAGCGAAGAGACGCGGTACTACCTGAACGGCATCTATTTACATGCGACCGATAGCGACGGCACCCAGGTTCTGCGCGCGGTCGCCACCGATGGTCACCGCCTGGCCCGCTTCGAGCTGCCGCTCCCCGACGGCGCGGCGGGCATGGCCGGCGTGATCGTGCCCAGGAAGGCGGTCAGTGAGTTGCGCCGCTTGATCGAGGACTGCGGCGAGAGCGTTTCGGTCGCGCTGTCGGATACGCAGGTCCGCTTCTCGTTCGATTCGGCGCGCCTGACATCGAAGCTGATCGACGGGACGTTTCCCGAGTACGACCGGGTCATCCCGGCCGGGAACGACAAGGTGCTGGAAGTGGACTGCAAAACATTCGCCAGTGCGGTCGATCGGGTCTCGGCAATCTCGAGCGAGAAATCGCGATCGGTGAAACTGTCCTTGAACCCCGGAAACCTGGTCCTTTCAGCAACCAGCCCCGAGATGGGAAGCGCGACCGAGGAGCTCGAGGTGGCCTACGACGCCGAAGCGCTGGAGATCGGTTTCAACTCGCGATATCTGCTCGACATCACCCAGCAGATCGAGGGTGAGAGCGCGCAGTTCGTCATGGCCGACCCGGTCTCGCCGACCATCATTCGCGCGACCGGTGATTCGAGCGCGCTTTACGTTCTTATGCCCATGCGGGTCTAGGAGGAGCGTGCGCTGTCGGCTCGTCAAGACTTGGCGCGGCTGGAGAGGAGTGCGGGGTGGCCCGCCGACGGCCGGCGTACGGCGGTCGTGAGTCTGAGCTTGAGCGAGTTCCGAAACTACCGCGCCTTGCGGCTCGAGACCGACGAGCGGCCGGTGGTGCTCACCGGACCCAACGGCGCCGGCAAAACCAACCTGTTAGAGGCGGTCTCGCTTCTGACCCCGGGCAAGGGGCTTCGGTCCGCCCGGCTCGGTGAGATCCTTCGGCGCACGGGTGGCCGGACGGATCGAGACGCCTCGGCGCCGGCGCCGCCCGCTTCGAATGCGGTTACGACGTGGGCCGTGGCGGGACAAATCGCCACTGCCGAAGGAGTAGTCGAAGTGGGGACCGGCCTTGCAGCGGATGGCGCAGCCAAGGGGCGCGACCGGCGCGTCGTGCGGGTGGACGGTACGCCGGTCCGGAGCCAGGCGGACCTGGCATCGATCCTGAGCGCGGTGTGGCTGACGCCCCGCATGGACCTACTCTTCTCCGACAGCACCTCGACGAGGCGCCGTTTCCTCGACAGGCTCGTCTTTTCCCTTGACCCGGCCCATGCGCGCCGCGTCGGAAGTTACGAACACACGCTTCGCGAACGCACGCGCGTGCTGCGCGGCGGCGGCGGCGCTGCGGGGCGCGGTCCGAAGGCCGACGGCCATTGGCTGAATGTCCTCGAGGACTCGATGGCAACCACCGGGGTCGCAATCGCGGCGGCGCGGCGCGAGATCGCAGGCCGCCTCAACCGAATCGATGCCACGCAGCACGCGGGCGCGTTCCCGAGCGTCGAAATGATCCCGACCGGTGCGGTCGAGGAGTGGCTCGACTTAGGCCCGGCGCTGGACGCCGAGGATAAGCTGCGCGTAGAGCTGCGTGAGTCGCGGCGTAGGGATGCCGAGGTTGGCGGCGCCGCCGTGGGACCGCACCGCAGCGACGTCAAAATCATTCACGGGCCCAGCGGTCTCGCCGCGGAGCAGTGCTCTACCGGCGAGCAAAAAGCGCTCCTCATCTCGGCGATCCTTTCGCTCGCGCGATTGCAGGCGGCCGAGCGGGGCTCGGTCCCGATTCTGTTGCTCGACGAAATCGCGGCGCGTCTCGACGAAGAGCGTCGGCGCGCCTTGTTCGAAAACATTGCCGCGCTCGGGGCCCAGGCCTGGCTCACGGGAACCGACGAAAGCGTTTTCGCGCCGCTTGGCGCCGCCGCCCAGTTCTTCCGCGTCGAAGACGCGACGGTGACGCCGTGGTGAGACACGACCCGAAACCCCGGGCGGCCCAACGCCTTCCGGCGAACGCAACGAGTGGACGATGAACGACGAAACCTCTAGCCAAACCGGTGCCGGCGACTCCGAAGCGCCGGAGGCCTACGACGCCGAATCCATCAAGGTGCTGCGTGGGCTCGAGGCCGTGCGCAAGCGTCCCGGCATGTACATCGGCGACACCGACGACGGCTCGGGCCTCCACCACATGGTGCAAGAGGTCGTGGATAATGCCATCGACGAGGCGCTGGCTGGCTTTTGCGAGACGATCGAGGTGATTCTAAACGCCGACGGCACCGTCACCGTCGAGGACGACGGCCGCGGAATTCCCGTCGACATCCACAGCGAGGAGGGTGTCTCCGCGGCCGAGGTGATCATGACCCAGCTTCATGCCGGGGGGAAGTTCGACCACAACTCGTACAAGGTTTCGGGCGGGCTTCACGGGGTCGGGGTCTCGGTGGTCAACGCGCTGTCAGAATGGTTGGAACTGGTGATCTGGCGCGAAGGCAACGAGCATCGGGTTCGCTTTCGAGACGGCGAATCGGAAGCGCCGCTCGAGATCGCCGGTCCCGCGCCGTTGGTCGACGGCGAGGGGCGCACAGGCACGCGCGTCACCTTTCTCGCCTCGCGCCAGCACTTCACCATGACCGAGTACAACTTCGCTACGCTCGAACACCGGTTGCGGGAACTGGCGTTTCTCAATCCCGGCGTCAAGCTGGTGCTCATCGATGATCGCCACGTCGAGCCGCAGCGGGTCGAATTGCACTACGACGGTGGGCTCAAGGCCTTCGTCGCCTACCTCGATCGCGCCAAGAACCCGGTCACCAGCGTCCCGATCGAAATCATCGGAGAGCGCGACAACATCGTCGTCGAACTGGCCATGCAGTGGAACGACAGCTTTCACGAAACCACGCTTTGCTTCACCAATACGATTCCGCAACGCGACGGCGGCACCCACCTGGCCGGATTTCGCGGCGCGCTGACACGCACGGTCAATGCCTACGCCAACACGCTCGGGCTTGCGCGCAAGGAAAAGGTCACGCTGACGGGCGAGGATGCGCGCGAGGGGCTGACCTGCGTGCTCGCCGTCAAGGTGCGCGATCCCAAATTCTCCAGCCAGACCAAGGACAAACTGGTCTCGTCCGAGGTGCGTCCGGTGGTCGAATCCATCGCCGGCGAGCATCTCGACCGCTGGCTCGAGGAGCATCCCGCCGAAGCGAGGAAGGTGATCGGCAAGATCGTCGAGGCGGCGACCGCGCGCGAAGCGGCGAGGCGGGCGCGCGATCTCACGCGGCGCAAGGGCGCGTTGGACGTGACCTCGCTTCCCGGCAAGCTGGCCGATTGCCAGGAGCGCGATCCCGAAAAGAGCGAGATGTTCATCGTCGAGGGCGATTCGGCTGGCGGCTCAGCCAAACAGGGGCGCGATCGCGGGTTTCAGGCGATCCTGCCGCTCCGGGGAAAGATCCTCAACGTCGAACGCGCACGCGAGCACAAGATGCTGGGATCGGCCGAGATCGTCACGCTGATCGCCGCCATCGGCACCGGCATCGGCGAAGAGGATTTCGACATCTCCAAATGCCGCTACCACCGGATCATCATCATGACCGACGCCGACGTGGACGGCAGCCATATCCGGACCTTGTTGCTGACCTTCTTTTACCGGCACATGCGCCCGATCATCGAGCACGGGTACCTCTACATCGCGCAGCCGCCGCTCTATCGCGCCAAACGGGGCAGCTCGGAGATCTATCTCAAGGACGATGCGGCGCTCGAGGACCACCTACTCGGCGTCGCCATCGACGACGACGCCGTCTTCACCACCCACGACGGGACCCAGCTGGCCGGTGCCGATCTGCGCCGCGCCCTCGAAGAGGCGCGATCCGCCAAGGCGATGGTCGGCAGCCTCGGGCGCCATGTCCCGAGCGCGGTGGTCGAACAGGCCGCCATCCTCGGCGCGCTGAACCCGAGCGTCCTGTCCGACGCGGGCCAAGCCGGCGAAACGGCAAAATACATTGCCCGCCGCCTCGACGCGCTCGAGGTGGAGACCGAACGCGGGTGGCGGGGCGAGCCGCTCGCCGACGGGGGCATCGCGTTCACCCGCAAGCTTCGCGGGGTTTCCGAGCGCCACGCCGTAGACGGGGCCTTGATCCGGAGTGCCGAAGCCCGCCGCCTCGACGAGAAGGCGGCCGAGTTGCAGAAGACCTACGGGCGTCACGGAACGCTTAAGACCAAGGAGGACGAGTTCCCCATCGCCGGCCCCATCTCGCTGATCGACACCGTGACCGCGATCGGGCGCAAGGGGATCTCGATCCAGCGTTACAAGGGCCTCGGCGAGATGAACCCCGACCAGCTTTGGGAAACCACGCTGGACGTGAATTCGCGTGCTCTCCTGCTGGTCAAGGTGAGCCACGCCGAGGACGCCGACAACCTGTTCGGGACGCTGATGGGCGAGGCGGTCGAGCCGCGCCGCGAGTTCATCCAGGAAAACGCGCTCATGGTCGCCAACCTCGACGTCTGAACGCGCGAGCCGGCGTTAACGCTTCACTAACCGCGGCGGGCGGAAAGTCGGTCCGTGGCGAAACCATTTGATCGCAAGGCGAAGGGCGCGCGACGGGGGCACCTTCGCGAAAGGGGCGCGCGAACGCGGGCCCGCCCGGTCCGCGGTCTGCGGTTCTGGCCGGTGGTCGGTTGGCTCGCGCGCGCCTCGGCGATCGTCGCGGCCTGGACCGCCGTCGTCGCCGTCGGCCTCACGGCCTGGTACGCCACCGATCTTCCCGACGTGGACCGCGCGGTGAGCGCGACGCGACGGCCCTCGGTCACGGTTCTGGCGGCCGACGGCGCGCCCATCGCAAGCTTCGGCGATCTTTACGGGCGGCCGCTCGCCGCCGAACGCCTGCCCAAGAATCTGGTGAATGCGGTTCTTGCCACGGAAGACCGCCGGTTCCGCGAGCACTTCGGGCTCGACGTTCGGGGGCTCGCGCGCGCCCTTTTGGCGAATGCGCGCGCCGGGGCAATCGTCCAGGGCGGCAGCACCATTACCCAGCAGGTGGCCAAGAACCTGTTCCTCACACCGGAAAGAACGCTCAAGCGCAAGGTCCAGGAGCTTCTGCTCGCGCTGTGGCTCGAGCAGAAGTTCACCAAGGACCAAATCCTCGCGATCTATCTCAACCGGGTCTACTTCGGCGCCGGCGCGTTCGGGGTGGACGCGGCAGCCCAGCGCTACTTCGGCGTTCGCGCCGAAAACATCGACCTTGCCGGGGCGGCGATGCTCGCCGGGCTCTTGAAGGCGCCGTCGCGCTACAATCCTCGGAACGATCCGGCGTTGGCCGCCGCCCGCGCCGCCATCGTGCTTGACGCCATGGTCGCGTGGGGCGCCATCGAACCGGGCGAAGCGGCCGCCGCGAAGCGCAGTGCCAAGCGGGGCGCGCGCCCCTTCTCGGCGAACGGGCGCGGCCGCCATTTCGCCGACTGGGTCTTCGCGCAGGCCTCCGATTACGTCTCGCCGGGCGGTCGCGACCTGGTCGTCCTGACGACCCTGGATGCGGGCCTGCAGGGCATCGCCGAAACGAGCGTCGCAAACGCCATCGCCTCCGAAGGCGGCGGGCACGGAGCCGATCAAGCCGCCGTGGTCGCCCTGGCCCCGGACGGCGCGGTGCGTGCCATGGTTGGGGGAAGGGACTATCGCGAGAGTCAATACAATAGGGCGACCCAGGCGCTTCGCCAGCCCGGGTCCGCCTTCAAGCCGATCGTCTATCTCGCGGCCCTTGAAGCGGGCATGGAGCCCGAGACGGTGGTCGTCGACGCGCCCATCGCGATCGCAGGCTGGAGCCCGCGCAACTTCGATGGCCGCCACGTCGGCCCGACGACGCTTGGCGCGGCCTTGGCCCGCTCCATCAACACGGTCGCCGTTCGCGTCGCCGAACGGGCGGGCCGGGCGCGGATCATCGAGACGGCGCGGCGGCTGGGGATCACGGCGCCCATGGCGCCGAGCCCATCTCTCGCGCTCGGTTCCTTCGAGGTCAGCGTAATCGAGTTGACGGCCGCTTACGCGAGCTTCGCCGCCGCCGGCATGGGTGTTTGGCCTTACGGGATCACGGAGATCCGCGACCGCCAAGGTCAAGTGCTGTACCGCCGCCGGGGCTCGGGTCCGGGCCGGATCATGAGCGCGGAAAATGCGGCCCGAATGAACGCCATGCTGGCGAATGCGATCCGAGAAGGCACGGGGCGCGCCGCCCGCATTCCCCGACCTGCGGCGGGCAAGACGGGGACCAGCCAGGATCACCGCGACGCCTGGTTCGTCGGCTACACGGGCCATCTGGTGGCCGGGATCTGGGTCGGTAACGATTCCGGCACCCCGATGCGGGGCGTTACCGGCGGCGGCCTTCCGGCGCGTCTGTGGCGGGATTTCATGACCGGCGCCCACGAAGGCCTGGTTCCGAAGCCGATCTTCGGCGCGGGGTCCGCAATCGCCGCACCATCCGCCACCGAAGAGGGATTCTGGCCAGGGCTCGCCAGCCGGCTTTGGCGCGGCGACGGGTAGCGAATTCTCCGCCGAAGCGGAACCAGCCCTCAACCGCCTGCCCGCCGCCGAGCCTAAGGGCGTATGCCCCGGACCCTATGACGGATAAGGGCGACGGTCCCTATTTTGCCATGCGGGCGATTGTGGCGGACGTGCTGAAGCCGGCCTCGATGGGCGCAAGCTCGACCCGGCCGCCGTATCCCTGGACCAGGTCGGCGCCGACCACGTCTTCGAGTGCGTAGTCGGCCCCCTTGACGAGGACATCGGGACGGATCGCCCCGATGAGGTCGAGCGGCGTGTCTTCGGAAAAGATCACCACCATGTCGACGCTCGCCAGCGAGGCGAGCACGGTGGCGCGCGCGGCCTCCGGCTGAAGCGGGCGGTCGGCGCCCTTTAGGCGCTTCACCGACGAATCGCTGTTGAGGCCCACCACCAGGCGATCGCAAAATGCGCGGGCGTGGCGCAACAGCGCGACGTGGCCCGGGTGTAGCAGGTCGAAGACGCCGTTGGTGAACCCGATTCGCTGCGAGCGCTGGCGCCACCGGTCGACGCGATCGAGCGCCGGCGCCAACGCCGATACCTTCGCCTCGGCGTCGCTCAAGTCCTGGTGATGGAGCGCGTGCGCGACATCGCCCGAAAACGCGACCGCGGTCCCGACCTTGCCGACGACGATGCCCGCCGCCACGTTGGCCAGCGCCGCCGCCTCGTCCAGCTGGGCGCCGGCGGCGATCGCCGCGGCCAGCGCCGCTGCGACCGTGTCGCCGGCGCCGGAGACGTCGAAGACTTCGCGCGCTTCGGTCGCGAGATGGGTGACCGCGCCGCGCGCGCTCACCAGGGTCATGCCATCGCGGCTACGGGTGACCAGGACCGCTTCGAGGGCGCAATCGGACACCAACTGCCGCGCGGCCTCGACGATCGCCGCGTCGCCATCGACGGTCATGCGCGTCGCCTTGCCAAGCTCGCGCCGGTTGGGGGTCAACACCGAGGCGCCGCGGTAGCCCGAGAAATCGGTACCCTTGGGATCGACGATGATCGGCTTCGATCTCGCCTTCGCGGCCTCGATGAGGCCCGCCAGCGCATCGCCGCACAGGACGCCCTTGCCGTAATCGGAAAGCACGACCACGTCGCATTCCGCGACCGCCCGCGAGACGGCGTCGACGAGACGGCGGACGCTCTCGCCCTCGAGCGGCGCCTGGGTCTCGTCGTCGGCCCGCATCATTTGTTGGTTTCCGGCGAGGAAGCGGCTCTTGACCGAGGTCCGTCGCCCGTCCACCACGATCAGCTCTGCCTCCACGGCGGCCTCTTCGGCTAGCAGCGCGCGGACTCTCTCGCCCGGCCCGTCGGCGCCGATCGCCGAGACGAAACGCGGGCTCGCACCGAGCGCGACCAGGTTGCGCACCACGTTTCCGGCGCCGCCCAGCATCTCGGTTTCGCGACCGACCCTGAGGACTGGGACCGGAGCCTCGGGCGAGATGCGCTCGACGGCGCCGTACACGAAGCGGTCCAGCATCACGTCGCCGACGCAAAGCACGCGCGCACCGCCCAACCGCTCTACCAGGGCGGTCAAAGCCCCGCGATCGGTCATACGAGACCCAGCTCCAACTCGAGCGCCCCGCACAGCATCTGACCGAGCGTGATGTGCATCTCCTGGATCCGGGCGGTCTGGTCTGACGGCACCACGAGCAAGGGATCGGCAATGCCGGCCATACGGCCGCCGTCGCGCCCACCCAGGCCCGCGGCTACGGCGCCAAGCTCGCGCGCCGCCAGCAGCGCCCGGATCACGTTCTCGCTCTGGCCCGAGGTCGAGATGCCGACGACCACGTCGCCGGCCCGACAAAGGGCCCGGACCTGGCGCGCGAACAGCTCGTCGAAGCCTAGATCGTTGCCGATCGCGGTCAGCGCCGAGGTGTCGGTGGTCAACGCGATCGCCGCGATGGGCGCGCGGTCGGTCTTGTAGCGCACGGTCAATTCGGTGGCCAAGTGCTGGGAATCGCCGGCGCTGCCGCCGTTCCCGCAAAAGACAATCTTGCCGCCGCTGCGGATCGCGTCCGCGCACACGGTTACTAAGCGCACGAACGGCTCGCGGACCGCTTCGCGCGTGGCGGCCAGCACGCCCGCGTGTTCGTCGAATTCGGATGCGAAGTAGGCGTTGAGATCCATCGCCGTCGCCCGTCGGGGATGCGCGGCCATCATAGGGTCCTTTGCGGCGGCGACAAGTTGTGGCGGACGCGGAGCGCGGACGCCTTCAAAGCGTGACGCGGGCGCCGGTCCTGAGCGATTCCATCACCGCGACGGTGGCGAGGCTCGTCTCAACCAGCTCCGATTCGTCGATCGGCGCCGGGCCGCCGCCGGCCACGGCGTCGACGAAGGCGCGAAGCTCGGCCCGGATCCCCTTGTCCGGCGCGCGCCCGGCTTTGCGCGTCGTAACCCGGCCGCCGGCGGTGATCGCGAGCGTGCGGAAGTCCTCGATCCGGGCCACCGAGCCGCCGCCGTAGACCTCGATCAATTCCTTGTCGCGGCTCGCGTCGCCGAGCGCCGTGTAGGCGATGGTGGCGAGGCTTCCGTCGGCAAAGCCTAAGCTCACGTTCACGTCGGCGCAGGCGTCTGTGGGCGGACGCGCCGCTTCGGCACCGACCGACAGGATCGCGGCCCCGGTGAGATATCGGGCGAGATCGACGAAGTGACAGACCTCGCCGAGGATACGCCCGCCGCCTTCGGCGGCATCGGCGACCCAGCTTTCGTTCGGGACCGGGCCCGCGTTCACCCGCAAGAGCAGGAATTTCGGCCCCGACAGACGTTCCAGATGGCCGTGCATCTCGCGCGCCAGCGGTGCGAAACGGCGGTTGAAGCCGACCTGGAAGAACGCGTTCGATTCGGCGCTGGCCGCGCGAACTCCCTCGATCTCGGTCCGGTCGAGGCCGAGGGGTTTTTCGACGAGCACCGCCTTTCCGGCGCGAAGCGCGCGTTCAACGAGTGCCGCGTGGCTATCGTGGTGGGTGGCGATGATGACCGCGTTGACCTGGGGCGAGGCGAAGACGGTCTCGGGGTCCGTATCCGCGTGGGCGAAACCGAACGTCTCGCGCGCCGCCTCGGCGCCGGCGCCCCGGCGGGTGACGACGGTCTCCAGCCGCACGCCTTTAAGCTTGACCAATTCGGGCATCAGCACGCCGCGCGCGAAGTAGCCGGCGCCGATCAGCGCCACCGCGCAAATGCCTTTGGCCGGCGCCGCGCGAACTTGGGCAGTGGCGGCGGGCGCGGGCCGTTTGGTTTCGGGCGCGCCGGAAGAATACCCGAGAACCACGCCGAGATGGGCCTCGCCGCCGGTAACGACGGCGTAGGCCGCTTCGGCGTCGTCGATAGCGAAGCGATGGCTGATCAAGGGCCGGACATCGAGGCGGCGGGCGCGCTCGGGCGACATCAGGCGGACGCATTCGGCCAGGTTCTCGGTCTCGGTCCAGCGCACGAAGCCCTCGGGATACTTGACGCCGCGGCCTTCGAACTCGGCATCGTAGCGCCCCGGCCCGTAGGATCGCGAGACCACGACCGAGAGCTCCTTGGCCATGAACTCGCGGTACGGAAACTGGGTGCCGGTCATGCCGACGACGCTGATTCGCGCGCGATCGCGGGCGACGGCGGCGGCGGTCGCGAAGGGTTCGCTCGAACGCGTGGCCGCCGCGATCAGGACGCCGTCGCACCCGCGCGCCTGCGTCCGGGCCGCGATCTCTTCCGCAAGTCCCGTTTCGGCCAGGTTCCACGTGGCCTCGGCACCCGCGGCCCACGCCGTCGCAAGGCGTGCGGCGTCATAATCGACGACGATCGCGCGCGCCCCGGCCAGCGTCAGAAGCTGCTGGGCGAGCTGGCCGACGAGGCCCGCGCCGATGACGCAGACCACGTCGCCGAGACCGACACCGAGGTTTCTGACACCATGAAGCGCGATCGCCGCAAGGGTTCCGAAGCACGCCTCGTCGTCCGTTACCGGATCGGGGATCGGGGCCGCGAGAGCGCGCGGGACGACGTTGAGTTCCGCGTGATTGGCGATCCCGGCGCCGGCCACGGCGACCCGCTCGCCGATGCGGAACGCGCCTTCGAGGCCCGCACCTACCGCGGCGACAACGCCCGCTGCGGAATAGCCCAAGGGTAGGGGCTCGTCGAGGCGCGCAAGCACCGCGCGCATGGTGGCGCCGACGCCGTCGCGACGGGCCTTGCGCAATGTCTTGGCGACGAGATCGGGCCGGGCCTTTGCCTTGCCGGCCAGACTTTTACCCGCGAAATCGACCACCATGCGCTCGGTGCCCGCCGAGATCAGCGAGGCCCGCGTCGCGACCAAAAGCTGTCCCGGGCCGGCGCTCGGCGCGGGCACTTCCTTGAGCCCCAGCTTGCCCGTACGCGCGCTCTGGATCACCTGCTTCATGGCCGGGGTTTTACCCCGTTTTCAACGCGAAAGCCAAAGAGAGCCGAAATCTACCCGGCGGACATCCCGTCCCGGCTCGCGAAAAAGTTTCTCCTGCGCGCCGTTCGGAGTAAACCAAGGACCGGGCATGTGCGGGATCGCAGCCATATTCGCCCACAGACCGGATGCGCCGCCGGTCCGCGAGGCCGAACTTGCCGTCGTTCGCGATGCCATGGCCGCGCGCGGGCCCGACGGATCGGGCCTTTGGATCGCCGACGACGAGCGCGTCGGCCTCGCGCATCGCCGCCTCGCCATCATCGATTTGAGCGCCGAAGCCGACCAGCCCATGACGTTTGCGCCCGGTGACGGCAGCAATGTGCGTACCCGGATCACCTACAACGGCGAAATTTACAACTACCGGGCGCTGCGCGCTTGGCTGGAAGCGGAAGGCGCCGTCTTTCGCACCCAGTCCGATACCGAGGTGTTGTTGCATCTTTACGACCGTTTCGGGGACGCAATGGTCGAGCATTTGCGCGGTATGTACGCGTTCGCGCTTTGGGACGAGGCGCGCCGCGGCGTGTTCCTGGCTCGCGACGCCTTCGGGATCAAGCCGCTGTATTACGCCGATGTCGCCGGGACCTTCCGGGCCGCGTCCTCGGTCAAGGCGCTGATCGCCGGCGGCCTCGAAACCGAGGCAGCGCCGGCGGGGAACGTCGGCTTTTTCCTGTTCGGTTACGTGCCTGAGCCGCACACCCTCTATCGCGATATCCACGCGCTGCCCGCGGGCTCGACCATGTGGGTCGGCGCAGACGGCGTCAAGCACATGCGCCGCTTCTTCGACATTCCCACGGTGCTTGCCCAGGGGCGAAGCCACGACGCCTCGGGTGATCTTCGGGACGCCCTCCTCGACAGTGTCCGCCACCATCTGGTGGCCGACGTTCCGGTCGGCGTGTTTTTGTCTTCCGGCCGCGATTCGGCGACGATCACCGGCTTGGCCTCGGAAATCGAAGGCACGCGCCTCGAGACGGTGACGCTCGGGTTCGATGCGTTCAAGGATACGCCCCTGGACGAGGCGCCTCTGGCGGCCGACGTCGCCCGCCGTTACGGAACCCGGCATCGGACCCGGTGGGTCGCCAAGCGGGACTTTCATGCCGAGCTTGGCGCCTTCCTCGCGGCCATGGATCAGCCCACTATCGACGGCGTGAACACCTACTTCGTGGCCCAGGCGGGGGCGGCGGCGGGTCTCAAGGTCGCGCTCTCGGGGCTCGGCGGTGACGAGCTATTCGCCGGCTACGACAGTTTCCGCCAGATCCCCGCGCTCGTCGGCCGGCTGGGGCGGGCTCCCTGGCTGCGGCCGGCGGGAAGGGCGCTCAGGGTTGTGGCGGCGCCGTTGGTCCGCCGCCTCACGTCTCCCAAATACGCCGGAATCCTCGAGTACGGGACGAGCTACGCCGAGGCCTATCTCCTGCGGCGCGGTCTTTTCATGCCGTGGGAGCTGCCCCAGCTCTTGGATTCGGAAATGGCACGCGAGGGTTGGCGCGAGCTGCAACCCCTCGTCCACCTCGCCGACTGCGCGTCGGGACTCGAGAGCCCGCGCGCCAAGATCGCGGCGCTCGAGATGAGCTTTTATATGCGCAATCAGCTTCTCCGCGACGCGGATTGGGCGGGGATGGCGCATTCGCTCGAGATCCGCGTCCCCTTCGTCGATCCGGTGTTGCTCGCGCAGGTGGCGGCGATGGTTCGGAACGGGACGCCGGGCAAGCGCGAGATGGCGAACAGCGTGAACCCGCGCCTGCCCCGAGCCGTACTCGAGAGGCCGAAGACCGGCTTTTTCGTTCCGTTGCGCGACTGGCTTCAGGGCGGCCCCGAAAAGGATCGGTCAGGGAGCCCGGAACGGGGCTTGCGCGGCTGGGCTCGGCGGGTCTACGGAGCGGCCTGGAACCCGGCGGGCTGAACAAGTACGCGCTTGCGCCGAATCCAATAGATCGGCCCCAGCCCGACCGCCCCATGCGTATGATTCTGTTGGTGGCCGAGCGAAACCACGTGCGTGGACAATGATTTAGCGCGGCCCGCGCCGACGCTCGGCCAAACGCGTGTCGCGATCGCGGGTCGCGCGCTCGAGGCCGGCGAGATACTCGCCACGTTCGAACGCGTGGCCGCAGGCCATGCACAGCACCGGCCCGAAGGGCACGTGGTCGGGGTCGAAATCGCCGGAGTATGTGTTCTGCTTCTCGCCGCACCGCGGACACGGGACCGGTAGAAGTTCTTGGGTCATCGCGCCCTCGCTCGATATGCGTCCCGCCTCAATCGCCCGCGACCGGTTCGCGCCGTCGTGCCCCTGGCTGGCCGGCGGACGCACCACTGGCCCCGGCAAGGTCTCGAAAATAGGCGACGGTTTTGCGAAGGCCCGCATCCAGCTCCACCGTCGGTTCCCATCCGAGGCGCGCACGCGCGAGCGATATGTCGGGGCAGCGGCGCACCGGATCGTCCTCGGGAAGGGGCCCTTCCTCCAGCGCCGACTTCGATCCCGCGATCTCGCGAATCCGTTCGGCGAGGGCGCGGATGGGAACCTCGTTGGGATTACCCAAATTCACGGGGCCGGTCAGCGCATCGTCGGCGTCCATCAGCCGCATCATTCCCTCGATCAGGTCGTCCACGTAACAGAACGCGCGGGTTTGCGAGCCGTCGCCGAAAAGCGTGATCGGCTCATCGGCGAGCGCCTGGATGATGAAGTTCGACACGACGCGCCCGTCGCGGCTGTCCATTCGCGGGCCGTAGGTGTTGAAGATGCGTGCGACGCGGATATTGAGCCCGTGCTGGCGGTGGTAGTCGAAAAACAGGGTCTCGGCGCAGCGCTTGCCTTCGTCATAGCAGGCGCGCGGCCCGATCGGGTTGACGTTGCCGCGGTAGTCCTCGCGCTGCGGATGGACTTCGGGATCGCCGTAGATTTCGCTCGTGGATGCCTGAAAGATCTTGGCCCGCGTCCGTTTCGCCAGCCCCAACACGTTGATGGCGCCGTGGACCGATGTCTTGGTGGTCTGGACGGGGTCGAACTGGTAGTGAACCGGCGACGCGGGACAGGCGAGGTTGTAGATCTCGTCCACTTCCACATAAAGCGGGAAGGTGACGTCGTGGCGCATGAGCTCGAAGTGGGGATGGCCCAGCATCTGAGCCACGTTGTCCTTCGTTCCGGTGAAGAAGTTGTCGACGCAAAGGACGTCGTGTCCGTCGGCGAACAAGCGTTCGCACAGGTGCGAGCCCAGAAAACCCGCGCCGCCCGTCACCAGGATTCGTTTTCGCGAAGCCATCGACCCCTCTCGTCACCGGCGCCCGCAATCGGCGCGACGGGCCGAGCCTAGAGCACTATCCGACCAGATTGAACCATTTGATGGTAGCAAACCTATCTGCGCGAAGGCAGGTCGGCCTCGCTTCGGCGACGGCGGGTCGGCGCCCCGGTTTCCGGCGGTCCCGTCAGGTCTGGAGGAAGCGCCGCGTCTCGTCCTCTAGGACGAGGCACGTCAAACACCCCGAATGCCACGCGCCTGTGTCGATTCCGATCCTTCCGGCGCGGACCTCGGGCGTCGGCGAGATGGAGTGGCCGTGCACAACGACCTTGTCCGACGGCGAATCGTGGTAGAGGAAGTCTTCGCGGATCCAAAGAAGATCAAACTCCGCCTGATCCTCGAGGGCGACGCCGGGCATGACGCCGGCGTGGACGAACAGATAGTCGCCGGCGACGTGATAGGTTCGCAGGCTTTGGAAGAACGCCAGGTGATCGGCGGGCACCGTCTCGCGGAACCGCCGCCGCGCCGCGCCGAGACTGTCCGCGTCCATGAAGGCGCCGGGTACGTCCACGCCGTAGCTCAGCAGCGT